>CAZTCM010000053.1:0-10141 GCA_964612285.1 uncultured Alistipes sp.
ACCTTCTACCCTACCAACCTCTTCGTAACCACGAAGGAGCGCATCCACACCGCCGTGCAGCAAATCTACCTCGACCTGGGCCAACAAATCGCCCTCTTCGAAAAGGCCGGCCGTACGATGGAAGCGCAACGCATCAAACAACGCGTGGAGTATGATTTGGAGATGATTAAGGAGTTGGGATACTGCCCGGGCATCGAGAACTATTCGCGCTATTTTGACGGACGCGAGGCAGGCTCACGCCCCTTCTGCCTCCTGGACTACTTCCCGCAGGACTACCTGCTGGTGGTTGACGAGAGTCATGTCACGCTTCCGCAGGTGCACGCCATGTTTGGGGGTGACCGCGCCCGCAAGGAGAATCTGGTGGAGTACGGATTCCGGCTGCCGGCTGCCAAAGACAACCGCCCGCTGACCTTCACCGAATTTGAGGCCTTGCAGGGCACCTCCATCTATGTCAGTGCCACACCGGCCAATTGGGAGTTGATGAAGAGCGAAGGCATTGTCGTCGAGCAGTTGATTCGCCCCACGGGATTGGTCGACCCGCCGCTTGAAGTGCGTATCACCGACGACCAAATCGACGACCTGCTGGGAGAGATTGAGCGCTGCACAAAAAACGACGACAAGGTGCTCATCACCACCATCACGAAGCGTATGGCCGAGGAGCTCTCGAAATACCTCGACCGCATCGGGGTACGCAACCGCTACATTCACTCGGATGTAGACACGTTGGAGCGCGTGCAGATTTTGGAGGATTTGCGTGCCGGACTCTTTGATGTATTGATTGGCGTCAACCTCTTACGCGAGGGATTGGACCTGCCCGAAGTGGCATTAGTGGCCATTCTCGATGCCGACAAGGAGGGCTTTCTGCGCAATGTACGTTCGCTGACACAGATTGCCGGCCGCGCCGCCCGCCACGCCAAAGGGAAGGCGATTCTCTATGCCGCTGTCTGCACCGACTCGATGCGTCTGGCCATCGAGGAGTCGAATCGCCGTCGCGCCAAGCAGGTGCATTTCGATATGGAACACGAAATGCTGCCCGAACGCGCCAAGCGCAGCGGGCAGGGGCAGAGTCTCCTACTCTCCGGCACGGGGTCGGGCATCAACTACCCGGCCGCCAATCCCCAGCCCGAGCAGCATTATCTCACGGCAGCCGATGTCGACCGCGTCTACGTCACGGGGCAGCCCTCCTCGGACGAGGAGCTGGGAATTCTTATCGAGCGGGCCCGCAATGACATGGAGCAGGCGGCCAAAGCACTCGATTTCCTCACCGCAGCACGTTTCCGCGACCGCATGTACGAACTGCAAAAACTTCGCGACGAGAATCGCCTGCAGTAGCATCAGCAACAACTTAGACGAGCGTATCCAACGGAGGTGGATACGCTCGTCTTGCTAAAAGTCGTGCAACAAGCACCCTTCGCTATTGTTGCAAAGTCTCCTTGAAAGGAAGCACCGGCAGACCGGCGCCATTGCACAAATTGGGCTGAGCCGTTTCGTCCCAACCAAATCGCACAGCGATGGGACGGCGGATGCGTTCCTGACGCAACGCCACCTTATCGGGGGCAATCAACTCCGCCTCGGCCTTGAAAAAGCGACCCTGCTTATCGGCAATCCAAAACCAGTCGGGGGCACCTCCATTCAAGGTTTTTAACCCACCGGCTACATCTTTGAAGGTGACAATCAGGCATTCGTCCTTCACCTCCATCGAATCAAACGAGGCGTTTTTGCAGACCACATCGCGACCATAGTCATTGGCCAACGCCCAGCGAGCCAAGCGATATCCCACCTCCCACTTGTAGGGCGGATGGATGTCGCTCAACTTATCCACCAAATCGGTAATCACCACCATACCGGTACGCGGCACTTCATACATGGTCATCTCCTGCGCCTTGCGAAAATGAGCCAGGGTCTCCCATGTCTTGGGTGTCACATCGTTGCGGCGCGAGGAGTAGATGTGGGGGGCGAGCTGCACATAGTAGAATGAAAGCGACTCATCGGCCCACTGTTTGCGCCAACTCTCAATCAGCACACGTTGTTTGGCCGTATAGATATCCAAATCGCCCATAATCAGATTTTGCTCTCCCTGATACCAGATAACGCCACGCATGGCAAAGGGAATCAACGGAGCAATCAGTTTCTGATAACGCTTACCTATCTCCTCGGGGCCAAGGTATTTCTCTCGCTCCACCTGCCCGGCAAAGAGCGGCGAGGAGGTGTACCCCTCAACCGGTGTCCACGCCTCAATCGCCGTACCGCCCCACGCCGAGGAGATGATACCCACGGGTACCTGCAAACTGTCGGCCAACATCTCGGCAAAGAAGTAGGCTGCGGCCGATACCGGTTTCAGGCTCTCCTGCGAGAGGGGTTTCCACCCGTGCGAAGGGAGTGTGTCGGGTTTGAGGTTTTTCTGCACATGCATCACGCGAATCAGCGGATTGTCGGCACTTTCGTAAGCCTTCTGCTGATAATCACGGTCGCCGCGACGCGGTTTGGCGTATTTCGGATGGTTGGCCATCGAGTACTCCATGTTCGACTGCCCCGAGGCAAGCCACACTTCACCCACCAATACATTGTCCACGGCGAGCTGCTCCTTACCACTGCGCACGGTCAAACGCTGGGGAGCATGGGTTGCCTTCAAGGCTTCCAGCTGCACCTGCCACTTTCCATGCTCATCCGCCGTCGTGCGTACACGCTGTTTTTGGAACTGCACCTCCACATCGGCATTCGGCGCTGCTTCACCCCAAACGGGGAGAGATTTCCCCTGCTGCAACACCATATTATCACTGATAACCTTGGGCAAACGAAGTTGTTGTGCCGAGGTTGCAAGCACCCCTGCGAAGAGTGCCACGAGCAAAATAAACCCTCTTTTCATCTGATTGTTTCTCTTTCTTGTTACAAATTACAATTTATAAATCTCAGAACCGGCTAGGAGGAAACATCCCACGCCATAATCCTCAAAATCAGGTTTCGACTTGAAGGTGACGGGTTGGCCATCTTTGGGCTCTTTGCCTGTGCCCTGCACATAGCCCAGAAAACCATTCTTATGGACCGCCTCCTTGGCCATGGCATTCCACGCCTTGGCAATGACGGGCAGATACTCCGCACGGTCGAGCAAGCCGTGGTTGATGCCCCACGCCATGCCATAGATGAAGAGGGAGGTACCGGTCACCTCCTTGCCGCCGAAGTTCGATTCGTCGTGCAGACTTACGTTCCAATAGCCATCCTCGCGCTGACACGCTTTGGCAGCCTTGCACATGGCTCGAAAATCCTTGATGTAGAGGTCGCGATGAGGGGCATTTTCAGGAAGTTCGTCGAGCACACGCACCAATGCAGCGACCACCCAGCCGTTGCCGCGCGACCAATAACAATCCTCTCCGTTCGGCTCCTTGTAAGGGGGCACAAAGTCCTTGTCGCGCCACCAAAGTCCCTCCTGCTCGTTGAAAAGACCGCCCGCCAACGTATTGCGGCTCCATGCATACATCCGGTAGGCCTTCTCGTAGTAGCGCTCATCGCCCTTCAACCTACCCATCTTCACCAGCACGGGCATGCCCATCTGAATGGCATCAATCCAGGTCCAATCCTCCACCTGGGGCGTATTGACCAACATCTCGCACAGGGAGATTGTCTTACGTAGCCGTTCGGGGTGCGGTTCGAGACGATAGAGGTCGATGTAGGTCTGCGCACAGCAATAGTTATCGGCATTGCGCGTCGTCGTGTCGTCACGACGCATCCCCCACTTGTGGAAATCGGCCCACTGCACGGCATAATCGTAGTAACGATTGTCGGGATAAATGGCATAGAGCGCCATCAAACCCTCGTAGTAGACGGCACGCGTCCAGATATTCGACTCATAGACCTTGTTTCGCGCATAGTAGGGCATCACGGCCGTCGGGTCGGGATAGCGTTTCAACATCAGATAATCATTCACTTTGCGCGTCACGTTCAGAATCTCGTCGCGCGCCGGAAGCTCTTGCGCAACCATCGAGGAGACGGCAAAGCAGAGCATCCATAAAACTAACAGGCTCTTTCTCATTTTGTGATAGTTGTTTTAGTTGTTCTTTTCGTAGTAAATCGGCGTGAGCGTTACGCAGCTGTTCAGCCCCGAGGGGTCGGTCGGCCAGTCGCCGAAGGAGAAGACTTTCTGCCCCGTTACGCTGGAAATATTGGCATCCTTGAAGATACGCCAACGCACTCCGTTGCGCTCCATCTCGGCAATGCGGTTCGAAGGGAGGTTGGTCACATCGACATGCAACAGATTCTCGCCCTTGCGGAGATAACGACCTACCTCCACCGTAAACGGCACCGTCGCCAGGGTCGCCACGCGCTCGCCGTTGAGCCACACAACGGCACTCTCGCGCACATCGCCCAAATCGAGCTGCCAACCATCGGCCTCGGCGGGGTCGTCGAGCGTAAAGCATACCTCGTAACGCGCCGTCGCCTGGTTGATTCGTGCCCGCGCATCGGGAAGAGCCGTCCACGCCGTCAGCGTGTCGGTCGCGAAGCACTCCGCGATGGCCGGTGTACTCTCGGGGAAGGAGATTTCCCACCCGCGGTCGAGCCGCATCGACGCTCCCTTCGATGCAACATAGGGCCACGCCTCGGCATTCACCTCCTCGGCAAAACTTTTGAGCAGCAGCGACTCTCCGGCCGCCAACTGCACCTTCACATCGACCGTTCCCTGCTCATTTTTGCGCATCTGCGCCTTTCCCACACGCCCCGTCATCGGGTCGAAAATCAACACCACCGCAGCATCGGTAGCGAGAGTCACCCATCCATCCACCGGACGATTGCGGAGCATCGAGAGGAAGTAGTTATACCCTCCCACCTCGTTCTTTCGGCGCAGCATCGTGCCTCCCATCTCTCGTTTGAACGGTTCGGGGCGGATGCCGGCTGTCTGGCAGAGTTCACCAAAGGTATTTCCCGTGATGATGCGGCCGCGCCCCATGCGATGTGTTTCAACGGTCGAGAAATCGTTATCCTTGGGCAACTTGCGGAGCAGGCTGTTAAATTGCGACCGCTCGGTGAGGCGACGCAGGCCCGGTACATCGTCGGGATAGTGCTCCATGAAGAGGATGGTAGCCCCCTCGCGTGCCAGACGCACCAAGGCGGCCAAACTCTCGGTCGGCATCTTGTGACAGGCCGGAACGAGCAACGCACGGTAACGCGTGCCACCCTCCGAGTACAACACCCCCTGCTCGACCCGCAGCGATTGCAGGTAGCAATCCGAGAGGTAGTCGGCATCGTAACCCGCTGCAACCAGTTCATCCATCGCCGCCTTGACATGGGGCATCGTCTTGTCCATTTTGTGGATGTCGAAAATCAGGAAGGGATTCTCCTGCTGTTCGTGCCAAATGTCGTATTGGGGCAGATAGAGCAGCAACTCGTTGTCCGGCTCGCCTGCTGCGAGGAACGACTGGCATCGTGCGATGTAGTCGGCCAGCGGACGCACATCGCGCCAAAAGGCGGCCGTCGGACTCATGTTTATCGAGGCATAGAAACGCCATGCGGGAAAGGGCGCTCCCTTCGGCGAGTAGGGGGCCCCGTGACAGACGAGGTGGTTGACACCCGCCGCCAGCATCAAATCAATCTCGGGCTTGCACTGCGAGAGCGAGGTGCGGAAGTGCTCGGTCAGCCAGGTGAGCGCCTCGGCCGAGGTGGTTCGTTTTCCCGTGAGGTGGGCGGCCGACGAGGCGAACTTCAAGACCGCCGGTGTGCCGTCGTTGGGTTTGCGAATCGAGTCGTGGCGCAACATCGGCAGGTCGAACTCCGAGCGGCCAAACGACTCGCACTCGGGGATATCAACCGCCGCGTAGATGTCTATCAGGTTGGCCGGCGAGCCGTGTGCCTGGTTGCGCGTCTTCGCGCCGTGACGATGCGCCCACGCAGTCCATGGTTGGGTGAAATTTTCGAGCAACAGCTCGGCAAGTGTTTCGCGGTAGTCGCTGACGATGCGGGCACAGCGGTCGGCATCTCCCTCACCATGCAGTTCGGGCAGACAATCGGTCAGTCGGTAGCCGTTGCGACGATAGAACGCCTCGGGGAGCTTCTCGTCCCAGCTCGACTGGTAGACCTCGAACGAGTCGTTGAAGAAGGTTTCGGGATAATCGACCCCGCTCGCCGCAAAGGCACGCTCGAAGCGGTCGAGGTAGATGCGCAGGGCGCAGCTGTCGTAGTGGTTCATCACCAGCCCGACACCGCCGGGTGCAGCACGTTTCACCTGCTGGCGCGTGCGCCCCGCGAAGAGGGCATAGATGCGCCATTCAGCCTTGTCGGGGGCATTCCACAGCAGCTGGTGGCTGGGGCCGACATAGTCACTGATGTCGATGCGTTGCGCGCCCGACACGGCTTGCAGACTGACCAACTCGGCAATCTCGTGCTGTTTGCGGTCGGCCGGCAGGATTTTATGCCGGAAGGGTTTTGAGGGCTCCAACACCCAGGTTTCAAGGATAAACTTTTGTGCCGAGGTATCGTAGGTCACCTCCGGTCCGCCGAAGGGCCACCCCGTGCCGTTGTTCATATCGACCCCCAACCCGAGCCGTTTGCCCTCGGCGAGGGTGTGGCCGAGCATCTCCATCCAGCGCGGCGAGAGGTAGTCGATGTCGTTTGCTTCGTTGCCCTGCACGCCATAGATGGGGGTAATCTCCACCCCGCCGAATCCTTTCGCGGCAAACTCCTCCAAGTTGTAGCTGAGGCCCTCCTTGTCGACGGCACTGCCGAGCCACCACCAGCGCAGATAGGGGCGGTGCTCCTTTTCGACGGCATACCATACCGTCGGAGCCTGTTGGGCGACCGCCGACGAGACCGACACAAGCCCTGCGAAGGCCGCACACAAAATAGATAAATGCTTCATAATCACACTCTGGTTGACACTACAAAAGTACCGCTATTCCCCTCCGAAAAATGGTAATCGGCTCCAATAAAATAGGAGTATTATCCAAATCCGAGCAGACCATTTGGCGAATCAAAAATAACACTATACCTTTGTAATAACATTACGCCGCGGAAGTGTTTCGTTCCGATGTAAAGGTATAAAAACTATCACAAACAACCATAATTTTTATGACACAACAAATCAAAAAAAGCTATGTAGCTCCTGAGGTGGAGTTACTAATTATGGGGGTAGAGCAAGGCTTTGCCGCATCGACCAATTTCTCGGATCCAGAGAGCAACAACGACTACGCTGATGATGCCGACTTCTGGGGATAAACTTAAAAACTGATGAGACTATGAAGAGATTTACAAAATACATGGTTATTGCATTGGCAACCGTTGCTGCTGTTGCCTGTGCCAAGGATGACGAGGCGGTAACCCCCGCCGTGACGCAGAAAATCACCTTTACGGCCAAGGCTCCCGTTGCCGACGATGCTTCGCGTGCCGGTTACAACTCGACGGTCGGTGCCCACTGGGACGCTAATGATGAGATTGATGTTTGGTTAAACAAAAATACGCCCTCTGTGACCTTTTCGCAGGTTGCAGGTACGATGTCTAATGACAAGCGTTCGGTTACATACCAAGGTGATTACACCGGAACTGATGCAATTTCGGGCACAATTGGAGCAGTTTATCTGCCAGCACAAACGTTTAATAGTGGTGGTGCGTGCCGTATTACGCTCCCCGCAGAGCAGACCTATGTTGAAGGTGGCTATACGCAAATTCCTCTTTTAGCCAAGGGCGAAGCGGTAACCAATGGCAACGGAACTGTGACTGTTGAGACTTTGAATTTCAAAAACTATTTTTCGATTCTGAAATTCAACCTTACCAGCCAAAGTGGAGCGGCTATTAACAGCATCACATTGAAGGACCCCAATGGTGCTCAAATTGCCGGTCGAGTTTTGGCCTATCCGCGTGCGACAGAAAGCAATGTGGCTAACGAAGGCGTAATACGTAGTTGGAATGATAATCCTGTTGATTACGCTATCACTCTCAACTGCGAGGAGGCTGTCGAGTTGTCCGAGACTCCCACTGCTTTCCACATTGTTGTGCCATCGTTCAAACTGCACACCTTTGAAAATGGCATCAACGTAACCATCAATTCAACCGTTGGTGTTATAACCAAGACCATCAAGAAGTTGGAGGCTCTTGCTCAAAATACTATCTACGATACGCCTACATTGGCTATCAACAAACCTTCGGTACAGATTCCCGATGTTGCATTCCGCGGTTGGTTATTAGAGAATTCTTTGATTGAAGATGATTCAACAAACGATGACGCATCGTATGTTTACATCACAGAAGCAGGTGCTGCTGCAACTAAAATTGAAATAAAAGAGAAAGTAGGCGATGGCATCACATCCTTGCAGGGTGTAGAGAATTTCGTAAATTTGAAAAATCTCTACTGTGAGAAGAATAGCCTTACAAGTATTGATGTGTCAAAATTGACAGAACTCGAACAATTGCGTGTTGATGATAATCAATTGACAGAACTCGATATCACCAACAACACCAAATTGGTATATCTCTACTGCCAAAACAACAAACTTACCACTCTTGATGTGTCGAGTTGTCCGAATACATTGAAGTATATTCGTTGCTACAATAATCACCTTTCGGTTCTCGACATTTCGATGCTTACAGCAGGTCGTGACATTCAATACCAAGTTGGAGGACAAACAAATATCGATACGGGCGAGAGTCAAACCTTAACCCTTAAAGTAGGTACATTGGTCGAAGGAACCGATATTGTAGATAAAGGCAACAACACAGATGTAGTTATTGATAAGTAGCAAATCACTTTTGAAATCATAGTTTGTTTTTTGTGTCGGCCTCCCCTCACGGGAGGCTGATTTTTTTGCAGCGTATTGAGAGGGATTGGCGCGACCACGTCATTGCGAGCGAACGCAGAGAGCGTGGCAATCTGAACTGACGCAGTGACCGTCAAGATGCTTTTGTAGACCGCCACGAGCCTTGAGACTCTCGCGGTGACGTTATCTCCCATCGCTCTCATCATTCCCAAAACTCCCATCACCCTCCCCCGCAAAAAAAAACGCAGAGCCCTTACGAGCTCTGCGCGGCCACCTCAACCTAACAACAATTCAAACCAATTATTTGCCTAACCCAACTCAAAGGTTGTTGGCCTGTGTATAGTGGTGGCCTCCAAAATAGAGGATGTGGCACTTTCCCTATGAACCGATATACCTTATTGCGCCATTCATCACTCTATTCAATCGTAAAACTACCCGTATAGCGGGTACCCGAAACCAGGCGATACTCCGGATAGTTCAGGCGTCCCTTCTCCGAGCGGCCCAAGACATGGTGCACGATGCGCAGCTCGGGGCTCTCGACACGGTCACGGTCGATATAGCCATGGCATACGACGCGCGTATCGCCAATTTCTACCCAGCGCGCGGCACGCGTACCCGTGAAATCCGCGGCGTTCCACACACCCAGCAACGGTGCAGCCTGCTTGTTCGGATAGGCATCGTCGGGGCCCAAACCATACCAACGGGTCGTTGCCGTGGCGGGCTTCGTCTTCAGGGCCATGCCAATCACCGGCAGCAACGAGGTCTGCACCTCGGGCGTGATGGCATACTCCACACGCAACGTGCCATCCGGAGTAATCGTATAGGTGTACTCGGCCGAGAAGCGGTTGATGCTGTCAATCGTATAATCCGCGGCCGCCGAGATGACGACGGAGTGCTCGTTGCGCACCACATGGAACGACCGCAATGTCGTCGTATAGCGTTCGAACGACACCCCCGCAGCAAACTTGCGGTTCTTGATAATGTGGTCGCCGTCGTTCAGGCGGTGCCAGATTGCCGGACGCATGCCACGAATGGCGTTGCCGGCACTCGTCAGCTGACCGTCGGCAGGGTTGAACGTATAGCTCTTGTCGGCCGCCTTCACCGTCACGCAATCGGCCTGCTCGGTGAGTTCGACCTTGTCCGAGGTTGCCTTTGTCTTCTGTGGCGCCACCACCAGTTCAACAGCCTTGCGTCCCAACACGACACCCTCACGATTGACCACCGAGAAGTGTACATAGCAGGGCACATCGCTCGCCGGCGTGCCTACCTTATCCGTCGGGATTGTCACCTCGCCCGTCGTGTGCGGTGCTGCATCGAGGGTCACAGCCCCCGCATCCATCACCTTCCCGTCGAGGAAGATACTACGTTAAAAAACAAATTTTTCTGGAACTTTTTTGAAATGGATT
>CAZTCM010000054.1:0-9920 GCA_964612285.1 uncultured Alistipes sp.
GAAATTTTTTTCATGTTTCCTTTGGTTTAAGTTAGACAATTAGGTTTATTAATGTAGTTGCGTGTCTTTTTAATTCAAAAAGACAACCATCCAAACGCTACTATATATTTAGCGCCAAAATTCCAAACAAAAGGTTATACCTAAATCAATAAAAGAGCGAAAAGACACTGTTTTAAACAGCGCACTTTTCGCATCGAAGTAACAGATGTTTGTTGGTTTTGATTTTTGATAAAAGTGTTGTTAATTCTGCTATTTGTTTGCTTTTTAAGAGAAATAATATTTATTTCGTATTGTGTTTTTGAATTAAAAAGAGCCCATCCAAACTTGGCGGATAGGCTCTTCTCTGTTTTTCTAAACTCTTCTGCTTAATGCGCTTCGAGCCAGTTGTTTCCCACGCCGGCTTCGGCGATGAGTTTTACGCGCAAAGAGGCAACCCCCTCCATCGCATCGGTGACAATGCGAAGAACCTGCTCCCGCTCCGAGCGTACAAGGTCGATGACCAACTCGTCGTGCACCTGCAAGATGACCCGCGAGCGGATACTCTCGGCCGCAAAGCGGCGGTGTACCTCAACCATCGCCATCTTCATCACATCGGCAGCCGAGCCCTGAATCGGAGCGTTGATGGCATTGCGTTCGGCGACACCGCGAGCCACCGCATTGCGCGACGCAATGTCGTTCAGATAGCGACGACGACCAAAGATGGTCTCGACATAACCTCGCTCACGCGCCTCGGCCACAACACGCTCCATATAGGCTTTCACCTTGGGGTAGGAACGGAAATAGCCCTCGATAAGCTCCTTGGCCTCCTTGCGCGGAATCTCCAACCGCTGGCTCAATCCGAACGCCGAAATGCCGTAGATGATGCCGAAGTTGGCCGTCTTGGCGCGACGTCGCTCCTCGGGAGTGACCTCTGCAAGGGGCTTGGCAAAGAGACGTGCTGCGGTGGCAGCGTGGATATCCTCCCCCTGGGCAAAGGCCTCGATCAACGCCTCGTCTTCGGCAAGGTGGGCCATCAGACGCAACTCGACCTGGCTATAATCGACCGAGAGCAGCAGGTGCTCGTCGTCCGACGGAATAAAGGCCTTGCGGATGCGGCGACCCATCTGGTCGCGCACCGGAATATTTTGCAGGTTGGGGTTGGCCGAGGAGAGTCGGCCGGTGGCTGTAACGGCCTGATTGAATGAGGTGTGTATGCGCCCCGTGGTGCGATTGACCAGATGCGGCAATGCCTCGACATAGGTCGAAAGCAACTTCTTCACGCCGCGATATTCCAACACCTGACGCACAATGGCGTGCTCGTGAGCAAACGATTGCAGGTACTCCTCGTCGGTGCAGAACTGCTTCGTGCGCGTCATCTTCGGTTTGTCGGTGATGCGCAGTTTGCCAAAGAGCACCTCGCCCAACTGGCGCGTCGAGTTGATGTTGAGCATCGGCTCATCGGCGGCCTTTCGCACCTCGGCCTCTAACTCGGCAAGCTTGGCGGCCAGCTCCACGGCATAATCCGCCAATGCACCGGCGTCGATGCGCACACCTGCCATTTCGATGTCGGCCAAGACACGAATCAACGGCTCCTCCACCTCGTGATAGAGGCGCGTAACCCCCATCTTCTCCACCTCGGGGTAGAGCACCTGTTTGAGTTGCAGCGTAACGTCGGCATCCTCGGCGGCATATTCACACACACGCTCGACACCCACCATATCCATCGTCAGCTGCTTGGCACCACGGCCAATGAGTGTTTCGATCTCGATGGGGCGATAGTTCAGGTAGCGCTCGGCCAACGCATTCATGTTGTGGCGCGACTCGGGGTCGAGCAGGTAGTGCAGAATCATCGTGTCGTAGAGTCGACCGCGCACCTCGATGCCCAACCGGCGCAACACCATGTAGTCGAATTTGATGTTTTGTCCCACCTTGGCAATCTGCTCCCGCTCGAAGAGTGGTTTCAGCAACGCCACATACTCCGCCCGACGAGCCTCGTCAAAGGGGATGTACCACGCCTCGTGGGGGCGCACGGCCAACGAAAGGCCGACAATGCGGTCGTTGAAGATATCGAAGCCAGTGGTCTCGGTGTCGAAGCAGAACTCGTCGTGTTGCATCACCTCGGCTACCACCTTGCACAACTGCTCGGCCGAACCCACGAGTGTGTAGCAATGCGCTACCTCGCGAGCCGTTTGATAGGCCGGCTCCTCCTCGATTGCGGAGAAGAGGTCGTTTTCCATTGCGGGCGGCTCCGGTTGTACGACCGCTGCCGGAGCCTCCATGGCAGCAAAGAGGTCACCCTGACCTGCCAAACGTGCCGACTTGGCAGCCGCCGACTTGGCGCGAGCCACCTCGGCCAATTGGCGTTGCTCCTCTTGGCGCGGTCGGTCGGAGGGCTCCTCCAACGGCGCCAAATTCTGCAAATCGTAGATAAAGGCCTTGAAATCGAGTTCGGCAAAGAGGGCCCGCAACGCATCCCAATGGGGTTGGCAAATGGTCAGTTCCTCCTCGTTGAAATCAATCGGCACATCGAGGCAGATGGTCGTAAGTCGCTTGGCCAGCAGCAGGTTGTCGCCCCAGGCGGCAATCTTCTCGCCCTGCTTGCCTTTGATTTTATCGACGTTGGCCAAGATGTTCTCCACCGTGCCCCACTCCTGCACCAATTTGCAGGCGCCCTTCTCGCCAATACCCGGAACACCCGGAATGTTGTCCGAGCTGTCGCCCCAGATGGCCAGAATGTCGCGCACGAGTTGCGGGTCGTCGATACCATATTTTTCGCGTATCGCCGCGCGGTCGACCAGCTCGATGCTCCCCTCCGAGCCCTTCTGCTTATAAATTTTGCAGTTATCGCGCACCAGCTGCCCGTAATCCTTGTCGGGGGTCACCATGTAGACGTCAAAACCCGCCTCGGCGCCTTTGCGCGACAACGTACCGATGACATCGTCGGCCTCGTAGCCCTCTACCTCCAAAATCGGGATGCACATCGCCTCCAAGATGCGTTTGACATAGGGGAGCGAGAGGATAATATCCTCGGGGGTCTCCGAGCGATTGGCCTTGTATTCGGGGTAGAGGGTTCGGCGAAACGAGCCCCCCTTGGGGTCGAAAGCCACCCCCAACAGGTCGGGTTTCTCGCGTTTGAGAATGTCGCGCAAAAATTTCACCACCCCGAAGATTACCGAAGTGTTCATGCCGGCGTGGTTGCGCATCGGCCGCCCCAAAAAGGCGTAGTAATATTTGAACATCAACGCATAGGCGTCGACCAGGTAGAGAGTTTTCATCCGCGCGTTGTTACAAATTATCTTCGGCAAACCATTCGGCATAGGAAGTCGCTGTTTCATGCAGGCGCAGGGCGTGGAGCGATACCCCCACAGGCAGACGACAAGCGATGCGACGCGCAAAGTCGTCGAGCATATTTTCGCAGGTCGGCTGATAGGGAACCTCTACCACGTTGTCAAATTGGGCATGCAACACCCGACGCACCCCCTCATCGAAGGTCGTGCGCAGCACCAGCGCATGGTCGAAGCGCGAGATAATCTCCTCCGAAACAATCTGCTTCAACACCCCAAAATCAAGCACCATCCCCTGCTTGGGGTTCTCCTCGTCGGTCGAAGGGTGTCCCTTCACCGTGACGAAGAGCCGGTAGGAGTGTCCGTGAATCTCGCGGCAAGGCCCGTCGTAGCCCCCCAGTGCATGGGCGGCCTCGAACGAGAACTCTTTGGTTAAACGTATTGTTGCCATTGATTTGTTTGTTTGCTATTCGGTCAGTTTTTGCCAGCGCTCGGCCCAATCCGCAAGCACCTCTTCGCGCCATTTGCGCACCGTGACAGCCCCCTGCCAACGCCCCTCAAACAGAGTCGGATCCTGCACGTCGGTCATCCAATGCGGCCCAACACACCAACCGTCGGTTGTCTTCGCTCCGGGCCACATCGTTCCCACGGTAAAGGCTCCGTGCAGACCATCCAACGCGGCGATATCCGAGGAGATGTGATACTCCAACACGGCGGGCTGCTTGGGTGCATAGCGCAACACATACTCCCCCTCGCCGAGGTAGTAGCCCTCCCACGGCTGACGATCGATGGTCGCCGTCAGCACGGGTGTGCCAACCGCCTTGTCGAGTTTGGGACCCTGAAAACGCCACTCGACAATCGAGTAGCAGGCCACCGTATCGGCCGCAGTGGTGGCACGACGGAAAATGGTGCGCGGGGAGTGGTGTTGCGGCTCGAACTGTCCACCCCAACTTTCGGCCGTGGGGTTGGCGGGATCGCCCTGCATCATGTAGAGCAGCGACGGGGTGTCGCCCATCTTGATGTTGCCCCCATAATAGTTGCCAAAATCGGCCCCCAGCGCACCCGACTCGGCAATCACCTGCGAGAAGTAGGACTCCCGTTCGGGCTCTTCACCGCTCGACGCGATGAATCCGCGATAGGCGGCGTTACACTCAATCATCCAGAGGTCGGGATGGTGCTCTACCAAATAGAGGTAGCTGTTCACGCTCCACTTCTTATTCGGGCCCCCAATCCAATAGACACGCAACCTGGATGCAATCTCGGGGGCATCGTGCAGCGCCTGTGCCACATCCTCCAAGCCACCCCACACCAATACATAGAGCGGTCGTTCGTCGGCCTTGCGGCCACACTGCACAATCCACTCCGAACCTTCGGTAGGCGCATCATAGCCACACATCGGCGCAGCGCCCTTGCGCCCCTGTTTGGTGATGGCGCGTAACGCCTCGGGCGACATAAGGTCGGGGTAGTGGGGCCGCAACCGCGGCAAATCCTCGGCATAGAGGTCAATCATCCGCAAAATCTCCCCCTTGTGTCCGGCTCCATACGAAGGCGACGAAACGAGCCCCTCCAACTCGAAGCGGTCGCTATACATCAACAGGTGCGCCATCGACTGGTTGTCGTCGGGGTCCGTTCCTCCGATGTCGGTCGAAACCAACACGCGATAGCGCAGCTCTTCGTGGTCGGAAGTACAACCCGCCAGCAAGAGCAGCCAAAGGAGCAAAAGGGGTGTATGTTTCATCGTTGTGGTTCCTATTGCATGGTTACACGATAGGGCGAGTACATGCGTACGCCCTGCTGCGAGAGGGCCTCCTGCACGGTGCGGTACTCCTTCATCATCAGACCCAGCTCCGAAGCCTCCCACGAACTCTTCATCTGCATCGAGAAGGCCGACAGCAGAGCCGCCAGACCGGTCGGCGCCTCCACCTTCTCCACCACACGGTAGCTCTCGCCCAAACCGGCCTTATCGACCGCCACGGCAATGGCCGACTTCAAGCCGCCATTGGCATCGACCAATCCGATTTCAAGGGCTTCGGTACCCGACCAAACACGCCCCTCGGCAATCTCCAACACGCGCTCCAACGGCAGGTTGCGCCCCTTGGAGACATGGCCCGTGAAGGTCTCGTAGACGCGGTCTACGCTGCGCATGATGGCGGCACGCTCGGTGCGCGTCAACGGCTCGATGCTGCCCATGCCGGCCGAGCGGTTGGTCTGCACACCGTCGAGGGTGACACCCAGTTTGTTTTTCAGGGCGTCGATGGGGTTCATAATCATGCCAAAGACTCCGATCGAACCCGTGAGAGTCATCTTGTCGGAGAGAATCACATCGGCCGGACAGGAGATGTAGTAGCCGCCGCTCGCAGCATACGAACCCATCGAAACCACCACCGGCTTCTCTGCCTTCAACAACTCCATTTCG
The DNA here is from genome assembly GCA_964612285.1 of uncultured Alistipes sp. Taxonomy (GTDB): domain Bacteria; phylum Bacteroidota; class Bacteroidia; order Bacteroidales; family Rikenellaceae; genus Alistipes. Next base: position 5,680 of record CAZTCM010000054.1, read on the forward strand.
CGCCAAATAACATCCGAGGCCAACGCCGATCCGCCGGGGGAATTGACACGCAAAACGACAGCCTTGACCTTCTCGTCGAGACGCACCGCCTTGATTTGGGCCGCCAGCGAGTTGCCATAGATTTCGGGGCCGACCCCCTCGCCATCGACAATCTGACCGCTGGCATAGACGATGGCCACCTCGGGAGCGGTCAAATTCTTCAAATCGGCACCCACCTGCGAGGCATACTCGCCCAGCGTTACGAAGTGGCAGGTATCCTCTTCGACCACAACACCCAGCTCGGCAAAGACGTTGTTCATCTCGTCCTCGTAGAGGATGCCGTCGATGAATTTATGAGCGAGCGCCTCCTCGGGCAGAATCACATCGAGGTTGTCGGCCAAGCGGTTCTGCTCCTCCACCGAAATACCGCGCGATGCGGCTACGGCCTCGGTCATCGTCTTCCACATCGCATCCAGCAACTGTTGCATCTGAGCGCGGTTCTCAGGCGACATCTTCTTCAAGATGTAGGGCTCGACGGCGCTCTTGTATTTGCAGACCGTCGGGCGGAAAACCTCCATTTTGAGGTCCAACTTATCGAGCAGTCCCTTGTAGAACATCATCGAGGCGGCCAGACCCGACCACTGCATCGACCCCTCGGGTTGCAGGTAGATTTTATCGGCCGCCGTAGCAAGGTAGTAGGCGCCCTGCGAATAGGCTTCGTTGTAGGCGACGATGAATTTGCCGCTCTCCTTGAAGTGGACGAGTGCCTCGCGCAACTCCTCAATCACGGCGGTGCCGTCAACACCGCCCAACCCATTCAGGTGTAAATAGATACCTTTGATTCTTTCATCGCCTGCCGCCGCATCGATGGCCCGCAAGGCCTGCATCAGCGAGAGTTGCGGGGTCGACTGCATCGTCTGGAAATTGATGCCGACAAAGGGGTCGGTCGAAGGGGCATCGGTAATGAGTTCCGAGAAGTCGATTTTCAACACCGACTCCTTCTCCACCACCACAGGGCTCTCCATCGAGCCGGCCATCCCCACAAACACGGCAACCCAGAACAGGGTCACCACGAACGAACCCACCATAAAGGCGAGCAGTCCGGCCAAGAAATATTTTAAGAACTTCATCATGATATGGTTTTTTTATCTCTGCAAACGAACCTCAAAATAGTTGTTGAATTGAGTATTACTTCACCACTTCGGTGTCTATCGCGCCGTTTACGGCCATCGAATCGGCACTCACCACCCACGGCAGCTCCTCCTTCGGCCACACACCGTCGACAATGGGTGCCGTCACCAGTTTCGCGGGGTCAATCACCACATGCTTGATGCGCTTGCGGTGCCACGAATAGGTGATGTGTACCAAGCCGTCGCGCGTCTGAATCATTGCGGGGTAGGAGTATTGTACCGCGCCGATGCGATACTCCAACACAGCTGCTGCGTTCCAGTTCACGCCGTCGGTCGTCTCGGCTACGGTCAGGATGCCGCGCCCTTTGCGGCCGCAGGTCTCATCCTCGCGCGTCGAGTGGTTGTAGACCAACAGGTGCCGACCATCTGCGAGGGTAACGGCATCAATGGCCGAGTTGTTGTTCGGCAGCGACGTATTGGTCACCTCCGACCATGTCAGACCGCCATCCTCGGACCAGCACTGCGCAATCTTCGTATCGGCAGCCTTGCCCCCCGAACGCGCCAAGAGTTGGATGCGGCCATCGGCATGAGCCAGGAAGGTGGGCTGAATCAGTTTGAACAGCTTCGGATTGTTCAAAACAGGCGTGCGACTCCATGTTTTTCCCTTGTCGGTCGAACGCTCGACATGGATGCGCCACCCGGGACCACCCTCCATCGAACCACCGGCGAGGATGGTACCATCGGCCAGGTAGAGCGGTTTGTTGACCAGCGGACCGGTGAACTCCTTGTCAAGGGCCTTCGAAGGCCCCCACGTCTGACCGCCGTCGCAGGAGGTCATTACACGACCATCGTTGATGTCGGGCGAGAGGTAGAAGAGTTGCAACGTATCGCCGCCACACTGCACAATCACGGGGTTGAAAACCGAGCCTCCCAGCTCCTCTTCGGCCTTGGCAACGGCCACCGGCACACTCCACGCGCCGCCAATCGGTTTGCGCGAGAGCCAAATCTGCACATCGGGGTGACTTTCGCGCGTACCACCAAACCAAGTACAGAGCAGGTCGCCGTTCTCCAACTCGATGAGCGACGAGGCGTGGCAGTCACGTGTGAGTTGTTCGTCGAAAATAAACTCCTCCTCGACAATTGCTTGTTTCGATGCAGCAACCTCTGCCCGGGGGATCGAACAGCCTCCTACGCCCAGAAGCAGCCCCCACATCAGCCATCCAAAAATCTGTTTCATAACGTAAAAATCGGGTTAATTTATGCAAAGATACAAAAAGATTTCATATTTTATCGTTTTACGATAAAAAGAGCAAAAACACCTTAAATATTATGGAAAATTACACTACATTTGCATCTTGAAACGATTGTATCCGTTATGGAAGAGAGCATCAAACGTCTGTTGGGGTCGGTCATCCACCCCGAAACGCAAACCGATATTGTCACCAGCGGCATGGTCGAACACATCGCCGCTTCGGAGGCAGCCATCACCGTGGCCATTCGTTTTCCGAAGAGCCGCGACCCCTTTGCCGTGAAGATTAAGAACCAGGCCGAAGCGTTGTTAAAGGAGCATTTTCCCGCCTCCAAAGTGTTGGTCATGGTCAAGGAGGGGGGACAAGCCAAGCGCCCCGAGCCCAAACAACACACCACGACAGGCGACATCACAAAGGTGATTGCCGTTGCTTCGGGCAAAGGAGGTGTCGGCAAATCGACCGTCGCGGCCAACTTAGCGGTCGCTTTGAGCCGACTGGGTTTCCGCGTAGGGTTGTTGGATGCCGATATCTACGGGCCTTCGCAGCCCAAGATGTTCGGTGTTGAGGGGTATGTGCCCGATGCCGAGCAGGTGGATGGGCAGGATCAAATCGTACCGGCCGAGGCACTCGACATCAAACTGATGTCCATCGGCTTCTTCATTCGCCCGACCGATGCCTTGTTGTGGCGCGGTGCAATGGCTGTCAATGCCCTCAAACAGATGATCCACCAAACGAAGTGGGGTCCGCTCGATTTTCTCATCTGCGACCTGCCCCCGGGCACGGGTGATATTCACCTCTCTATCATCGGCGAATTGAAAATCGACGCCGCAGTGATTGTCTCGACCCCCCAGCAGGTGGCAGTTGCCGATGTGGTGCGTGGCGTGGAGATGTTCCGCAACGCGCAGGTAGCCATTCCGGTGGCCGGTATCATCGAGAATATGGCGTGGTTCACCCCCGAGGAACTGCCCGATAATCGTTATTACATCTTCGGTCAAGGGGGAGCCAAACGAGTAGCCGAGGAGTACGACGTACCCTTCCTGGGCGAGATTCCCATCGTGCAATCAATCATGGAGGGGGGCGACAACGGCCAACCCGCCTCGTCGATTGATTCGCGCGTCGAGCAGTGGTATCATACGATTGCCGATAAACTGGTGGGCACGGTGATGAAAAAGAGTTAACAAGCGGTTGAAAAAGGGTTGATAACTGCACGATAACTTTTCAAAGATTTTGCTTGCTTTTCTCGTTCGAAGGCTGCATAATCGGAAAAAGAGAAAACCCAAATTTAGTTTTCACATTTTATCGCGCTCTAAAAAACATTTTTTCGGCGCCCAATGTTGAAAATAAAAGGATGTTGAAATGTTAAAACTGGTTTTAAACAATTGTTAAAAACCCGCCTTATGGATTGATTTACAATTTATTATCGCTAAAAATAATGAACACATCAATCAAAAAAAGTGAATAAGAAAAACCCAAAACGAGTTGTTGACATTGTGAACAGGCTTTATTTTAATTATTCCTTTTTATTTAATTTAATATAGAATTAAAAAATTAAAAGAAAATGGTCGAAAACCTCCAAGCGCGCATTGCTGAACTCAAACGTGCGAAGAATGCCGTCATTCTGGCGCACTACTATACCAATCCCGAGGTCCAGGCCGTGGCCGACTTCTTGGGTGACTCGCTCGCCTTGTCGGTCAAAGCGCAGTCGGTCGATGCCGAGGTCATCCTCTTTGCCGGCGTACACTTCATGGCCGAGACAGCCAAGGTGCTCTGCCCTGAGAAGCGGGTGTTGATTCCCTGTCCCGAGGCGGGGTGTTCGCTGGCCGAGTCGTGTGATGCCGGGGAGTTTGCCGCCTTCAAAAAGCGCTATCCCGACCACAAGGTG
>CAZTCM010000055.1:0-9891 GCA_964612285.1 uncultured Alistipes sp.
GTTGCGATTGCGGCCACTGCCACTAAATCTGTTGAGCGGGCACCCAACACGAGTTGTTGCACAACCCGCTCTCTGATAGGAGCCGTATAACATGGGGATTTCAAGGCTTGCGAAGTGCAAACAAGCGCAGCATACCGAGCGTATGTGAGCATTTTGAGCAGGAGCACAACGCCGAAATCACCTTGTTAGACGGCTTCTTTATCGTTTTCCGCCACCACCCCCTTCCATGTTCTCGCTCCGCCAATACCTCTTCTCCCTCGCCGACACCCGCGGGCTGACCCGCACGTTGGGCGAGGTGGAGTTGTGCCGTGAGGCCGACGGGAGGTACAGTTATACGATGGGCAACACGGCGATTCTTTTTCGCATCCGTCACGCCGGACGCGAGCGCATCCTGCGCTGCTATCGGCGTCCCATGTCGCGCCTCGCCATGATTTATGGTCGGCAGTGGCTCGAAAAGGAGCTCTTCCTCTACGAAAGCCCCACTCGCGGGCGGTGGGTCGATGTGGTGCTGACCGACTGGGTAGAGGGCGAAAGCCTGCAACTCCTTCTCGAACAGGCCGCCATCCGACGCGACACCACGACCCTGCAACAGCTGGCCGACGCCTTCGACCGGTTGGCGGTCGGGCTGCTCGCCGACGATTGGGCCCATGGCGATTTGAAACCCGAGAACCTGATTCTTCGACCGGACGGCTCGCTGCAACCGATAGATTTCGACGGGATGTATCTCCCCTCGATGCAGGGTACTCGCGCTTCGGAGTTGGGCACAACGGCCTACCAACATCCGGCCCGCACGGCCGACCATTTCGACGAACGGCTTGACGATTATGCGGCAGCGCTTATCTCCACCGCACTGCACGCGCTGGCCCTCGACCCGACACTCTACGACCGCTATGGTGCCCGCGACGGATTGCTCTTCGACACACGCCGCCTGGCCACAGACAAAGCCTATGCCGAGGTGTTGGCCTGTTTTGCAGCCGCCGGCGACGGCTTGCGCCACCGCATCGCCCGTGCCCTGCGCTATCCGCTGGTCGGGCAGCCGCAACTGTTGCCCCTTTTTCAGGCGGCGACAGCGTCTCCACACTCGGCGAAAGAGGAGGAGCTCGAACTCTTTGTCGAAGAGGGGTTGTGCGGTTTTCGCACCGCCGAGCGCGTGGTCATTCCGCCCATCTACGACGACGGATTCGATTTCAGCGAGGGGCTTGCCGCCGTGCAGGTGGGTGCACGTTGGCACTTCATCGACCCCACGGGGAAAACGGTCCTGCACCTGCCGCCCTGCGCATGGGTCAAGCCCTTCCGCCACGGACGCGCCGCCTTCTGTCAAGAGTCGACACGCCGAGAAATCGACCACGATGGCCGAATATTTGATTTTTAACATCGGAATCACTATATTTGCGAGGAATTATGCAACAAAACGCGCCGATGAGAACGCTGACACATACCGAAATCGAAGCCGTCAAAGCGCTGGGAACCGTCGCCGAAGATTGGTCTCAAATCTATGTATCGGAGGATTTCAACCCCGAGCAGTTGCAACAAGCACGTCTCGGCGGACGCATCGAGCTGGCCTCGGGAGCCCGCATCATCGGCTCGGTCGTCACGAACTACCGCATCGGTGAGCGTTCGCTCATCGAGCAGTGTACCGCCGTGCAATGTCGCCACCGCTCCACCTTCGGCAATGGCGTGGGAGTGGCAGCGATGAACGAAAACGGCGGTCGCACGGTGAAAATCTGCGACATGATGAGTGCCCAGGTTGCCTACATGCTGGCCCTCTACCGCAACCGTCCGCAGCTCATTGCCGCCCTCGAAGCGATGGTCGCCCGCGTGGCCGATGAGCGCGCCGATACCCTCGGTTCGGTGGGTGCCGACTGCACGATTTGCGGAGCTCGTTTTCTGCGCGAAGTGCGCATCGGCGACCGCGTGAAGGTCGACGGTGTCTCAGTGCTCGAAAACGGTTCGTTGTGCGACGACTGCTATGTCGGGGTCGATGTCAAAGCCTACGACTTCATCATCGCCGAAGGGGCCCGCGTCGCCAACGGCGTGACCCTCGAGCGCTGCTTTGTGGGCGAGAGTGCCATTTTGGACAAGGGCTTCACAGCCGCAGAATCGCTCTTCTTTGCCAACAGCCACTGCGAAAATGGCGAGGCGGCCTCCATCTTTGCCGGTCCCTACACCGTTTCGCACCACAAATCGTCGCTGCTCATCGCCGGCATGTTCTCGTTTTTCAATGCCGGCAGCGCCTCGAACCAGAGCAACCACCTCTTCAAGAGCGGCGCCGTACACCAAGCCATCCATCCGCGCGGCTGCAAATTTGCCAGCGGAGCCTACATCATGGCTCCGGCAGCCGAAGGGGCCTTTACAATGGTCATGGGGCACCACTCGCGCCACCACGACACCTCGGCATTCCCCTACTCCTACCTGCTCGAACGCGAGGAGCGGTCGTTCCTGCTGCCGGCGGTCAACCTGACCAGTTATGGCACGGTGCGCGACTTGGAGAAGTGGCCCAAACGCGACCGCCGTCGGGTGATGCGCGACGTGATTAACTTCGAGGTGCACAACCCCTACACCACGGGGGGCATGATTCGCGCCGTCGAGATGCTTCATTCGCTCGAAGAACTCAATCCGGATAGTCCGGTATATAGTTACAACCGCGTGCAGATTCGCGCGTCGGCCTTGCAGCGCGGCCTTGCACTCTACAACCGCGCCATCGTCGCTTCGCTGGGTGCGATGCTCGACAAAGGGGCCTCGACCGAGCGCTACAACGGCGCGGGTCGGTGGATTGACATGGCCGGACAATATATCGCCAAAAGGGTCGTCGAGCGCCTCATCGAGCGCATCGAGGCCCAAGAGATTGACTCGTTACAGGGGGTTGACAACGAATTGCGCTGCTTTGCCGTTCACTACGACGACTATGCCCACAGCTGGGCCGAGCAGACCTATGCAGCCCTCTTGGGACATCAGCCTTCGACCGAGGAGGTGCAGGAGGCTGTCGACGCGGGTCGCAATGCCCACGAAAAAATCATGCAACAGACCGAAATCGACCGCAAACGCGATCTTGCCCCCGACATGGCCGTAGGCTATGGCATTGATTGCGACACGGCCGAGGAGCGCATGGCCGATTTCCGCCATGTGCGCGGCATCGAATAAACCCAAAGTCGCGTTGCGTCATGAGCTATACGCAGAGTATCACACGGGCCCATCGCACGGCCTTCGTATTGCTGATTGACGGTTCGGGCTCGATGGCCGAACAGATTCGTTTCCGCAACCGCCTATCCACCAAGGCCGAGGCGGTTACGACCATCACAAACGAACTCCTCTTCGAACTTATCGAACGGGCACGACGCACCGAGGGGATACGCAACTACTACGACATCGCACTGCTCGGTTATTCGGGCAACAACGTCTATTCGCTGCTGGGTGACGCGGAGCCACACTTCCTGTCCATTGACACGCTGGCAGCACTTCCCTCGCAGCTCAACCGCACGTTGGTCGAGTTGCGCCAACCCGATGGCAGCCCCTGCCTGCGCTACATCGACACCCCGCAGTGGGTAGAGATTGAGCCAGCGGGACAGACACCGATGATTGAGGCCTTGCGCACGGCCCGCGACCTGGTGGCCGCATGGATTGCCCGCCCCGAGCACCGCGAAAGTTTCCCGCCGTTGATTTTCAACATCACCGACGGTGAGGCGACCGACGGAAGCGGCGAGGAGTTGCGCCATGTCGCCGAACAGCTGCGCACGTTGCGCACGACCGATGGCGAGGCGCTGCTGCTCAACATCCACCTCGCCTCGTCGGAGGAGGAGCGTACGCTCTGCTTCCCCGGGCACGGCGAGTTGTTGCCGACCCAGCGGTATGCACGACTGCTCTACGAATGTTCGAGCGAGATGCCAGCCTGCTTCAACGAAGCGATTCTCGCAGTCAAAGGAGGCATGGCCCTGCCCCCGTTTCGAGGGATGAGCTACAACGCCTCACCGACCGAGGTGGTGACGATGCTCGACATAGGTTCCATCAGCGTAAAAACCGAATAGTTGATGGCTCCTACTTGCAACTGTTTTTGTCGGGCTTTGCAAGCCCCCGCGGAGACCCTGCACCGATTGCGCGGCAGCGAGGTGATGCTGACCTGCACCGGTATGCCGGCGTTGCATCGCACCTCGCACCACATCGAGGCCGAGATTCGGCGAGGCGAGCACCACTATCTTGTGGCGATGCCCCTCTCGGAGGCAGCATTGCACCAAGACGAACGGATGGTAAACGCCCTGCAACGGCTCAACCATCCGGCCCTGGCGGCGGTCGAACTGCTGCACGACGAGTTGTGTTGGAGTGACGACAGCGGCGCAGAGCACCGTTGGAGCCTGCTCGTGCAAGAACTGCCCGGCGTGCCGTTCGAGGAGGGACTCGTCACACTGAGCAGTGCCGAGCTAAACGATGCCTTCGATCGGTTGGAGCACTTGATGTGCAAGGCGGGCTTTGCCCACAACAACCTCAAAGCGGAGAACCTGCGCCTTGTCGGGCAGCAGTTGATACCCATCCGCTACTACCACGCCACGGTGGGCGGCACAACCATGCGCGACGCGGAGGCCTTGGCGCAATTACGCCGCGCGTGGTGTCAAGAGAGCGACTGCGCCACCTCGCCGTGCGACTACGACCCTGGCTACGAGCCGCTGAGACGCCCAGCGGGGTATCGGTGGTGCGGCCATCTGTGCGAGGGGCTGATTTGTGTCGAGCATGTGCAGGCGGGATTTGGCTACCTCGATGCAGCACACCGCATCTGCATCGCGCCCCAATTCCGCGCTGCAGAGGATTTTCGCGAAAATCGCGCCGTAGTCGCCACGGAGGAGGGGTATGGCGTCATCGACCGCGAAGGGCAGTTCATCCTGCCGGCGATTTTTGATGCCGTGGAGTATGACGCCGACCGCAGTCTCTTCTACGCCGTAAAAGCGGGACGAAGCACCTGTTTCGATTACCTCGGTGAGCCTGTTTCGGCGTCGAAAGAGCCCCTGTCCGCAGCAGGGGGGGTGCGTAAGCAACACATAACGAAGCGAATACAAATTAAACACAACGTACAATATGGAACATGTAAAGACCTTGATCATCGGCAGCGGACCGGCCGGCTATACGGCGGCCATCTACCTCTCGCGTGCCAACCTGCAACCCGTGCTCTACGAGGGATTGCAACCGGGCGGACAGCTCACCACCACGACCCAAATCGAGAACTATCCGGGCTTTGCCGACGGCGTAGATGCCAACGAGTTGATGGGCGCCATGCGCAAACAGGCCGAGCATCTCGGCACAACGATTCGCACGGGCTGCATCACGAAGGTCGATTTGAGCGCACGCCCCTTCCACATCACCGTGGAGGATGGCACCGAAATTGAGACCGAGAGTCTCATCGTAGCGACGGGTGCCACGGCCAAATACCTCGGCCTGCCGTCGGAGTTGCACTTCCGCGGCCAGGGTGTAAGTGCCTGCGCAACGTGTGACGGTTTCTTCTACCGCCGTCGCGATGTGGCCGTCGTGGGTGGCGGTGATACGGCTTGCGAGGAGGCCACCTACCTCGCCTCGCTCTGCCGTCAGGTCTATATGATTGTCCGCAAGCCCTTCCTGCGCGCCTCACAGGCGATGCAGCAGCGCGTCTTCGACACGCCGAACATCGAGGTGTTGTTCGAGTACAACACGGCCGAGGTGCTGGGTGACGAGAGCGGCGTGACGGGGGTGCGTGTACGCAAGACCGACGGCACGGAGCGCACACTCGACGTAGCAGGCTTCTTCCTGGCCATCGGCCACCATCCGAATACCGACCTCTTCGACGGCCAGCTGGCACTCGATGACGAGGGGTATATCAAAGTGGAGCCGGGCACCTCGAAGACCTCGGTCGAGGGTGTTTTTGCAGCCGGCGACGTGAAGGATCCGCACTACCGTCAGGCCATTGCAGCAGCCGGCTCGGGGTGTATTGCCGCCCTCGATTGCGAACGCTTCTTACGCAGCTGATACATTGAGTTTCAAGGTCACCATACTGGGTGCTTCGAGCGCCAAGCCGACCCTCCACCGCCATCCCTCGGCGCAGGTCGTGAACATCCACGAGCAACACTATCTGGTGGATGCCGGGGAGGGTGTGCAGCAGCAGTTGATTCGCTATGGCATCAACCCGCTGAAAATTCGCGAGGTCTTCCTCTCGCACCTGCATGGCGACCACGTCTACGGACTCTTTCCGCTCATCTCGACCCTCGGGCTCTATGGCCGACGCACCCCCCTCAAAGTCTATGCGCCGGCCCCCTTTGGCGAGATGTTGGAGGCGCATCTGCGGTTCTTCGACACGCAACTCCCCTACACGGTCGAGTGGGTGGAAGTCGATACGACAAAGCACCGGCTGCTGATGGAGAATCGCACCGTCGAGGTGTGGAGCATTCCGTTGCGCCATCGCGTGCCGTGTGCCGGTTATCTCTTCCGCGAGAAGGAGCCGCCGCTGAATGTCGAGAAGTATAAAATCGCGAAATACGGCCTCTCGATTGCCCAGATTACGGCCGCCAAGCGGGGTGAGGATATCACCCTCGACAGCGGCGAGGTGGTGCCCAATACGGAACTCACCTACCGTCCCTATGCGCCCCGTTCCTACGCCTACCTCTCGGATACAAACTTCTCGGCCAAGGCGGCTGCATTGTGCCGCGGGGTCAGTTTGATGTATCACGAGGCGACCTACGCCGCCGCAGAGCAGCGTTCGGCTCGCGACCGCGGCCATGCCACGACACTCGATGCGGCCAAAGCGGCCCTCCAAGCCGAAGCCAAACGCCTCATCATCGGCCACTACTCGTCGCGTTACAAAGCGCTCGAACCCCTCGTCGAAGAGGCGCGCACGCTCTTTGCAGCGAGTTATGCCGCCATCGAGGGCGAAACCTTTACCATCGAAAAACAGCCATGACAAAAGCCGAAATTCAACTTATCCGCTCGCTGTCGGACAAGCGCAACCGCATCGAACAGGGGCTCTTCGTCGCCGAAGGCGAGAAGCTCATCGCCGAGATTCGCGCATCCGAACTGCGCATTCGCCGAATCTTTGCCCTCGCAGGAATCTTCGAGGGGCCGGAGGTGGAGTGTGTCACACCGAAGGAGATGGAACGCATCTCGTTGCTGAAAACCCCCTCGAAGGCGTTGGCGCTGGTTGAGATTCCGCGCCATCAGCTCGATGCAGCCCAATTTGACCGGCAACTGGTCTTGGCCCTTGACGAGGTGCAGAATCCGGGCAACCTGGGGACTATCATCCGCCTGGCCGACTGGTTCGGCATCCGCGACATCCTCTGCTCGGTCGATTCGGCCGACTGCTTCAACCCAAAGGTGGTGCAGGCAACCATGGGAGCCATCCTGCGGGTGCGCGTGCACTATGTCGAGCTTGCCCGACTGCTTGAAGAGGCGAAAGCGGCCGGCATCCCCATCTACGGCACCTTCCTCGAAGGAGAGAACCTCTACGACACGCAGCTCACCCCCCACGGCATCGTCGTGATGGGCAACGAGGGACGCGGCATCTCGGCCTCTACGGCACGCAGCATCACCCGCAAAGTGCTCATTCCACCCTACCCCGCCGACCGTCGCAGCAGCGAATCGCTCAACGTGGCAATGGCTACGGGGATTGTCTGTGCCGAGTTCCGTCGGCGTTGCACGAAGGGCTCATTGTCAAAATAAATCGCTTCGCAGCGATTTTTTTTGTTCCAACCTGCTACATTTCTCGCTTTTTGCGTATATTTGCTCTTTGAAACAGCAACTTATGTCAGAACAACGACTCAAAATAGGAATCACACAGGGTGACCCGAACGGCATTGGCTGGGAGGTCATCCTCAAAACCTTGGCCAATCCGCTCCTCATGGAGCTCTGCACACCGGTGGTCTATGGGGCGCCCGATGCCATGGGGCACTACCGCAAACTCCTGTCCGAATGCGAGCAGGTCTACTTCCACACGGTACACACGGCCGAGGATGCACGCGCGGGACAAATCAACCTCGTACCCTGCGGCAAGGTGGCCGCGGTGGAGCCCGGCAAGGCTACGCCCGAGGCAGGAAAGGCTGCCGTCGAGGCGCTGGAACGCGCCACGACCGACCTGAAAGAGGGAGTCCTCGACGCCATTGTCACCGCCCCCTTCGACAAGGAGATGGTGCAGAGCGACGACTTCCGCTTCACGGGCCACACGGAGTTTTTCGGGGCCGCCTTCGAGGGTGAGCCGATGATGATTATGTGCAGCGAGTGGCTGCGCGTGGGGTTGGTCACCAAGCACCTGCCCATCGCCCAGATTCCGGCACACATCACCCGCGAGAAAATCGTGAGCGACCTGGCCCGTTTCAAGGCTTCGCTCATTGCCGACTTCGGCATTGTTGCGCCACGCATCGCCGTCTTAGCCCTCAACCCCCATGCCGGTGACGGCGGGTTGCTCGGCACGGAGGAGCAGGAGATTATCCGTCCCGCCATCGAGGAGGCCTTCGATCAGGGCATCCTGGCCTTCGGTCCCTTTGCGGCCGACGGGCTCTTTGCCAGCGGCAGTTATACGAAGTACGACGGTGTGTTGGCGATGTACCACGACCAGGGGCTGGCCCCCTTCAAAACCCTCTCGCCCGACGGCGTAAACTTCACGGCAGGGCTGAGCGAGGTGCGCACCTCGCCCGACCACGGCACGGCATTTGACATTGCCGGCCAGGGTAAAGCCGACTCGCAATCGATGCGCAACGCCCTCTACGCCGCCATTGACATCGTGCGCAATCGTCGTGCCTGGGAGGAGTGGTCGTCAAATCCGCTGCCCAAAGCCGAGCGCGAGCGTTCGCGCCGTGATGGAGGTGAACGCCCCGAACGCGGAGAACGTCCCGAGCGCAGAGAGCGTCACGAACACACAGAACCGCGCGACAACGAGGGGCGTGATGATGGGCACAACGAGTAGATGAAAGAAAAAAACAGAGCCTTCGGTAGGCGTATTCCGTCTCGTAATTGTGGAAGCGCCGAAAGAGCTCGCAATAGTAACCTTTATAACTTTTTTATGATCAAAAACACCTTTCCCGATGGCTCGGTACGCGAGTTTGCCAAAGGGACCACTGCGTTCGACGTCGCATCGAGCATCAGCCCTCGTTTAGCTGCTGACTCGCTGGCGGCCTCGATTGACGGAGCAACCGTCGACATGATGCAACCCATCGACCACGATGCGGCCATCAAATTCTACAAATGGGAGGACGCCGAGGGCAAGCACGCCTTCTGGCACACCTCGTCGCACCTCTTGGCCGAGGCCCTCGAAGCGCTCTATCCGGGCATTAAGTTCGGCATCGGACCGGCCATCGAAAACGGCTTCTACTACGACGTAGACTGCCCCACCCCCATTACCGAGGGCGACCTGCAAAAGATTGAAAACAAGATGCTGGAGCTGGCACGCCAGAAGGAGGAGCTCATCCGCCGCGAGGTACCGAAAGCCGAAGCACTCAGCACCTTCACCGAGAAGGGCGACCAATATAAGGTGGAACTCATCAGCGACCTCGAAGATGGCACCATCTCTTTCTATACGAACGGAGCCTTCACCGACCTCTGCCGCGGCCCGCACCTGCCCCACACGGGCTTCATCAAGGCCATCAAGCTGTTGTCGGTAGCCGGTGCCTATTGGCGCGGCAACGAGAAGAACAAGATGCTCACGCGCATCTACGGCATCTCGTTCCCCAAAAAGTCGATGCTCGACGAGTATCTGGTGATGCTCGAAGAGGCCAAGAAGCGTGACCACCGCAAGCTGGGCAAGGAGCTCGAATTGTTCACTTTCTCGCAGCGCGTGGGCCAGGGTCTGCCGTTGTGGTTGCCGAAGGGCACCGAGTTGCGCGACCGTTTGGAGCAGTTCCTGCGCAAGGTGCAGAAACAGCACGGCTATCAGCAGGTCATCCCCCCGCCGAT
>CAZTCM010000056.1:0-9858 GCA_964612285.1 uncultured Alistipes sp.
GCTTCTCCGTGAGGGTCGTCTTACCGGCATCGGGGTGAGCGATGACGGCAAAGGTGCGTCGGCGTGTAATCTCTTCCTGTAAAGTCATTTATGCTTGTTTCTGATAATCCGTATTGTAGTGGCAGCCGACCGACTCTTTGATTTCGAGGCCCTGCTTGATGACCAGATAGGCCACGGCAATCATGTTGCGCAGTTCGCACAATTCGCGGACGGGTTTCGTGTTGTTGTACAGCTCCTCGGTCTCCTCGAAGAGGATGGAGAGGCGGCGCATGGCGCGTTCCAGACGAAGGTTCGAGCGGACAATGCCGACATAGTTCGACATGATCGACTGCACCTCGCGCTTCGAGCGAATCAGCATCAGCATCTCCTCGGTATGCTGCGTCCCCTCGAAGTCCCAGTCGGGGATTCCCTCCTGGAAGGGGGTCTTGTCAAATCGTTCGAGGGCGTGACGAGCCGCCTCGTCGGCATAGACTACCGCCTCGATGAGCGAGTTCGAGGCCAGACGGTTTGCGCCGTGCAACCCCGTGCAGGAGGTCTCGCCCAACGCATAGAGGCGTTTGATGGAGGTTTGTCCGTGGGTGTCGACCTTCACACCGCCACACGAATAATGCGCCGCAGGAGTCACGGGAATCCAATCCTTTGTGATGTCGATGCCAATTGAGAGGCACTTCTCGTAGATGTTCGGGAAATGGCTTTTGATGGCCTCGGGCTCCTTGTGCGTCACATCGAGGTAGACAAAATCTTCGCCACGACGCGTCATCTCGCGGTAGATGGCACGCGCCGTGATGTCGCGCGGAGCCAGTGACTTCATCGGATGGTATTTATCCATAAACTCCTCGCCGTTTTGCAGACGCAGGATGGCACCAAAGCCGCGCATCGCCTCCGTGATGAGGAAGTTGGGCTTTTCACCCGGGTTGTAGAGGGTCGTCGGATGGAACTGGATAAACTCCATATTCTCGGTGATGGCCTTTGCGCGGTGGCACATCGCCACCCCATCACCCGTCGCCACGACGGGATTCGAGGTCGAGGAGTAGATATTGCCACATCCACCCGTCGCCACCACCGTAAAGCGGGCCAGCATCGTTTCGATTTCGTGGGTCTTTTCATCGAGCACATAGGCTCCGAAGCAGGTCAGGTTGCGCGTGTGGCGCGTGACGAACTCACCCAGATGGTGCTGCGTGAGGAGGTCGATGGCAAAGTGGTGCTCCAAGACGGTGATGTTCGGATGACGCCGCACCGACTCGATTAACGCCCGCTCGATTTCCGCACCCGTAAGGTCTTCATAGTGCAGGATTCGGTGCTCGGTGTGCCCGCCCTCGCGGTTGAGCTCGAACCGCCCGTCGGGGGTTTTATTGAAACGTGTTCCCCAGGCGATGAGGTCCTGAATCAATGCCGGAGCACGACGCACCACCAGTTCCACAGCCTGCCGGTCACACTTTCCGGCACCGCAGACCAGCGTATCCTCGATGTGTTTCTCGAAGGTATCGGGGGCATAGGTCACCGAGCAGATACCTCCCTGGGCGTAGTTTGTGTTACACTCGGCCATTTCGCCTTTGGTCACAATCGTCACCCGGCCCTTTTCGGCCGCTTTGAGGGCAAACGACAACCCTGCCGCGCCCGAGCCAATCACCAGAAAATCGGTTTTCATTGGGTTTTTCGCTGTTAAAAGCACATTTTGCGACGCAAAGTTACAAAATCTTTGTAATTTTGCGAAAACAAAATGCCGAAGAAATGGAGCGATACATCGACATCAACGACTATACCTACCCCTTGCCCGACCACCGCATCGCCAAATTCCCCCTGGCCGAGCGTTCCGACTCGAAGCTGCTCGTCTACCGCGGGGGCTCGATTTCCGAAAGCCACTTCCGCCACGTCGGCACGATGCTGCCCGCCGGCGAGCTGTTGGTCTTCAACAACACGAAGGTCATTCGTGCCCGCATCATCATGCACAAGCCCTCGGGGGCACGCATCGAGGTCTTCTGCCTCGAACCCCACGCTCCGGCCGATTACGAGCGGGCACTCTCGGCGGTCGGCAGTGCCGAGTGGTCGTGCATTGTGGGCAACTCAAAGAAATGGAAAGAGGGCTGTGTCGAGATTAATTTCGAACACGAAGGGGCGCAGGAGTGGCTGCGTGCCTGGCGCGTGGGCGAGAAGGGGCGCGAACAGGTGGTCCGCTTCGAGTGGTCGGCCCGCCTCACCTTCGGCCAGCTGCTCGAACTGCTGGGGCGCATTCCGATTCCGCCCTACCTGAACCGCGAGAGCGAGGAGATCGACAACGCCCGCTACCAGACCGTCTACTCGAAATTCGAGGGATCGGTCGCTGCCCCCACGGCCGGCCTGCACTTCACCCCTGCGCTCATCGAAGCCATGCAAAACGAGGGCTTTGAATTTGGCGAGGTGACGCTGCATGTCGGTGCCGGCACCTTCCTGCCGGTCAAGGAGGAGAATGCCACCCACCATCCGATGCACACCGAGCACTTCGAGATTTGCCGCTCGACCATCGAGCAGCTGCTGCGCAAGCACGGCGCAATTACGGCCGTCGGCACCACCTCGGTGCGCACGCTCGAATCGCTTGCCGCTCTCGGTTGGCGCATCCACACCCACGGCACACCCGACGCCGAGCGCGTCATCGGGCAGTGGGAGCTGTACGACATTCCGCAGGAGTTCGGGGGTGCCGAGGCGTTGCAGGCCCTCCTCTCTTATATGGAGCGCGAGGGGCTCGACCGCCTGAAATGTGCCACCCAAATCATGATTACCCCGCTGGGCTATACGTTTCGCATCGTCGAGCGCATCATCACCAACTTCCATCAGCCCTCCTCAACGCTGCTGCTGCTCATTGCAGCCTATGTGGGCGAGGATTGGCACCGCATCTACGACTATGCGCTGCAACACGACTTCCGTTTTTTGAGCTATGGCGACTCGTCGCTGCTGATGCGCTGACGTCCGAATCCGCCAACCACAACAAAGAGAGGCTGCCCAACATTCGTGTCGGGCAACCTCTCTCGTTTGTAGAAGTCGCATAACCAGCAGGATTTCAAGGCCTGCGAAGTGCGAGAAAGCGAAGCATACTAAGCGTATGTGAGCATTTCAAGCACGAGCAAGAGGCCGAAATCACCTGGTTAGACGGACTCTATTCTTGCGCCACAATCTGTGCCGCATAATTTCCCCAATCCTCGTGGTCACGATAGGCCGTTACGGCCGAAGCCGGCACCTTGATTTGCATCGTCGAGGAGCATCCGTCGAGGGCTTTTGCCCCCAACGAGGGCGGTGTGGTGGCATGGATGGTCAGCGTCGCAATCTTCGAGCCGCCGCCCAACGCATAGCTTCCCAGGCTCTTCAAGGTCGAGGGCAGCGTCACCGCCGTCAGGTTCGTAGCGGCACGGAAGGCGGCCATTCCCAACGAGGTCACCCCTTCGGGAATCTCAATGGCAGTCAGCCCCTTACAATAGGTAAACGCCTCATCTTCGATGGTTTGCAACCCTTCGGGGAGGTGCACTTCGGCAAGTAGTTCGCAATTCGAGAAGGCGGCATTTCCGATGGTCACCACACCGGCAGGCACCGTGTAGGTGACGGCCGATTTGTAGGCAAAACTCAGCAACACCCCGTCGCTGATCAGGGCGCAATGGTCCTTCGTCGCCAACGGCCCGTAGAAGGCGGTCAGGGCCTTGCAGTTCGAGAAGGCATAGGCCCCCACCGTCGGCCGCCCCTCGATAATCACTTCGCGCAACTTCTCGCAGCGGCCAAAGGCATAACCGGCCACGGTCGTCACCGAGGCGGGAATCGTCACCGCGGTCAATCGGGAGCATTCGCGGAAGGCATTCTTTCCGATGGTTGTCAGGCCATCGGGCAGTTCGACATTAATCAGCGTATTGCACGCCTGGAAGGCACCCTCTCCAATCTCGGTCAGCGGCCCCGAGAAGGTGATGACACCCATTCCGTCGGCGTAGTTGTTCGACTCGATGGTCATGCCACCAAAAGCGGTCGGTTTTTTGGGCGTTACGGCTGCCGAATTATAGGTCTTGTAACGAATCTGATTGGCCGGAATCGACTGCTTGACCGCTTTCAGCGGAACGTAGTCCGACGAGATGGTCGTCGTTCCGTCGGAGATAACCAGTGTCGCAGCCGCCGTCAGTGCACGGCTGAAAAAGTCGGCTCCCAGACCGGCTGCAGAGGCTTTCAACGAGACAATCCCCGTCGCAGCATCCGCCTCGAAGGCCGAAATCGGCAGGCGAAGCACCTCCACCGCCCGGCTCTCGGTCAGAATCGCCTCCACCGCGAAATAATCTTCCCACTTTGCCGCAAGGTCGGCCACCTTCTCGCGGGGCGAAAGTTGGAAATCGAGTTCGAGGCTGCTCTCTGCGGCCGTCGTATACAGCACCGTTGCGCATCCGTCGTCGTAGCGCGGTACGAAGGCGATGGACTGGATGCCCGAAACCGCCGTTGCCAACGGAATGGAGAAGCTCTGCCCCGAGGTCATCTCGAAGGTCACCTCGGTGGCCCCCACCGTCACATTTTTAATCCAGGTGTCGCCATCCTTCCCGGGCGTACCATCCTTGCCATTCGTGATGGTTGCCTTCGAGCCGTCGGAGAAGGTAATCACATACCCCGCATCGGTCGTCTGCACGCTGTTAATAAAGAGTTTGTTCTTGTAGGCATTGAGCACCGTCTCGGCCGCCGTGAGGCGTGCTTCGAGGTCGGCAATCTGCTGACGCAGTGCCGCATCATCATACTCATCACCCCCGCAGGAGGCCGCTCCGCAAAGCAGTGCCACACCCAGCAGCACCCGCAACAAATGTTTCATCATAGTCGGTTTATCGGTTATTAAAGTGGTTCCATTCGGAGATACAAATATAGTGAAAATCTCGAATTGTACACCTCTCTTCGCCTTTTTCGTCTCCTTCGCTTGTATTTTCGGACAAAAAACCCTACATTTGTTTGTTTTAGCAACCACCCAAAGAGAGATACACCTATGATGACCCACCGCGAACGCTTCTTCGCCACCGTCAACCGTCAGCCCGTCGACCGTCCCGCTTCATGGCTCGGACTCCCCGTACCTTCGGCCCTGCCCAAGCTCTTTGCCCACTTCGGGGTCGATTCGGTTGATGCCTTAAAGCGCAAGATTGACGACGACGTCTACCCCATTCCGGTTCCCTACCACAACCCGCCGACGAACGACATCGGCTGTTCGCTCGCTTTTGCCAAGAGTGGCGAGGGTGGAGCGCAGGACGAGCGCACGCTCACCGCTCCTGGCTTCTTCGAGGATATGACCGACCCTGCATTGGTCGAGACCTTCCCCTGGCCCGACCCCGAGGAGCACATCGACTTTCACGAGGCACGCCGACTGGCGATGGAGGCCCCCGAAGATTGTGCCCGCATGGGTATCATGTGGGCTGCCCACTTCCAGGATGCCTGCTCGGCCTTCGGCATGGAGAATGCCTTGATGACGATGATGATTGCCCCCGAGATGTTCCGTGCCGTCATCGACCGCATCACGGAGTTCTACCTCCGCTGCGGCGAGATTTTCTATGAGGCCACGAAGGGTCACCTCGATGCGGTGCTCATCGGCAACGACTTCGGCAGCCAGAAGGGGTTGCTCGTCGCCCCCGAGGAGTTGCGCGAATATGTCTTCCCGGGCACCAAGCAACTGGTCGACCAGGCCAAGAGTTATGGGTTGAAGGTCGTGCACCACTCGTGTGGCTCGATCTATCCGGTCATCAACGAGTTGTTCGACCTCGGTGTCGACATCATCCACCCGATACAGGCCAAGGCCCACGACATGCAGGCCGAGAAGTTGGCGGCCGACTTTGCCGACAAGGGGTGCTTCTTTGGCGGGGTCGATGCCCAGCACCTGCTCGTAAACGGCACTCCCGAGGAGGTGGCCGCCGATGTGCGTCGCCTGAAAGCCCTCTTCCCCACAGGATTGCTGCTCTCACCGAGCCACGAAGCGATTCTGCCCGACATCAATCCGGCGAATATCGAGGCCCTGTTCCGCGCCGTACACGAGTAGAATCAAAGAAATTCAAAATGGTAGTTTTCTCCGTTGGTACGTTCGGAATGGCAACACAACAATAACCATTTCTATCTAAAAATGAAAAGATTACAAAACTTATCGAATTACCTATTCGCTATATTATTTGCTTTTCTCATCAGTGGTTGCAGTGATTACTTCTATTGTTACGTTAATTCCCTTGGAACTACTCCGGATAAAAGAACCTATTATGTAACAACAGAAGACTCCGTATTAGATGCCCGTTTGGATTATAAAGAATATTTTCAGCACCTTAAAGCGAGGTTAAATGAAGTTGGGTATCTTGCTGATAATAATCATGCTTCACTCAAAATTATTTTCGAGTTAAAGATAGGGGAAGCATACTCTCAAACTACATCTCATCAGGTAAATCAGTTTGTTACTACGACAATCCCCGCAACTTCTTCAACAAGCATAACCCCCTCAGGTCTCGTTATTACTTCAAATTATGGGGGAGAGCAAACCACTGTTATCCCAAAAACACTTATTAATAAGGTGCAGAAAATTCCTATAATTGTTAGAATCACAGCTGTTAACAACTCTAACAATGAGCCTGTGTGGGAAGTTGATATTTGGGATACAGTGGATAGAGAAACGCAAATACCTGCCATTATGCCATGGTTACTTGCTTGTGCCAAGGACTATTTTGGAAGAAATTCAACAGGCGAGAAGCAAGTTTTGTTAAACGCAAAGAAAGTTCAACGCGCTTATGGATTATATTGGCCCTATTAATTCTATCGAAGGCTAAACGAATAAATATAATAACTATCTAAAATACAAGATTATGAAACGCTATGGCATGGTAATCGGCGTCAATGCCGAAAAATTGGAGGAGTACAAACGTCTGCACGCTGCGGCCTGGCCCGGGGTGTTGAAGATGATCAAAGAGTGCAACATCGAGAATTACAGCATCTATTACAAGGACGGGCTGTTGTTCAGCTACTACGAGTATGTCGGCACGGACTACGAGGCCGACATGGCCAAGATGGCCGCCGACCCCGAGACGCAGCGTTGGTGGGCCGTTTGCGAGCCGTGCCAGCGCCCGCTCGACACCCGCAAAGAGGGCGAATGGTGGGCCACGATGGAGGAGGTTTTTCATCTCGATTAATCGAGGTGCAAAACCAAATTCAAAATGTGTAGAATTTAGAACTCAAACTTATACTTTTTCATGGCAAAAAAGTCCATGTTTAAGAATGCGGCGGGGGTCAACTACTTTGTCCCCTTTCTGCTCATTGCCACCCTCTACTTGCTGTGGGGATGCGCCCACGGCCTGCTCGATGTGCTGAACAAGCATTTTCAAGAGGTCTTCGACATGACCAAGGCCGAATCGGGATTTGTACAATTCTCGGTCTACATCGGCTACTTTGTCATGGCTCTGCCGGCCGGCTGGCTGATGCGGCGCCTGGGCTATAAGCGCGGCATCATCCTCGGACTGCTGATTTTTGCCCTTGGAGCCCTGCTCTTCGTGCCGGCCTCGTTCATTCACTCGCCACTCCCCTTCTTTGCGGCCCTCTTCATTCTGGCATGCGGCCTCTGCATCATCGAAAATGGTGCTCACCCCTGTGCCACGGGCATGGGCCCCGAAGCCTACGCCGCCCAACGCATCAACATCGCCGCGGCCTTCAACGGCGTGGGTTGGATTGTCGGCCCGCTGATTGGCGGTCTGCTGATTTTCGGCGGCGAGGGCTCGTCGTTCGACCTGGCCAAGCCCTACATCTTGGTCGGCTGTTTCGTGCTGCTGGTCTGCCTTATCTTCTCGCAGATACGCATCCCCGAACGTGAGATGGAGGCTGATGCCGAGCAGGAGGCGGTCAGCGAAGGCACCGCCGAAGGTTCGGTGTGGCAGCACAAACACTTCCGCCGCGCTCTCATCGCACAATTCCTCTATGTGGGGGCCCAGACCGGCATCGGCAGCTACTTCGTGAACTATGTCTTGGAGCTCGACCCCTCGATGTCGAAACTCACCGCCGCGCAGCTGCTCAGCATGGGCGGCATGGGGTTCTTCTT
This sequence comes from uncultured Alistipes sp., assembly GCA_964612285.1. GTDB lineage: Bacteria > Bacteroidota > Bacteroidia > Bacteroidales > Rikenellaceae > Alistipes. The sequence goes on from CAZTCM010000056.1 coordinate 8,036, forward strand.
CGTGGGGCGATTGACGAGTTCGCTCTTCATGCGCTGGATCTCCCCGGGGCGCCTGTTGGCCCTCTTTGGAGCCTGCGCCACGATTTGCATGACACTGGTCATGGCCTCCGTCGGAACCGCCTCGCTCATCGCCCTCTTCCTCTCGTTCTTCTTCATGTCGACGATGTTCCCCACCATCTTTGCGTTGGGTGTTCGCGGCATGGGAGCACGCACGAAGCAGGCCTCATCGCTCTTGGTGATGTGCATCGTGGGAGGAGCCGTCTTCCCCATCTGCATGGGACTCATTGGCCAAACGAGCATGGCACAAGGCTTCTCGTTGCCGCTCATCGCCTTTGCCTACATCACCCTGTTCGGCGTAGGCGAAGCACTGCAACGACGATAAACACCTCTGCATTCACAACAAGAGAGCCTATCCAATCGACGGTTGGATAGGCTCTCTTGTGTGTAATTATATACAAAGAGAAGTTTACATGTAACGCTCCACAAAGTTACGCACGCGCCCGATATACTCCTCGGGGTGGTCGGCAAAGGCCCAGGCATGCCCCGATTCGGGCGCCACCCAGAGCTCTTTGTCCTGCTTGGCGCCCCCCTTTTCGTGGTAGAGCGGATGCACCATCCAGGTCGGCACATAGTGGTCCTCGGCGCCGTGGATAAAGAGCATCGGTCGCTCGCAGCGACGCACCGCCTCCAAAGCCGAAGCCTCGGTAAAACTCCACCCGAAACGCAGTCGACAGATGAGATGCGCCGCATGCAGAATCGGGAACGAGGGGAGGTGGTAATCCTCCTTCAACTCCTTTTGGAACTGCTCCCACACCCCCATGTAGCCACAATCCTCGACAAAGCAGCGCACGGCCGGCGTCAGCGCATGCTCACCGGCGAGCATCATCGTCGTGGCCGCTCCCATCGAGATGCCGTGAACCACTACGCACTGCTCACCGCCAAAAAGCGCCGGCAACTCGTCAATCCACTGCCGTACATCGAGACGGTCGTTCCACCCCATGCCGATGGCCTCACCGCCACTCCCTCCGTGGAAGCGCAGCGTCGGCAGCAAGACATTATAACCGAGGTGTCGGTGGTAAATCCAGGCGATTTGCAACATCCCGAAGGGGTGGTCCGTGTAGCCATGCACCACCACCGCCGTGCGGTCGGTCGGCTCGGCTGCCGGCAACACCCAGGCTTCGAGGCTCGTGCCATCCTCGGCCGTCAGGGTCGTTGTGCGCAGCGTTCCCGCCTCACGCAGTGCATCGGCCCAGGGGCGCAATGTCGGGTAGTTCTCGGCAAAGCGGGCATAGCATGCCTCCGTATCACGCTCCACCGCGGGCCGCAACGCCACCTCAACGAGGTAGTACCCGCCGATGAGCGTCAGCACGACAACCGCCCCCAGAACCCCTACGATCCACATCGCCACCTTGCGCATAGCTATTTACCCAATTTCTTCCCTACATGCAGCAGCATGTCGTCGGTCATCGACGAGAGATCCCACTCGGGCTTCCATCCCCACTCCTCGCGGGCGCAGGTATCATCAAGCGAGTTGGGCCAGCTCTCGGCAATGGCCTGCTTCACGGGGTCGATGTTGTAATCCATCGTGAACGAGGGCATGCGCTTTTTGAGCTCGGCGCAGATAATCTCGGGCGTGAAGCTCATCGAGGCGATGTTGAAGCTGTTGCGGTGTTTCAGACGCGCGGGGTCGGCCTCCATCAGCTCGACGCAGGCACGCAACGCATCGGGCATGTAAATCATATCCATGTAGACATCGGGCGGCACGGGGCAGGTGAAGTGACCCGAGCGAATCGCCTCGTAGTAGATTTCCACGGCGTAGTCGG
>CAZTCM010000057.1:0-9609 GCA_964612285.1 uncultured Alistipes sp.
GATGTTCTGGTCGTTGTTGGCCGAGATGGTGGCTACCTGCTCAATCTTGGCATAGTCCGAGCCAACCTCCTGCGACTGCTCGCGGAGCGAAGCTACAACCGTCGAGACGGCCTTGTCAATACCGCGCTTCAGGTCCATCGGATTGGCGCCGGCCGTTACGTTCTTCAGACCTACGCCGATGATGGCCTGTGCCAATACCGTGGCGGTCGTCGTACCGTCACCGGCATCGTCGTTCGTCTTCGAGGCAACCTCCTTGACCATCTGGGCACCCATGTTGGCGAACGAATCCTCCAACTCGACCTCCTTGGCCACCGATACGCCATCCTTGGTGATTTGCGGTGCACCAAACTTCTTGTCGATAATCACGTTGCGACCCTTCGGGCCCAGCGTCACCTTCACGGCATTCGACAGCGCATCGACACCCTCCTTCAAGAGCTCACGCGCCTCTACATTGTATTTAATCTCCTTTGCCATAGTTGTTTTGGTTTTAAAATCGTTCGTTCGCTTTCTGCGGTTGGCTGCTTGCCGCCTTCGGCGTCATTTGCAATGCTGACCCACCCCCAAACCCCCGCCTCGGGCAGGGACTTTGCCTCCCGTTGGTCGGCAGAGTGGAGCGAACGACCGTCGTGTTTAGTTTGCTAAGTTAGATTCCTCCGTTAGATAATTGCCAAGATGTCGTTCTGGCGCATGATGAGGTACTCCGTGCCGTCGATTTGAATCTCCTGGCCCGAGTATTTGCCATAGAGCACCGTGTCGCCCTCTTTGACCTCCATCGTGACATCCTTCGTGCCGGGGCCTACGGCTACGACCTTGCCGGCCAGCGGCTTCTCTTTGGCCGTGTCGGGAATGAACAGACCGCCTGCGGTCTTCTCTTCTGCCGGATTGGGGAGAATCAACACCCGATCCGATAACGGTTTTACATGCATAGTCTTTCTGGTTGTGTTTAGTTTATACTTAAATTGCCTTTATTATCCCTCTGTTTGCCGCCTTGCGGCACGCAAAGATAACAACAATCGGTGTGCCAACCAGCTTTTGGCAGTAAATTTTCCGAAAAACCTGCCATTTTGGCAGTGAGAGGCGGCCTTTATTGCGCGAATTGCTCCATCAAGGCGTATTTGAGGGTGTTGACGCGCGTCATGTGCTGCACCAAATCGGAGTAGGGCTCATAGCGGTTGTCGATATACCCCTTGTTGGCATCGAGGTTCGAGGGGTCAACCCCCTTGGCGGTGGGGTCGTTGTCCTGATAACGGAACCAGCTCCAACCGACGCAATTGCTCGATGCGAGCAGGTTGAGAATGAAGGTTTCGTAGTGGATGCCGCGGTCCTTCTGGGTACGAACGGTCCATCCGGCACCGGTGGTGTTGGCCAGTCCCGAATCGACACCCTTCGTGTAGAACTCGGTGATGATGAAGGGCTTCGGTGCCCATTGCTCCCAGCGGCGGATGTCCTGCTCGCAGATGGTCCAAAAACCATAGTAGTTGATCGAGAGCACGTCGCAGTGGCGGCCGGCAGCCTCGACCACCTCGCGGATGAATTTGGCATCGGCATGCAGGCGGCTGCCGAGGTAGAGGTGGTTGGGGTCGTACTTCTTCAAGAGGCGGCTGACAATCGAGTAGTAACGCTCGCTGACATAGCCGGCAAAGGCGTGACGGTGGGCATCGGTAATCTGCTCGGTCGTGATGCCCTGCTCCTGCAACCACGCCTCGGCGGCCTTGCGGCCATGGTCATCGGCGGGGAGGGCCAGGTAGCCTTCGAGGTTTCGTCGGCTGATGGGCAGCTCGTTGTCGGAGAAGTAGCCCAGCAGGTTCTTGTCCCCCTTGCACTTGGCGATTAACTTGGGAATCTGCTCCTCGCAGTAGGTCTCGAAGCCCGGGTTGAAGACGGGGATGCATTGGTTCGGGTAGCCGATGTTGCCCGGCAACTGCCGCGTGATTTTCAGCTTGCGGCCATAGCCGGCCATCAGGTTCAGCATGTGGCAATAGGAGAATTGCTGCTTCTTGGAGGTGCGATTGTAGGCGCGGATGCTCTCCTCGTCCGACCAGGCACCGGCACCGTTAAACCCATAGCCGACGAGCTGCCCGATGGTTTGGTGCGCCCAATCGTGCTTGTCGGTAAACTTGGCCTCGAAGGCCTCCCGATTGGTCGTGCCCCTGCCGGGACGAATAGCCACGACAGCCGCTTCGAGGTGCAGGTAACCCTCGGGGTCGACCAAGACCCAGCGGTTGTGGTGTCGCTCGGTGCGGAAATAGCCCGTGGCCGGAAAACGAACCCCTTTCAGGCTGCCGTGGGCATTGGTTTTGTCGCTCTTTCTGGGAACGAGAGGCAGGCAATCGACCGTGCGTGCAGGGTATTTTTTCCACTTGGGACGGTCGGGGTGTTGCTTGTCACGCAGTTTGGCCTCCACATAGAGGCATGCGTCTTGTTGCTCGGTTTGTGCATCGGCCGAAAGGGGGCACAGGGTGGTGCAGCAGGCGGCCAGCAGTGCCCAACAAAGCAGTGCCGTCGTGCGGTTGTTTCGTTTCATGGGTCGTCCTTTTGTGGTAAAAAAGTTTATCGATGAGCAAAGATAGGCTGTTTGGCCGGTGATGCATGGTCCAATCATTCGCAATACTCCGAAAATCGTACAGAATGAACCGATTGGGGCGGCGTGAAGTGCAGATTTTTGTGTTATTTTCGGATTTTTTGTCGTTTTTTCGGGGACTTCTTTGTATCTTCGCACTAAATTCAACACAAATACAAAGAGCAATGAAACAACTACTTCTTTTGGTCTCCGTGTCGGTCCTCATGACCGCGTGTGTCAGCAAGCAGGTGGCCGACCAAACCGCCTCGGAACGTGATTCGTTGGAGCGTGTGGTGGCCGCCAAGGATTCGCTCATCCGTACCGTCTTTGCCGACATCAATGCCATCTCGGACAACCTGGCACAAATCAAGGTGCGTGAAAATATCATCACGACCGGCGAAGAGGAGGGATTCTCGCGACCTATCGACCAGATAAACAGTGATTTGGCTGCCATCGAGCAACTTATGGAGGAGAACCGTCAGAAGATTGCCGAGTTGCAACGCAAGGCCGGACAGCTGCGCAAGGCCAACCTGCGCATCAAGGAGTTGGAGCGATGGATTGACGACATGAACGACCGCCTGGCCGACAAGGATACCGAGATTTCGGCGTTGAAAGCCGAGGTGGCGGCCAAGAGCGTCGAAGTGCAGCAACTCACCGAGCAACTGGCCGAACAGCAGGAGGTGCATCGCGTGACGGTGGATTCGCTGGCCGCGGATAATACGGCCCTCGACGGGCAGCTGCACACCATATATTATATAGTGGGGCAGGAGAAGAAGCTGCGCGAGGCGCAGATTATCGACAAGGAGGGGCTCATTGGTCGCACGCTCAAAATGGCGACGCAGAACAACCTCGACTTCTTCATGCAGGCCGATTCGCGCTCGTTGTTGGAGGTGCCCATTCGTCAGAAGCGTGTGACGGTGGTTACGTCGCATCCCGAGGGGTCGTATGAACTGATTAAGGGGGCTGATAAGACGGTGCTCAAACTGGTCATCACCGATCCGATTCGTTTTTGGGAGGCTTCGAAGGTGCTTATCGTAAGTTATCGATAGGGTGGAAAATCGGAATTTTAGCGCAATGCGGGGTGTCGGACAGGGTGCTTTTCGCACTTCGCAAGCCTTGAAATTCCGCTGATGATATAACCTTGCTACGGAAGAGGGTGTCACAACCGAATGGGTTGGGCGCCCTCTCATTTTTTTTGAATAGGGGGTGTGCGAAAATAAAAAAAATACGAAAAAAGGTGAAAAAAATGTACGATATTGAAAATAATGTGTAAATTTGTGTTACGAAATGCCCGAATTTAACAGATTTGGGTAGTGCACAAAAACCAACTTAATAACTTATTTTTACCTATGAGAAACTTATCTCTCAAGTTCTTCCTGACCGTAGTGTTGGGATGGGGCCTGGCTTTTGCGGCTGAGGCCCAGACGTTGAGGGGGGGGGTAAAAGACGCTAACAATCAGCCCGTTATTGGTGCTGCTGTGGTTGTCGAAGGTACCTCTCTCGGAACAAGTACGGGTGTTGACGGTTCGTTTACGCTGAACCTGCCCGACGCAAAGACCAATGTGTTGGTTGTGTCGTACATCGGCTACAAGACCCAGCAGATTCCCGTAAACGGCCGCACCACCATCGAGGTTGTGTTGCAGGAGGATGCCACCGCCTTGGAGGATGTCGTGGTGATCGGTTACGGCACGGTGAAACGCCGTGATTTGACCGGTTCGGTTGCTTCGGTTACGGGTGACAAGCTGATGCAGAACCCCGTATCGAATGTGGCTCAGGCCTTGCAGGGTCAGCTGCCGGGTGTGCAGGTGACTTCGCAGGACGGTCGCCCGGGTGCCTCGATGTCGATCCGCGTGCGTGGTGGTGGTTCGATTACGCAGTCGAACGAGCCGTTGTTCATCGTGGACGGTGTTCAGGTGAGCGATATCAACGATATCCCGGCCGACAACATCGAGTCGATCGATGTCTTGAAGGACGCTGCTTCGACGGCTATCTACGGTGCTCGTGGTGCTAACGGTGTAATTCTCGTTACGACCAAGGGCGGTAAGAAAGACCAAAAGACGACCGTTCGTTACAACATGTACTACCAGATCAAGGAGAAGCCCGAGGTGCTCGATATGATGAACGCCTACGACTATGTGCTTTGGACTTGGGGCTATGCTTCGACGCTTGATGGTGGTATGTCTGCTGATGGTATTGCTCACTATTTCGGTTTGGGCTCGAAGTATGGTAATCATATTGGCGAGTACAAAAATGTGGCAGCTCACAACTATGTGAACGACATCATGCGTACGGCCGGTTCGTGGAACCACGATATTTCGCTCTCGGGTGGTAATGACAAGACGCAGTACTATGCATCGGTGAACTACCTCGAAGATGAGGGTATCCGTATCAACTCGCGCTTCCGTCGTTGGAATGCCAACTTCAAGATTGTTCAGAAGTTGGCCAAGACGCTGACTTTTGATGCCGATTTGCGTTACACGGATATGCTCTATGATGGTACGAAGTACGATGTGGCTACCACCGCTTATAAGTACAAGCCGATTGACAATCCGTTGGGTGATCCGACCGATATTGCCGGTTTTGGTTTGGGCTCGTCGTTTGTAGAGCCGGTAGGTAATCCTGTTGATATTCTGAATAACTATGCAAACCTGAATGAGCGTCAGCGTCTGCGTGCAAAGGCCGGTCTGACATGGCAGCCCGTCAAGGGTCTGACCGCCAAGTCGGAATTGTCGCTCAGCCGCAATTGGGCACAGACAAAGGCATGGGATGGTGGTTTTGAGGCCGGTTACAGCACAGCCAAACTCTCCAACTCGAATGGTTATGGCGTGCGTTGGGCAACGACCTTGAATTATGAGGTACAAGGCCTTGGCGAGGATCACAGCCTGAATGTACTTGCCGGTAATGAGGTGCTCGCATCGAAGACCAACTCGTCGAGCATTACGGGTGCCGGATATCCTGCCGAGTTTACGATGGATCAGGCCTTTGGTCAGATTAGCATGACCAATAAAGCGTTGGGCGGTGATTCGTTTAGCAGTGAGATTGGCTTGGCAAACCGTACGCTGTCGTGGTTCGGCCGTGTAAACTACTCATATAAGGGTAAGTATCTGTTGACCGCTACTTTCCGTGCCGATGGTTCGTCGAAGTTCGCTCCCAACAACCAGTGGGGTTACTTCCCCGCCGCCGCAGCTGCTTGGCGCATCTCGGATGAGAAGTTTATGGAGAACACGCGCGATTGGCTCGACAACTTGAAGCTCCGCGTATCGTATGGTACTTCGGGTTCGGACGGTATCGACTCGTCGCTCTGGAAAGAGACTTGGACGAGCGGTTCGATCAAGGTGGATGGCGTTGATACGCCGGTTTACAATCCGGGTGCGATGAAGGCCAATCCCGATTTGAAGTGGGAGACGACGGTTTCGCGTAATATCGGTGTCGATTTCAGCATGTGGAACGGTCGCTTGCACGGTAGCGTGGATGCATACTGGAACTCGACCAAGGATATTCTGATGAAGGTGCCGACCGATGCTTCGTCGGGTTACTCGTATCAGTTCCGCAATGTGGGCGAGACGGCCAACAAGGGTTTTGAGATCGCTTTGGGTGCTGATCTGATTCGTAAGAAGGATTTCAACCTCTCGTTGAATGTAACTTACAGCTACAACAAGAATACGATTGAGGAACTTGCAGAGGGCGTGTTGGCTGATGTTCACACCAACTGGGGTTCGTCGATGCGTAAGCCTGACAAAGACTATATTATCCGTACCGGTCAAGCGTTGGGCTTTGTTCAAGGCTTTATCTCGGATGGTTACTATACCGTTGATGACTTTGATTACGACAACGGCGTTTGGACGCTGAAAGCCGGTGTGCCCGATACGAAGGATATCGTGAATTACTCCGGTGGTGAGCACTTTAACCGTCCGGGTGAGCAAAAGGCATTCCCCGGTATGGTGAAGTTCAAGGATGTTGACGGCAATGGCGTGATTGACAATGGTGATGTTGGTGAAATTGGTGAGTTGGTTGCCAAGCACAATGGCGGTTTCACGCTGAACGGTAACTGGAAGAACCTCGATTTCTCGGCAGCCTTTACCTACTCGATTGGTGGTAAGGTGTACAACGCCAACGCCATGCACTCGATGATGGGCGATAAGAACTCGGCTCTGGGTGCTAACCGTCTGGCTATTGTTTCGGAGTCGTTCCGCATTTTCGATGTGGATTCGAAGGGCGATTTGATGGCTGTAACGGATCCGACCGCTTTGGCTGAATTGAACAAGAACGCCAAGTATGCACTTCCCTATTGCGAGTATGGTTTGGTGAACAGCGCCTTTGTTGAGGATGCTTCGTACCTGCGTTTGCAGAACCTGACGATTGGCTATTCGTTGCCGAAGTCGTGGTTGAAGAAGGTGAAGATCGAGAAGGTACGCGTATATTTCACGGGTTCGAACCTCTTCTGTCTGACTGGTTACTCGGGTTTGGATCCCGATGTGAATGTTGGTAAGGATGGTATCGACGGCTTCCCGACGCCCAACTACGATTTCAATGCCTATCCGCGAAGCCGCACCTATACTTTCGGCCTGAATGTAACTTTCTAAACCTTAAAACGAGATTAACACTATGAAAAAGATATTATATTCTGCACTCTGTGTAGCTGCCTTTGCAACTACCTCGTGTAGCGATTTTCTCGAAGTGACTTCTCCGTCGGAGGTGGATGCGGATTTCGTCTTCTCGAACTCGACGACCGCTCGTGCTGCCATGGAGGGTGCTTATGAGTCTTGGAGAGACTGCGCTCAAAACATGGTTTTTGGTGATGGTCTGTTCTATGCATTGGATGTAGCCGGCTCGGATATCGAGCGCCATCCCGAGGCGTTTGCCAAGCAACCTGCGCGTCACTGGCCCGAGACCTTCTATGAGAATGGTGCTTATGCCGGCACATATACCTTGGGAAGTTACGATAAGGATGATAGCAGTGGTGCTTACAACCGCTTGTTTGCTGTGATTGGTAAAGCCAATGCTGTGATTACGGCCATGCAGAATACGGCCGATTTTGCAGAGATGATGGCGCAGACGGAGCCGACGGGTGTCAGCCAGCTGTATGGTGAGGCAATTGCCATGCGTGCCACGGCCTATCGTGAGTTGATCAAGTATTACGGTGATGTGCCTTATCAGGATACCTTTGGCAAGGCCGCAACGGGCTTGGCCTCGCGTGATTCGATCTATGAGGTATGTATCAACGATCTGATTGCCGTTGAGCCGCTGATGTATCCTTCGGGTCAGATTCCGGGCTATGCAGGTACGAAGAACTACTTCTCGAAGACCTATGTACAAGGTTTGATCGGTCGTATGTGCTTGGATGCAGCCGGTTATCAGACGCGCCGTGGTGATATCGCTCCCGTGGATATGGAGGGTAATGCCGTGACGATTGATAAGTTCCCGGGTTCGACCGACAACAACGGTGCTTCGTATGGTCGTCGTAGCGATTGGCAGGATTTCTATCGCATTGCCAAAACCTACTACGAGAAGGTGTTGGAGAATTCGGGTGCTGCCGAATTCCTGACCGTAGATCCGCGTGCGAACGAGGGTAAACGCATCTACAACAACCCCTATCAGTACTTCTTCCAGCAGATGCACATGAGCGATGCCATCTATGCAACGGAGTCGATCTACGAGTATCCGATGCAACAGGGTACCGGCGGTAACGATGCGCGTAGCTACTCGTTTGGCCGTGTATCGCAAGGTGGTAAAGCAACCTCTTATCCATGTAAGGCCTATGGTCAGGGTCGTATCAATCCTGCTTTCTACTATGGTATCTTCGACCCGAACGATATGCGTCGCGATGTAGCTGTAACGGTTACCGGTAGTGATGGTAAGGGTGGCGAGCAGTTGATTCCGTTCTTGCCGGGTGCACAGGCTAACGGTGGTGGTCTTTCGTTCAACAAATGGGACGAGAACCGTCAGGAGTCGCCTTGGTATCAGGCGCAGCGTAAGTCGGGTATCAATGGTCCGTACATGCGTCTTTCGGAGATCTATCTGTCGTATGCCGAGGTGTGCGCCGTATTGGGCGAGACGGCAACGGCCAAGCAGTATCTGACGAAGATTCGCGAGCGTTCGTTCCCCGCAGGTCAGGCCAAGGTGGATGAGTTCATCACGAAGTGTGGCTCGTTGTTGGATGCCGTGATCGAGGAGCGTGGCTTTGAGTTTGCCGGTGAGGGCGACCGTCGTTGGACGCTGATTCGTACGGGTATGCTCAACGATCGCATCAAGCGCATCAAGGATCTGACCAAGAAGATGATGGACGGCTTGGCATCGGACGGTTACTATGCGTTTGAGAATGGCAATATCATCTCGTCGCATATTTACACGAAGCCGGTGGATGGTAAAGCGGTCGTTGGTTTCCGTTTGACGGCACAGTATGTACCCGATGGCCAGATGACGGCTGAGGAGAAGGCTGTTCTCTTCCCGGGATGGCGTGGTCAGCACGACGATTGGACGAAGTTCGGTGCCGCTGCTGTTTCGAACTCGAACTTGGCTATTCAGGGTCTCTTCGAGCGCGTAGCCGATGAGCAGGCCTTGCTTGATGCCGGTTATTCGAAGGTTGCATGGGGCGCAGACTTGGTTCAGTACCGTGATGAGTACGAGAAGTATATGTTCTATGCTTACGACTATGTGAAGGCTCCGATCTACCTGATGCCGTTTACGGCTAATGTCATGGCAGCCGGTGGTTTCACGAATGGTTATGGCTTTGCACAAGAGCAGAACTAATCGCTGATACCTTATATTAATAGCGAGGGCTCCTCAGGGGGCCCTCGCTTTTTTTAGGCTTGCAGGTGAAAAAACCGTGAGCGAAATTTGTTTATTCGCAAAAGTTGAGTATCTTTGCACCCGATTTCCGTCCGATTTTTTTGCGGATGCGTGTCAGAGCTCTTTGAGTTGAGGTTTTTTCGAAAAATTTGCCCAAAAATTTTGTAGGTAAATTTTTTATGCCTACCTTTGCATTCCGAACGGTTGAAAGATGCCGATGTAGCTCAGTTGGCAGAGCACTTGATTTGTAATCAGGCGGC
>CAZTCM010000058.1:0-9487 GCA_964612285.1 uncultured Alistipes sp.
TCAAACAAAAAAAAGACCTGCCTAACATTTTTTTTTATTGTTAGACAGGCTCTTTATTGAGGTATAGATTGCATGAGGGTAGCAAATGGGTAGCATGCTCTTCGTGTGTTTATTTCGGCCAGTGGATGGTGAAACGATGGTGGCCGTCGTGATGGTGATAGGCAAGCGTGAGTCCATAAGTGTCGGCGACGGCGCGGGCAAGAGCCAAGCCGAGGCCGGTCGAGCCTTCACGTTTGGCACCCTGGTAGAACCGCTCAAAGATACGCGATGCATCAAGCGGTTGTGTGCCCTCGTTGCTCACTGTCACTACCCCATCGCGGATAGCAACCTCGATACCGGCCCCCTCGGCGCTATGCAGGTAGGCGTTGCGCAGCAGGTTGGTAATCAGGACGCTGGCAAGCGATTCGTTCATCTCGACAATAAAATGCTCGGGGAGTGATAATTGGCAGGTCAGATGGCGACTCTCAAACATCTCGTCGAGCATCTCCTGCTCGTGACGAATCAGCGGCACCAAATCGATGGTTGCATTTTCGGGAAACTGCCCATTGTCAATCTTGGTGAGTAGCAGTAGGTTGCGGTTCAAACGCACCAGATGACGTTGTGTTTGCAGCAGACGCAGCATCTCGGCCATCTGTTCCTCGTTGAGATTCATCTCGTCTAACATCCACTCCATGCGGTTGCCGAGTACTGCCAAGGGGGTTTGTAGCTCATGGGAAGCGTTGCCGATAAATTGCTTCTGGCGTTCGTACAACTCTTCGGAGCGGTTGGCCATCTGCTGAGTGGCCTCGTTGAGTTGGCGGAGCTCGATGATGGAGGTGTCGTTGGGTACAGGGACATTCGGATGGCCGGGGAGGTATTCGTCGAGCCAATGCAGCAGCCGATAGAGGGGCGAAAGCGTGTGGCGGAAGACCCAAATCGTGAGTGCAATGCCCGTCACCAACAATAGGGCCGCCAAGAAGGCAATCCACCCCATGATGGTCTCTAAAAGGTCGTCTTTCTCGAAGGTGGGCGTTGCTACCTTCAACTCGAACCATTGGTTGTCGGGCGTTGCAAAGAGGGCTGTCAGCACACGAGCCGGCTCGTGCTCCTCCTTATCGGGGATGTAGAACTCGGCGTCTTGAAAGGTCAGGCGGGGACGTTTTTGGGCATAGGAGGCATCGACGGCGCGCAGTTCATAGCTGTTGTTCGACCCATTGTTGAGCGGAGGTAGCGGTTGTCCTGCCAGATGGCGCATCATAATCATCTCGGCATAGACCTCCAATGCGTCGTCGGCCTCGTCGTTGATTTCATCGACCATCGCCACATAAAAAAGCAAGGACCACAACGCAAGCAGGGGTATCAGGGCCATCAACAGATGCAATGCAACACGATAGAGAAGTTTCATGGCGAGCGAGGATTATACTTGTTCAGTGGTGAGCAGTGTCAACTTATAGCCAAAGCCGTAGACCGCTTTGATTTCGATATCGGCGCCGGCCTCCTGCAATTTGCGTCGCAGGTTTTTGATTTGCCCGTAGACGAAATGAAAACTGTCGAGTTGGTCAACGTGGTCACCCCACACCGATTCAGCCAGCATCGTCTTGTCGATGAGATGGTTGGGGCGTTGCATGAAGTAGGCCAGAATACGAAACTCTTTTTTCAGCAATGGCAACTCCTGTCCCGCTACCGTCGCCTGCTGGCGTTCCGGATCGAGGTAGACATTGCCAAGTGTAAAGCCGCGACGCCCGCCGCGCTGACGCCGTGCTACGCTGCGAATACGCGCCGAGAGTTCCATCAGGTGGAAGGGCTTGGGAAGGTAGTCGTCAGCGCCCAACTCCAATCCCGACACTTTGTCCTCCAACGAATCGCGCGCCGAGATGATAATCACGTTTTCGGTGCGTTGCTGCGCTTTGAGCATCTCCAGCAGGCGCAACCCGTTGCCATCGGGCAACATGATGTCAAGCAGGATGCAGTCATAGTTATATCCTGCCAATTTAGCATCGGCCTCGGCAAAGGAGGATGCACTCTCCACCACATAACCTTCGCGCACCAATTCGCGATGCATCAGCTCGCGCAACGAGGGTTCGTCTTCAATGATAAGAATCTTCATGGTGCAAAGATGGGTGGTGATTTTGTAGCGAAGTTGCAATTATTCCAGCGTACAGCCTCGAAAGGTGAAATATTTCGCTGCGAGATAGCTGTAAACGGTCGTGAGGAGCGTGGTGAGCACCTTGGAGGGGGTTGGCCAGATGCCGCACCCCTCGACGAAAAATTTCACACCGCCATAGGTCAGCAGAATCGACCCCACGATGGAGAGTGCATAGCGCATGAGCTGCGTCGACCCCTTCAAGGGGGAGTGGCGAAAAGCAATGTGGCGATTGAGCCAAAACCCATTGAAGAAAGTGATGGGAAAGACAACGACGAGTGAGGCAATGTGGGGCGAGATGACCACCACGCCGAGGTCGAAATAGCGATGAGCGACCAGAAAGTTGTAAATCACAAAATACCACACGGCATCGAGCACCATGTTGAGCCCTCCACACACCGCATAGCGATAGGTCTGATGAGGCAGCCAACGTCGCAACGGGCCGATGTAGAACCAGTTGATGATGCGTGAGATATGGTTGGCCAGACTCATTAGCGTGCCTTGTAGACCCACATTTCGGGGAATCGGTCGGCGTGTGCCTTGCGGAAGAGTGCACATGCCTCGGTGTCATCCGATTCGAAGGGGGATACCATCCACTTCTGACCAAAGCGATAGATGCCGCTCCGCAGAGTCCCGTCGGCCTCGGCTGCCTGGGCTACGGCTCGTTCGGCATTCTCCGGCGAGGAGAATACACCCAGTACCACATAATAACGACCCGAGGTCAGGGTCATCACCGAAGGGTGCGTTTGGGGCGTTTCTGCGACGGGTGCATGCGTAGGCTCATGGGTCGGTTGGGGTGCGGTCGCAGCCGTTGCAGAAGCCTGTGCCGGTGTTGTCCCGGTGGGTGTCTGCTCGGGTGTTGTTGTGGCCGAAGAGATGTTCTTGGCTTGTTCTTGTGCGAGGGGCGCGTGGACCGTTTGGGCCGAGTCGGCCGATGTCGTCACCGGTGCCGAGATACTTACACCGTAGAAATGTTGGTAGCCGTAGAAGGCGATGCCGGCCGTAATCAGAATGGCTGCAATGCCCAGGAAGATGCTCCAATCGAAACGACGCTTGCGACGCACCGTAAGGGGTTTGCGCCCTTGCGGATTGAGACGGGCATCAAAGCCGCTCTCCGGCGTAAAGCGTCCACCCTTTAACGTGCCGATACCGAGCAGGGTCAATACCTCGCCCTCGCGCGTATGCCCCAACCAACGGCCATAAATCTCTTCGGCTTGCTCTGCCGGACAACCGGCCGCTTCGGCCAAGCGTGCGGGGAGTGATTTCCCCTGTTGCGTGGCGGTGAATTCCACTTCACGCAACGGCGGCATCACCAACCGCTTCGTCAAGCGACGAGCCGGACGGGTTACGAGGGAGAGCGTGCCCACCCCGGGCAATGCAACCTGCTCGCCGGCGGCGAGCAGATTCCCCAAAAGGCGATTTACCTCTTCGACCATTGGATTCATAGGCGCTTATTTTTTGTGGTTGTTGCTTTTTACTGCCACCTCGGGACGGCTTAAAGCACGATAAATCATAAAACCTGCCAACAAGATAAAGGGCACGCTGAGCCATTGCCCCATGTTGAGTGTCATCCCCTCCTCGAAGGCCTCTTGGTTCACCTTAATCAGTTCGATGAAGAAACGTGTGACAAAGATACCGATCAGTCCGATACCAAACAGCAGCCCCGGACGACGACGCGCCATGTCATAGCGGTAGTAAAGCACGGTGAGAATGACGAAGGTAATCAGATAGCATGCCGCCTCGTACAATTGTGTGGGATGCACCGCTGCGGGGGCAAATTCGCGCTGCCATTTGAGCGAACGCACAAACTCGAAACCCCACGGCAGAGAGGTCGGCGTGCCGAAAATCTCCGAGTTGAAGAGGTTACCCAAACGCACTACGGCGCCACCGATGCCCACGCCAATCATGATGCGGTCGAGCGACCAAATATAAGGCAGACGGTTTTTGCGCGAGAAGAGCCACAACCCCACCAAAATACCGATGGCAGCACCATGGCTGGCCATGCCTCCGTCGCGGAACCCGACGATGATTTCCAGCGGATTGGAAAGGTAATAGGCCGGATCGTAAAAAAGGCAATGGCCCAAGCGTGAACCGATAATCGTGCCGAGGGTGCCGTAGAGAAATATCGACTCCGAGACCGATGCCGGCAACCCTTCGCGTTTGACGAAGTTGTCGAAGAACTTGGCAGCCACCAAAATGGCGATGGCCCACATCAATCCGTAGTAACGAATATCGAACGACCCGATGCGAAGAAGTACCGGATCGAAATCCCACACAACTGAGAGTAACTGTGTCATGGTGCGTCGCTATTGCTTGTCCAACTCTTTCAAAGGAACCTTCTTCAACGTAAACGAGAAGGTACTTCCCACCCCTACGGCACTGCGCACCGAGATGCGCTCGCCGTGTGCCTCGACGATGTGTTTCACGATGGCCAGCCCAAGACCCGTGCCACCCTGCTCCCGCGAACGGCTTTTATCGGCGCGGTAGAAACGCTCGAAGATGCGCGGCTGATCCTCGGGGGCGATGCCTTGGCCGTTGTCCTCGACCTCAATCAGAATCTTATCGAGCAGGTCGGTGAAACGTACGCGCGTCAATCCGCCCTCTTTGCCATAGCAAATCGAATTGACGAAGAGATTGACCAACACCTGTCCCACGAAGTGCTTGTCGGCCTGGACCCAAAAGGCCGATGGGAGGTTGTCGGCCCCTTTGACCTGGAATTTGATACCGCGCTTGTCGGCCTCCATCTCCACCTGCTCGGCGATTTCACGCGCCAAGGCTACGATGTCGAAGGTGTCGCGGCTCAACGTATGCATGTTGCTCTCCAACTTATTGATGGTCTCCAAATCGTTGACGATGTTAATCAGGCGGTCGATGCTGCGCTCGGCACGTTCGAGGTATTTGCGGTTGATGAGTTCGTCTTCCAATCCGCCGTCGAGCAACGTGGAGATGTACCCCTGGATGTTGAAGATGGGGGTTTTCAACTCGTGGGCTACATTGCCGAGGTATTGCCGGCGGAAGTGCTCGGCCTCTTTCAGGCGGGCAATCTCTTGGTCGTTGGTGTTGGCCCAGGCGGTGAGCTCCTCGCCCAGACTCTCCACGCGCTTATCCTGCAATTCGGAGAAGATTTCGCTGGTGTGTACATCGCGTGCCGAAACAATCGAGTAAATCGGGCGCAACTTATAAGCGACATATTTACGAATCAGAAAGAGGGATACACCCATGACAAGGGCAAAGGTGCCCAAAGCGAGTAATAGTGTCACCCGCCACCCCGTCTCGTCGGCAATCGCCAAGCCGGTGACGATGGCTGTGGAGAGCAGGGCGATTAATAACGAGGCGAACTCTTTAGTTTTGATTTTCATGTATTTGTCGGATGTTGATAGGTTATTTTTTGAGGTAGTTCTCCATCAGACGGGCAATGTACTTGCCCACGATGTCGAATTCGAGGTTTACGACCGTGCCGGGCTCGATGTGGCAGAAGTTCGTATGCTCGAACGTGTAAGGAATAATCGCTACGCGGAACGACGAGGGGGTTGGGTCGCAGACCGTAAGACTCACACCATTTACGGCCACCGAGCCCTTCTCAACCGTCGTCAAGCCGCCGCCTTGGGGTTCGTACTCGAAGGTGTAGTACCAACTGCCATCGGCATCTTCTCGTGCCGTGCAGCGAGCCGTTTGGTCGACATGACCCTGTACGATATGGCCGTCAAGCAGCGCTTCGGGGCGCATCGAACGCTCGACATTGACCTTGTCGCCCACTTGTAGCAGCCCGAGGTTGCTGCGTTCGAGCGTCTCCTTCATGGCCGTGACCGTGTAGCAGTCGCCCTCGATGGCCACGACCGTCAGGCAGACGCCGTTGTGCGATACACTTTGGTCGATTTTCAGCGCCTCGGCAAAGGGCGAGCGCAACGTGAAATCTTTATTTTGTCGGTCGACGTGAATCGCTACCACCTCGGCCATTGCCTCTACAATTCCTGAAAACATGCTATTCGTTCTTTTATGAGTTGGTTACAATCAATTTTCCGCACACGGCGTAGATTTGTTCAATCTCTTCTGTCGTGATGCATACCTCGTCGAAGTGCTTCGTGTCGATGGCCACCAAACGCCATTGCTCGTCACGCTTGCCCCGACGTACAATACGCAAAGTTATAAATTTTTTTGTGACAATCGCATATTCTGCCCCCGGAATTATGGCCTCCGGCGCAATCTTTTTCAAGATGACCACGGTGCCGGCCGGTGTGTTCTTGCCCATGGCACGCCCGAGGTAGTTGATGGCTAAATCGCAATCGGGCAGTTGCGGCAGGCAGAGCGACTTCTCGGCCTTCAAGGCGGGAACCTCGCGCAGGGATGTCTCCAAATCGGTGTTGTAATAGGGAATCGGGTTACCCAAACGATGGTGAAGCGCCATCATGTGCCCCTCGCCCGTGAGCAGCCAGAGTTTGTCGATTTCCGGAAAATGGGTGATGATACGCTCGGCCAGCGGCAACGAGATGCCGTTGTTCCCGCGTTTGATTTGATAGAGGTTCTCTCCGCGCGCGAGCCCGATGTGGCGTGCAAAACTGTTTGTGGTCATGCCGGCCCAAAGGATAAGTGCCTCCAAGCGTTGCCATGCTGTCTGTTTTTCCGCCATAAATTATTTGGGCATTTTATTTTTTTTGTGCATCTTTGCAGTCCGGTCCCGTAGTTCAATGGATAGAATTTAAGATTCCGGTTCTTACGATTGGAGTTCGAATCTCCACGGGATCACTCTCAACGGCGGATGGTTTAGTCCGTCGTTTTTTTGTGCTCTACCCTATTTGAGCCCCTCTTTGAGGCAGAAACCTATCACGACAAAGGTAGCATAAAAAAAAAGGTTATACAATATAAAATAGTAAAATCGGTCGTTTTTATTGTGTTTTATACAAGAATCGGGCAAGATAAAAAGGCGCAACTATCGTCGGTTTGTGTCCGATGTTGTCGGCATGGGATGCCCCCTTTGTGTCGGGTTGAGTAAAAAAGGGGTTGAAAACGTATTAAAATTGTGAATGCAAATCTGTTTGAGTGATGAAACAACTCTTGTTGATGAGCCTGCTGGCGTTGTTTGCCGGCACTGCGTCGGCCCACGAGCGTCCGGCTAACCGTTTGGAGGTCTACCCTGCCCCTGCGGGTGTTGAATTGAAGGAGGATTTTACGGTGCGCGTGCGCACGGCCGAGGGAGTCTGGCAGTTGGTCGATACCTACATGGTGAAGGTCGACGAGGTGCGTGATACGCGGCACCATGTCGAGAAGGCATCGTTGGCCTATTTCGATTTTTCGGGTGAGGTCGAGGTGGAGGTGACGGCCAATCACGGCTCCATCGAGCATGCCCGCATCCGCCCGTTGTCGTACGCCATTGCCCATGAGGTGCAAGGAAACAAACTCACCTTCAAACTCGACCGCCCGCGTAATCTTTCGGTGGAGGTAAATGGCGATATCTTCCACAATCTCCACCTGTTTGCCAATCCGATTGACGAGCACACGCCGACCAACATAAAGGGAGATAAAAAACTGCTCTACTTTGGTGCCGGTGTGCATCAACTGCCGGCCGATTCGTTGCATGTCCCCTCGGGAACAACCGTCTATATCGCCGGCGGAGCGCGTGTCTATGGCACGTTGTATGTGCAGGATGTCGAGCATGTCAAGGTCTATGGTCGCGGGATCATTCACCCCCAAGGCCGAGGGGCCGGCGTGGTCATTAAACGAGCCAAACATGTCGAAGTCGAGGGAATCATCTCGACCCAGCTGCCGACGGGAGAATCGAACGATGTGACGATGCGGAACGTGAAAGTAATCAGCTCCTACGGCTGGGGCGACGGTCTGAATGTCTTTGCCAGCAGCAATGTCCTGCACGATGGCGTCTTTTGCCGCAACTCCGACGATTGTACGACGGTCTACGCTACCCGCCTGGGACACCGTGGCAGTTGTCGCAATATCACGATGCAGAATTCGACACTGTGGGCCGATGTTGCCCACCCGATTATGATTGGTATCCATGGCGACCCCGACTATTGCGATGTCATTGAGGAAGTGCGGTATATCAATATAGACATCCTCGATCACAAGGAGAAACAGGTTGACTATCAGGGCTGCATGGCGGTGAATGCCGGCGACAACAACCTCATCCGCAACATCCGCTTCGAGGATATTCGTGTCGAGGATTTCCGCCAAGGACAGTTGGTGAATGTGCGCATTTTCTTTAATAAAAAGTATTGTCCTGCGCCGGGCCGCGGCATCGAGAATGTGCTCTTCAAAAACATCACCTATACGGGCAAAAATGCCGAGTTGTCAATTATTGCCGGTTACAACGCCGAACGCATGGTCAGGAATGTGCGTTTCGAGAATCTGCGCATCAACGGCGAACTGATTTACGACGAGATGCCCTCCAAGCCCAAATGGTATAAGACAGGCGACATGGCCCGCATCTTTATCGGGGAGCATGTCGAGGGGGTGACGTTCGTAAAGACGGAATAAGTCGGCGGATTAGTGCTTGACGAATAAGGAGGTTGCTCGATAAATATATCGGACAACCTCCTTCTCCCTTTTTTATTAGCGCAACGCCTTTTAGAAGAGCGCCCCCTCCTCGTGGTGCGGAGAGGTATGCCCCAGGTGCGCATAGGCCAATTCTGTAGCCTCGCGACCGCGCGGGGTGCGTTTTAAGAATCCCTCCTTGATGAGGAAGGGCTCGTAGACCTCCTCGATGGTGCCGGCATCCTCGCCAACCGCCGTGGCGATGGTGTTCAGCCCTACGGGACCACCCTTGAACTTTTCGATGATGGTGCCCAAAATCTTATTGTCCATCTGGTCGAGACCGCGCGAGTCGATGTTGAGTGCCGCAAGGGCAAATTTCGTAATCTTCAACTCGATGTGGCCCTCGCCTTTTACCATGGCGAAGTCGCGCACACGCCGCAGCAGCGCATTGGCAATACGCGGCGTACCGCGCGAGCGCATCGCAATCTCCAAAGCGGCATCGTCGTCGATTTCGATATCCAGAATACGCGCCGAACGCTTGACGATGCCGGCCAGGATGGGCGTGTCGTAATATTCGAGGTGGCATTGGATGCCAAAACGTGCTCGCAGGGGCGAGGTCAGCAGGCCGCTGCGCGTCGTGGCACCAATCAGCGTAAAGGGGGCCAACTCGATTTGAATCGAGCGTGCCGAGGGGCCTTTGTCGAGGACGATGTCGATTTTGTAATCCTCCATGGCCGAATAGAGATACTCCTCGACAATGGGGCTCAGGCGGTGAATCTCGTCGATGAAGAGCACATCGCCCGGATTGAGGTTGGTCAGCAGACCGGCCAAATCGCCCGGCTTGTCGAGTACGGGCCCCGACGTGACGCGAAGTTGGGCTCC
>CAZTCM010000059.1:0-9360 GCA_964612285.1 uncultured Alistipes sp.
AGCAGTCGAAGCCGTGGGACACGAACGGCATCGACGGCGTGCATAAGTTCCTCAAACGTCTGTGGAGCCGTTTCTACGACCGCGACGGACACCTCCTCGTCAATGACGAGCAACCAACCGAGCAGGAGCTGCGCACGCTGCATAAGACCATCAAGAAGGTGACCGACGACATCGAGCACTTCTCGTTCAACACCTCGGTGGCCGCCTTCATGATTTGCCTCAACGAGCTGGGCGATTGCTCGAAGCGTTCGATTTTGGAACCGCTGGTGGTACTCTTGGCCCCCTTTGCGCCCCACATCTGCGAGGAGCTCTACGCCACGCTCGGACACACCACCTCGGTGTGCGATGCCCGCTACCCCGAGTGCGAGGAGAAGTACCTCACATTGAGCACCTTCGAGTATCCCGTATCGATTAACGGCAAACTCCGCTTCAAGAAGGCTTACGACCTCAACCTCGACCCGCAGACGATTCAGGCCGACGTGGTCACGCAGCCCGAGGCGCAGAAATGGATTGAGGGTAAGACGCCGAAGAAGATTATCGTTGTCAAGGGGAAAATCATCAACATTGTCATCTAAGAACACCATGATTCGCATCATCACTTTGCTATGCGCCTTGCTCTCCGCAGCATACCTCTCAGCGCAAGATATGGGCAAACCGACCCAGGTCATTGAGGTGTGGAACAACACCACGGCTCCGCACTCGAACGAGTTGTCGGCCGATGAGCCTGCATATATCAACGAACGTCCCGTCTTGACCAGCCACACGACCCTCTACCTCTACACACCGAAGGGAGGCCACAATGGTCGCGGCGTAGTCATCTGCCCGGGAGGCGGTTATCGCCACCTCTCGATGGAGAACGAGGGGGCCCGCATGGCCGAGTGGTTTGCCGCACACGGCTATGTCGCCGTGGTGTTGCGCTACCGCATGCCCAACGGCCACCCCGAGGTGCCGATGGAGGATGCCTGCCAGGCCATCCGAATGTTGCGCGGCAAGGCCACAGGTGTTCCCGCCGAATGGCAGGTGCCTCAGGTCGGCATCGTCGGCTCGTCGGCCGGCGGTCATCTGGCAGCCATGACCTCGACGATGGGCGACGAACGCCCCGACTTCTCGCTCCTGTTCTATCCGGTCATCTCAGCCGGTGCATACCACCGACACAAGGGGTCGTTCGACCGCCTGCTGGGCGAGCAGCGCACCGAGGAGCAGAGCAACTACTATTCGTTACAGAATCGCGTCACGGTGCAGACTCCGCCTGCCTTCATCCTCTTTGCCGACGACGACAAGACGGTGCCGTCGGTCAATGGCGCCCTCTACTACGCCGCCCTCAAAGCGCACGGCGTGAAGGCCTCACTGCACATCTACCCCTATGGCGGGCACGGCTTCGGCATGAAGGACACGTTCCACTACAAACACTCGTGGATGCCCCTGATGCTCGATTGGATTGACACAATTTTGAAATAACAAAACACCAAATAAATGGCAGATAACAGCATTTTGATTCGTCTGGACGGCCTGAAACTCAAATACGAGGAGACCGGCCAGAAACTGACCGACCCCGAAGTGATTGCCGACGTGAAGCAGTTCATCCAGCTCACGAAGGAGTACAAGGAGTTGGAGCCCATCATCGAGACCTCCGACCGCTACCGCACGGCCATCGCCAACCTCGCCGAGGCAAAGGATACGCTTGCCAACGACAAAGACGAGGAGATGCGCGAAATGGCGCGTGAGATGGTGACCGAGCTCGAGCCCGAAATCGAACGCCTCGAAGAGGAAATCAAACTCCTGCTCATCCCGAAGGACCCACAAGACTCGAAAAACGCCATCGTCGAGATTCGTGGCGGTACGGGTGGCGACGAGGCGGCCATCTTCGCCGGCGACCTGCTGCGCATGTATTCGAAATACATCGAGTCGAAGGGGTGGCGCTATGAGATTACCTCCTCGTCGGAGGGTGCCGTGGGCGGTTTCAAGGAGGTCGTGATGAAGGTGACGGGCTCGAACGTCTATGGAACGCTCAAATACGAATCGGGCGTACACCGCGTACAGCGCGTGCCGCAGACCGAGACGCAGGGCCGCGTACACACCTCGGCAGCCTCGGTGGCCGTGCTGCCCGAAGCCGAGGAGTTTGATGTGGAGATTTCGATGAACGACATCCGCAAGGATATCTTCTGCGCCTCGGGCCCGGGCGGGCAGTCGGTCAACACGACCTACTCGGCCATCCGCCTGACGCACATCCCCACAGGCATCGTCGTGCAGTGTCAGGACCAGAAGTCACAGCTCAAAAACTTCGACAAGGCCTTCGAGGAGTTGCGTACGCGCGTCTTCAACCTCGAATACTCGAAGTACCTCGACGAGATTGCCTCGAAGCGCAAGACGATGGTGTCGACCGGTGACCGCTCGGCCAAGATTCGCACCTACAACTACCCGCAGGGGCGCATCACCGACCACCGTATCAACTACACCATCTACAACCTCTCGGCCTTCATGGATGGCGACATCCAGGACTGCATCGACCACCTGATTGTGGCCGAAAACGCCGAGCGACTGAAAGAGAGCGAGCTGTAAACAGATTCAAAATTTAGAATGTAGAATTCAAAATGAGGGTGTTTGCCGAAGAAGAGTACATCGGATTCGACAAGCATCAGCCATTTGCAAATGACAAAATTTTTAATTCTTAATTTTTCATTTTTCATTTTGAATTGCCTGCCTGTGGCCGCGCAATCGCCACTCTACATCGTCAATGGCGTAGAGCGCACCTCGACGGCCGACATTCCGCCCGAGGTCATCGAACGCATCGAAGAGCTGCCGGCCGATGAGTTTACCATCGCCCAATATGGCGAGAAGGCGTCGAACGGCGTGGTGCTCATCACCCTCAAATACGACGAGCCACCCCGCTTTGCGGGGGATTCGCTCGCCTTTGCCGACTACATCGCCTCGCAGGTCGCGTGGACCGAAACAGACCCCACGGCACGCATTGTGTTGCGCTACCGCATCGCCCAAGATGGAACGCTCACCGTGCTCGACCAGCTCGAAGCGACCGACAAACGGCTGCTGCGCCGCGTATTGAAGGCCGTAGCGGCGGCTCCGCGCTGGGAACCGGCCCGCAAGGCGGGTGCCGCGGTCGAGAGCGAAGGTGTACTGCGCCTGCAACTCCCCCTCGGCCGACGCATGCCGCGTCAGGTTGAACTGATTTGGCGTTAATTCCCCCACCCCGCATGAGCACCGCCTCCCACCTGACCCTCGGCGAACTGCAACGCCGCGTAAAGGAGAGCCTCGTCGAGCGCTTTCCTGCCCCCTTGTGGGTGATGGCCGAGGTGGCCGATTTGAAGGTCAACTATGCAGGGCATTGCTACCTCGAACTCATTGAGAAGGGGGCGCACGACAGTGTCCCCAAAGCGCAAGCCCGCGCCGTCATCTGGCGCAGCAACTACCCCGCGCTGGCAGCCTACTTCGAGCATGAGACGGGACAACCCCTGGCTGCCGGATTGCGCATCTTGGTTGCCGCATTGGTCAGCTACCACGAACTCTACGGCTTCTCGCTCCAAATCACCGCCATCGACCCCGCCTTCACGCTGGGTGACATGGCACAGCAACGGCAGCAGACCATTGCCCGTCTCCAAGAGGAGGGGGTGTGGGAGATGAACCACCAACAGCCACTGCCCCCGCTCGTACAGCGCCTGGCCATTTTGTCGAGTGCGCAGGCGGCCGGCTACCAAGATTTCAGGAAGGAGCTGGCCAAATCGCCCTACGCCTTCTGCGCCACCCTCTTCGAGGCGGTGATGCAGGGAACGGGAGCCGAAGATTCGCTCGTCGAAGCCCTCTGCGCGGTGGCCGAGCGACAAGCGGAGTTCGATGCGGTGGTCATCGTGCGCGGCGGAGGTTCGACAAGCGACCTGAACTGCTTCAACAGCTACCGCCTTTGCACCCACATTGCGCAGATGCCCCTCCCCGTTCTGACCGGCATCGGCCACGACAAAGACCAATCCGTGGCCGACCTGGTGGCCCACACCGCCCTCAAAACCCCGACGGCCGTAGCCGGTTGGTTGGTCGAGCGCATGGCCACCCTCGACGGCTGGTTGGAGGGGGCCGCCCAACAACTCCACGACGCACTGCAACAGACGATGCACGGCGAGTTGCTCCGCTTGGAGCGTTGGCACCACGAGGTGCGGCAGGTGGCACGCGAGGAGTTGATGCGGCAGCGTCTGCGCCTCCATCAGGCCGCACAGCAGCTCCCCGAGCGGGTGCAACAACTTCTCAGGCACGAAACGCAACGCCTCCACGCGGCCCACGATGCCGTCGAAAGCCGCTCGCCGCGACACCTCCTGCAATTGGGCTTTGCCATTCTGCGCCACAACGGGACCATTGTCAAGCAGGTCGCACAACTGCAACAAGCCGAAGTGCTGACAGCCGAACTCGCCGACGGTCAAACGACGCTTCAATTGCAACCTCACAACGAAATCGAACCTATAAACTCATAACGCATGAAAAAGTTATTTTTGATGATCCTGCTCGGGTGGGCAGGTTCCACTTTCGCCCAAGAGAAAATCGACCTTTGGGAAGGCGTCGAGATGCCCGATTCGCGTGGCATCGAAGTAATCGACAGCATCGCCAACCAACGCGTCTACAAAGTCGGTCGTCCGGCGATGTACCGCGTAGCCCCCGCTCCCGAGAAGAATCGCGGCATCGCCATCGTCATCTGCCCGGGAGGCGGCTACCAACGCTATGCGTGGGAGATTGCCGGTTGGGACATTGCCCGTTGGTTTGCCGAGGAGGGCATCACGGGCTTCATTCTCACGGCGCGTCTTCCGATTTCGGAGGATGCCGTGCGCCCCGAAGTGGTCGGGCATCAAGATTTGCAGCGCGCCCTGCAACTGATTCGCTCACGCGCCGAAGAGTGGGGCATCGACCCCCAAAAAGTGGGTGTTGAGGGGTGCTCGGCCGGCGGTCACCTCGCGGCTACGGCAGGCATCTTGCAGGAGGCACAATACAACGGCACGGATTGCATCAGCCGCGAGCGTCGCGTACCCGACTTCATGGTGCTCGTATCGCCCGTCATTACGCTCCGCGACCCCTACACCCATCGCGGCAGCCGTTGGGCACTGCTGGGCGAAAACCCCTCCGAGAAGATGCTGCACCGCTACTCGCTTGACGAGCAGGTGTCGGCGGCAACACCTCCCACGTTGCTCTTCCATGCCCACAACGATACGGCCGTGCCGTGTGAGAATTCACTGCATCTCTATGAAGCACTGCGCAAACACGGCGTGAAAGCCTCGCTGCACATCTTCCCCGAGGGAGGTCACGCCATCTCGCTCGAAGCACAACCGGCCGGCACCGAGCTGTGGAAAGAGCTGACCGAACGATGGATTGATCTGCTTTTCCCAAAAGCCGACCAATAATTCAAAAAGCAAAATTCAGCATTCAAAATTAATTTTCGAGGTGCGAACGGACAACACTCCGAAAACTCCGAAAGTTTCCAAAATTCTCAAAGCGCCCATGGCCAAAAAGAGTTTCAACTACACCGAAGCGATTGAGCAGATTGAGCAGATTCTCGAACGCTTCCGCAACGAAGAGATGGATGTCGACACCCTCACCGATGAGGTGAAACGCGCCACCGAGCTCATCACAGCGTGTCGCGAGCGACTCACCAAAGTCGAGCAGGAGGTCACCAAAATCCTCGACGCAGAATGAAACGACTCATTCGGTGGATTTTGAACCACCTCCCCCGCACCCTCCTGCAACGCATGGCGGGGTGGATGTTGCCCCTCGTCGGCCTCCTCTATCGGGGTCGGCGCTACACCTGTCCGCTCTGTGGGCACAGTTTCCGCAAACTGCTCCCCTACGGCTATGTCACCTCGCGCCCCAATGCCCTCTGTCCCCACTGCCTTTCGCTCGAACGGCACCGGCTGTTGTGGCTCTATCTGACGCGCGAGACCAACCTCTTCGAGCAACTCCCCGAGGTGTTGCACATCGCCCCCGAGGTGTGTCTGATGCGCCACCTCAAACCCCACTACAAGGGAGCCCCCAAACGCTATGTCACGGCCGACCTCGAAAGCCCGCTGGCCAACCTGCACTTCGACGTTCAACAGATTCCGCTCCCCGACGCCTGTTTCGACGTGGTCATCTGCAACCACCTGATGGAGCACGTTGCCGACGACCGACGGGCCATGCGCGAATTGCACCGCATTCTCCGTCGGGGCGGCTGGGGTGTGCTGCTCTCTCCCGTCGAATTGGACCGCGCCGCGACCTTCGAAG
Source organism: uncultured Alistipes sp. (assembly GCA_964612285.1). Taxonomy (GTDB): domain Bacteria; phylum Bacteroidota; class Bacteroidia; order Bacteroidales; family Rikenellaceae; genus Alistipes. The sequence goes on from CAZTCM010000059.1 coordinate 6,247, forward strand.
ACGACACTATCACCGACCCGAAGGAGCGCACCCGCATCTTCGGGCAATACGACCACCGCCGCATCTACGGCAACGACTTCGCCACACGCCTGCACGAAGCGGGTTTCGTGGTCGAAGACCTCGACTATGCCGCCACGCTCACAGCCGACGAGCGATTGAAATTCGCCCTTCCGAGCGACCATATTTATGTAATACATAAATAAATCCCACTTTTTTCGCATTTTTCCGCCAAAAAGCGCTATCTTTGCAGATTAGGTATTAAACCGCAGCAAAGATGGAGTTGGTTAGGTATGACAAGTTGCGCACCTTGGTGCGTAATTCCTTCTCGGAGACGACGGCCGCATTGGTCGACGAAGCGTTGCGTTATGCCCTCGGGAAACTCGCCGAGGAGCGTCGCTACGATGGTCGTCCGATGCTCGACCACGCCGTGGCAGTGGCGATGATTGCCATTTCGGAAATCGGATTGGGCCGCAACTCGGCCATCGCCTCGATTCTGCACGACGTGGTGCGCATCGGCCACCAGCATCTCTCCGACGAGGAGTTCCTGGCCCTGACTACCGACATCGGTGCCCGTTTTGGCGAGCAAGTGGTCGGCATCACCGTCGGCCTGGCCAACATTTCGGGGCTCAAACTCAAAGTGGCCAAGGAACAAGCAGAGAATTTCCGCGACCTGATTGTCAGCTATTCGGAAGATCCGCGCGTGATTCTCATCAAGTTGGCCGACCGCCTCGAAGTGATGCGTTCGCTCGGCATCTTCCCACCCGAAAAACGTCGCAAGAAGAGCTGGGAGGCGATGAACCTCTATGCTCAGATTGCCCACAAGCTGGGCCTGTACGGCATCAAGAGCGAGTTGGAGGATTTGGCGTTGAAATACCTCGAACCGAAAGACTTCGAGCACATCACCCTCAAACTCGAAGAGAGTGCCGAGGAGCGTCGTGCCTTCATCGCCAAGTTTGTGGCTCCCATCGAACAGAAGTTGCAGGCCCTCGGTATCCGCTACCACATCAAGAGCCGCACAAAGTCGGTCTACTCGATTTGGAACAAGATGCGCAAGCAGCGTGTTCCGTTCGAGGGAGTCTACGACATCTTCGCCCTGCGCATCATCATCGACTGCGCGCCCGAGCAGGAGAAGCCGCAATGCTGGACCGTCTACTCGGTCGTCACGGATTTCTACACTCCCAACCCGAATCGCATGCGCGACTGGATTTCGATTCCAAAGTCGAACGGCTACGAGTCGCTGCACACGACCGTCTCGGCCGAAGGTCGCTGGGTCGAGGTGCAGATTCGCACCGAGCGCATGGACGAGGTGGCCGAACGCGGTATTGCGGCCCACTGGCGCTATAAAGGGGTGCAGCAGGGGGCACAAACGAGCGAGCAGTGGCTCGGTCGTCTGCGTGCCGCGATGGAGGAGACCACCCACTCGCTGGCGCAACGCTTCGATGCCAAACCCGCCTCGGGCGAGATTTTCGTCTTCACGCCCAATGGTGACCTGCGCAAACTGCCCGAAGGAGCCTCGGTGCTCGACTTCGCCTTCGACATCCACACCAACCTTGGTGCAGTCTGCGTCGGCGGCAAGGTCAACAACCGTTCGGTGCCGATTCGCGAGGTGCTGCACAACGGCGACATCGTCGAAATCACCACCCAGAAGAACCAGACCCCGAAGGCCGACTGGCTCTCGTTCGTTGTCACCTCGAAGGCCAAGAACAAGATCAAGGCCTTCCTGCGCGAGGAGGCGGCCAAGCACACTCGCATGGGACGCGAGGAGTTGGAGCGTAAGTTGAAGAACTGGAAGATGGCACTCACGGTCGACGAGGCGGTGAACTACCTCTCGAAGCACTTCAAATTGCGCCTCGGCACGGAGGTCTACGGCCTGATTGCCACCAACAAACTCGACTTCCAGAGCATCAAGGAGATTCTCACGCGCCACCTCTCGGGGGAGGCCGAGGAGGAGCGCCGTGCCGCTGCTGCAGAGCAGGAGCGCCAGAAGCAGGCGGCCTATGCCGAGCGCAATGCCGAACGGCAGGAGAAGCACTCGTCCGACGCGCTGATTATCGACGACGACATCTCGAAGATTCAGTACAAATTGGCCAAGTGCTGCAACCCCATCAAGGGAGACGAAGTCTTCGGTTTCATCACCATCAGTGCCGGCATCACCATCCACCGCACCGACTGCCCGAATGCCAAGCGCATGCGCGAGAACTACCCCTACCGCATCATCGACGCCCGTTGGCGTCAGCACTCGGAAGGGGCCTTCCGCGTGACGATTCGGGTTGTGGCCGCCGACACGACGGGCATGGCCAACCACATCACCGAAGTCATCAGCCGCGAACTGAAACTCAACATCCGCGCCATGAACTTCGAGTTGGGGCAGGGCGGTGTCGTATCGGGCACCATCGCCGTCGAGGTACCCTCGGCCACGGCTGCCGACGCCCTGATTCACAACCTGCTGCGCATCAAAGGGGTGCAACGCGCCTTCCGATTGAATTAACACCAAACATTAAAGAGATAAACCCTAACAATTATTCCCACATTTCTTTACCGAGATGAGTAACAAAGCAATCAACGTCATTTTTGCCGAGGAGGAGCACACGCAGTACGCCGAGCGCATCTGCACGCTCATCTACGAGTCGGCATTGCAGCGTGGCACGGGTATCGCCAAGCGTTCGCCCGAGTACATCGCCGCAAAAATCAAAGGCGGCAAGGCCGTCGTGGCGTTGGACGGAGAGAAGCTGGTCGGATTCAGCTACATCGAGTGTTGGGAGCACGGCGATTTTGTCGCTACCTCCGGTCTGATTGTTGACCCCGAGTACCGCCACCTGGGGCTCGCGGAGCGCATCAAACGACGAACCTTTGAGTTGGCCCGACGACGATTCCCGTACGCCAAGTTGTTCAGTATCACGACCTCATTGCCGGTCATGAAACTCAACTCGCGTATGGGTTATGTGCCTGTCACCTTCTCGGAATTGACCGAGGACGACGAGTTCTGGAAGGGGTGTGAAGGGTGTTGCAACTACGACATCCTTGAACGCAACCACCGACGCATGTGTCTCTGCACGGGCATGTTGTACGACCCCTCGAAGGAGGAGCCGCGCCATTCGCGCCTGAAGCCCTATG
>CAZTCM010000060.1:0-9348 GCA_964612285.1 uncultured Alistipes sp.
CGCTGGGCTATCTGATGGTATTGTTTAACAAATTAGCCAAGAAATAGTTATGGAGATTTCGTATTTCGCAATCATCATTGGCGCCATCTTCGTCAATAACGTGGTCTTGGCGCAATTCCTCGGCATCTGCCCCTTCCTGGGTGTTTCGTCGAAGGTCGAGACCTCGCTCGGTATGGGTGCAGCCGTTACCTTCGTGATGGCATTGACGGCATTGGTTTGCTGGCCGTTGCAGGAGTATGTCCTCAATCCGCTCAACATCGGCTACATGCAGACCATCGTCTTCATCCTGGTCATTGCGGCCCTGGTGCAGATGGTCGAGATTATTCTGAAAAAGGTGTCGCCTTCGTTGTATCAGGCGCTGGGTATCTTCCTGCCACTGATTACCACGAACTGCGCTGTGCTGGGTGTGGCGATTCTGATGATTCAGAAGGAGTATGACCTCTTGCAGAGCGTGACCTACTCGGTGTCGATTGCCCTCGGTTTCGGCTTGGCACTGGTGCTCTTCGCCGGTCTGCGCGAGCGTCTCGATTTTGAGGAGATGCCCGAGTCGTTCAAGGGCGTGCCTATCGCACTGATTACGGCCGGTATCTTGTCGATGGCCTTTATGGGCTTCTCGGGATTGGTATAGGCCAAGCGAGCTGAATAAAGAGAGTGGGTGTCGCAACTTTTGGTTGGACACCCACTCTTTTTGTGCGGTGTGTAGCGATTATTTGAGGATGTACACCTTCTCGTCGCGCCGCTGCATCTGGAACTTTTCGCGTGCATAGGCTTCGAGGTAGTCGTCGTGGCGCAGCTGCTCGACCAGCATGCTGTCCTCCGCGATGCGGGTGCGATAGTGGGCTGCTTCGTGCCTCAGGTCGCCGATTTCGCCCTTGATACGCACGACATGCAGCAGGTTGCGCCCCACGAAAAAGAGGGTGAAGAGTACGATGATGGCGGTGGTCGTCATCCAGAAGCGGCGGCCAAAAGCGATTTTCACGGGGCGAGCGATTAGGGGATGTGCATGTATTTGTGGGCCTGAATCGAGATGTTCCACTTCGGGTGGGCTTTGGCATACTCGACCAGCGCCGGCATCATCTGCTCGGCACGGCTCCATTCGGGTTGCAGGTAGAGACGGCAGCGCTTCGATACCTCGCGGGCATTCTGCTCGGCCCACGCAAAGTCCTCCTCCTGCTCGATGATGACCTTCAACTCGTCGGCCTGACGATAGGCCTCCTTCAAGGGGGGCTGCTGTCGTTTGGGCGAAAGACATACCCAGTCGAATCGGCCGCTGAATGGGTGTGAGCCCGATGTTTCGAGGAAAATCTCCAAGCCGCGCTCGTGCAGTGCATCGGTGAGGATGTCGAGCGGATAGATGAGCGGCTCACCCCCCGTAAGCACAATGGCGCGAGCGGGGTAGGAGGCTGCACGTTCGACCACCTCTTCGATGGCTGTGGGCGGGTAGAGACGCGGATTCCAGGTGTATTTGGCATCGCACCAACGGCACCCTACATCGCACCCGCCGAGACGGATGAAGTAGGCGGGTTTGCCGGCGTGAAAACCCTCGCCCTGGATGGTGTAAAAATCCTCGACGAGCGGGAGCTTGCGCCCTCCCTCCAAGAGTGCATTATGCTGCTGCTCGGCCATTATTCGGCGACAACGTAGATGTCTTTCAGATTGCGGCCCAGCTGGTCGTAGTCGAGCCCATAGCCCACGATGAATTCGTTGCCAATCTCCAACGCCTTGTAGCGGATGTCGTAGGGGCGGTTGTAGGAGTTGGGCTTGAAGAAGAGCGTACATACCTCGACCGATGCGGGGTTCTTGGCGCGCAGCGTCTCAATCATGTGTGCGATGCTCTCGCCCGTATCGACGATATCCTCGACGATGACAACGTGGCGTCCTTCGATGGAATTGTTGAGACCGATGAGTTGCTGCACCTCGCCCGTCGATGCCGTGCCGACATAGGAGGCGAGTTTGACGAACGAGATTTCGCTGTTGAACTCGATTTTCTTCATCAAATCGCTCAGGAACATAAAGGAGCCGTTCAGCACACCCAGAAAGATGGGAGTGTCGAGGTGGGCATAATCCTGATTGATGCGTGCGGCCACTGCCTCGACGGCACGGTCGATGTCGGCTGCCGGAATCATCACCTTGAAACGGCGGTCGTGGAGTTGAATGATTTCCTTCATCGTGTGGTTGTGATGTTTTGAAAGAACAAAGATACAACCTCCATCTGAAAAGTAAAAGTCTGCGGGCGAAAATCTTTGCCTGTGGAGAGCGGAAAAATGGGCGGTCGGCGGTTTTTTGAGCGAGCTGTGATGATTATGATACTTTTGTGGATGATTTTGGTATGCGAAGCGTCGATTTTTTTTGTTTCTTTGTAACACGAAACCTTTTATGAAAAACCGATAGAACGATGAAACGACTCTTTTTGACCTTGTTGCTGGGTGCACTGCTGCTGCCGGCCGTGGCTGCGGCGGCGGAGGAATCGACCGCGACGATGCCGGCGCCCCATCCGCGTCTGCTGCTTACGGATGCCCGCCTGGCGGCGATGCAGCGCTTTGTGGCCAAGTCGTCCAATGCGAAGGCAGTACACGATTTTATGGTGGCCCACGCCGAGCAGCTGCTTGCCGAAGCGCCGGTCGAGCGCATCATGACGGGGCGACGTTTGTTGCATGTCTCGCGCGAGGCGCTGCAACGCATCTTCTACCTCGCGTATGCGTGGAGAATGTCGGGCGACGAGCGTTTTGCGGTGCGTGCCGAGCGCGAGATGTTGGCCGTCTGTGCCTTTAACGATTGGAACCCGAGTCACTACCTTGATGTTGCGGAGATGACCGTGGCTGTTTCGATTGGGTATGATTGGCTCTACGATTGGCTCTCGGAGCCTTCGCGCAGCTGCATCGAGCAGGCGATTTACGAGAAAGGATTGCTCCCCTCCGAGAACAAGAAAAACACCAAATTCTTCGTGCAGCGCAGCAATTGGAATCAGGTCTGCAACGCAGGACTGATTTATGGTGCATTGGCGACGATGGAGCGCTATGGCGACTACAACCGTGCGTTGCTGGCCAAATGTATTGCCTCGAATCCGCTGCCGCAACGCGCCTATGGCCCCAACGGCGGTTATCCCGAGGGGTACTCCTATTGGGAGTATGGCACCGGCTTTGAGGTGCTGCTCATCGAGGCCTTGCGCACGGCGACAGGCGAGGATGCCGATTTGGCGCAATACCCGGGTTTTTTGGCCTCGGCCCACTTCATGAACTATATGTCGGCCCCCTCGGGTCGCTGCTACAACTTCTACGATTCGGGTGCCGGTGTGGGCTTCATGCCGGCGAAATATTGGTTTGCCGTGGAGATGAAGGATTCGTCGGTGGTGGCGCTTGACGAGCAGTTGCTGGCCGCAGGGCGTATCCCCAAAGACCGCCTTTTGCCGCTCTACCTGCTCTTTGGTGCGGAGCTTGATCTGCAAAAACCCCTCTACCCGAAGGCGCGTACCTGGAAAAACGACGGCATCACGCCCGTTTTTGCCTACCGCAGTGGCTGGGAGCAGCGTGAGGATAGCTATTTTGCCATCAAAGGCGGCTCGCCCTCGGACCACCATTCGCACATGGACGGCGGGTCGTTCGTCTACGAATATGGCGGTGTGCGTTGGGCCATCGAACTGGGCATGCACGACTACAATCACCTCGAGACACGAGGCGTAAAACTCTGGGGACGACAGCAAAATAGTCAGCGCTGGGAGATTTTCCGTATCGGGCTCGATTCGCACAACACGCTTACGATAAACGACAAGCGTCATCTGGTCGGGGGCCGTGCCGAGATTCTCGACCATTGGGAGTCACGCCGCAGCAAAGGGGCCGTGCTCGACCTCACGTCGCTCTATGCCGAGGATGTAGTGCGCGCGGTGCGTCGTGCCGAACTCGATAAACACGACTATTTGACCCTGACCGACGAAATTGAAAATGGCGCTTACGGCTCGGAGGTGTTGTGGAAGATGACGACGCATGCTGTGCCGACGCTGGTGGATGCACGCACGATTTGTCTGGAACAGGATGGAAAACGGCTCTATCTGACGCTCGATGCGAAGAGCCGTGGTGAGGCGTTGATTCTCCCGCCGCACCCCTATAAACCCTACGAGTTGCGTGATAAGGGGGTGAGCCGTGTCGGCTTCCGTGTGCAGCTGGCTCCCGCCGAGAAGCAGACCATCAAGGTCTACCTGGCACCCGAGCCGCGTCGTTAAGGTTCGAAGTGTTGAAACCGAGGGGTGGGGGCCGCTGTCTCCACCCCTTGTGCTATCCAGCGAAGAGCGAGCGGGGTAATCACCCCGATGGGGTAGAGCGGTCGGCCGAAACGGGCCTCGAAGTCGGCGCAAAGTTGCGCGACTCGCAGTGCATCGGCCGTGAGGAGCAATTTGTAATCCTCGCCCCCCGTAAGGGCATCTTCGTGGGTTGCCTCGGGAGCGACGGGGAGGGTGTCGAGGTCGATGTCGGCCCCCAGATGCGACTCCTCCAACAGACGGTGGATATCCGAAGCGAGTCCGTCGGAGAGATCCATCATGGCGTGTACCTCGGGACGTGCGCCGAGCCAACATCCCGCATCAATTTCTGCCTCGGGGCAGCGGTGGATGGCTGCTGCGGGGGTGTTGTGCCGCCCTGCCAGCAGGTCGCGCAGGCCGGCGGCTGAGGCACCCAGGCGGTCGCTAACCAATACGATGTCCCCCACCCGGGCTGCACGACGACGTTTGAGGTGGGTTGCAGGGCCCCGACCGATGGCCGTGACCGAGAGAGCGATGTCGCGCTCCGAGCGGGTCGTGTCGCCGCCGATGAGTGCCACATTGTGGCGACGTGCCAAGGCAAGCAGCCCTGCGGTGAACTCCTCGACCCATGCCGCATCGAGGTCGCGGGGAAGTGACATGGTGAGCAGCACGGCTGCCGGTCGCAATCCCATGGCGGCGACATCGCTCAGATTGACGGCCAGTGTCTTGTGCCCCAACTCGCGGGGCGAGGTGGTCGTGCGGAGAAAATGAACCCCCTCGATCAAGGCATCGGCGGTGAAAACCAACGCCTCGTCGCCCAGGGCGAGCACGGCGCAGTCGTCGCCAATCCCCTCGAAACCGTTGTCGGGGAGCACATCGGCAGCCTGCCGAATCGCTTTGATGAGTTCAAATTCGTTCATTCACCGGAAAATCGTACGACAAAGGTAAAAAAATTCTTATCTTTGTGAAAATTATCTGCCGCATGAAAATTCTGATTCTGAATGGTCCGAACCTCAATTTGCAGGGACGGCGCGATACGAAGGTCTATGGTACGCAGACTTTTGAGGAGTTTTTCGCCGCATTGGAGCAGGAGTTCCCCGAGATTGAATTTTCCTATTTTCAGTCGAATCTCGAAGGAGCCCTGATTGACCATATCCAGCAGGCCGAAGGCACGGTGGATGGCGTGGTGCTCAATGCCGGAGGGTATACCCACACCTCGGTGGCGTTGCGCGATGCCGTGGCAGCCGTCTCGGTACCGGTCGTGGAGGTGCACATCTCGTCGATTTTGGCGCGCGAGGAGTTCCGCCACACGTCGCTCCTGGCACCGGTGGTGAAGGGGTCGATTATGGGCTTCGGGCTTGCCTCGTATCGTTTGGGTGTTGAGGCCCTCAGGATGAAATAGCTGTGTGATGGGGGGGCAATTGAAGCAGGAGGTGGCTCGTGGTACGGGCTGGACCATGGGTGAGAAGGTGGCGACGGCACTCGTGCAGTTTGTCGTGCGCATCCTCATCCTGCGCCTCCTGATGCCCGATGATTTGAAGGTGCTGGCCCTCTTGATGGCCTTCGGGTCGCTGGCGCTGGTGGTGGTCGATAGCGGTTTCTCGCAGATGCTCGTGCGCAAGGCGGCTCCGAGTGACGCCGATTACAAAGCGGTCTTCCTCTTCAACCTCACCATCTCGGCAATTCTTTACGGCGCATTGACCCTTGCGGCTCCCGCTCTCGCCCAATTCTACGCGATGCCCGCCTTTGGCGAGGTGGCAGCCCTCTTCTTTCTGATGATTCCGCTCAATGCGCTCTGTGTCATTCAGCAAACCCTCTTCACGCGTCAATTCCGTTTTGCGTTGCTCTCGAAGGTAATCTTCGCGGCGCAGGTGGTGAGTGGCGTGGTGGCCGTCGTGCTGGCCTGGGCGGGGTGTGGCGTCTGGGCCCTCGTGGTGCAGCAAGTGTTGCTGATGGGGGTGCGGGCCCTGTTGTTGTGGTGGCTCGGGGAGTGGCGCCCCGCAGGGCACACGTCGATGGCCCCGTTGCGCGAGATGGCCCCGTACAGTTGCAGCCTGCTGGCCACCGACCTTGTGACGGCCTTCTATAATAAGGTACCGCAACTCTTCCTCGGAAAGAGCTATACCGACGCAACGCTGGGTTACTACGACCAAGCGGTCAAACTCAAAGAACTGCCCGTGCAGTCGGCTTTGCAGTCGGTGCAGCAGGTGACCTTTCCGGCCTTGGCCAAGATTGCCGACGAACAACCGAAATTTGCCGAGAGCTTTCGGCAGGTGCTGATGATGGTCGCCTACGCGATGTTTCCGGTGATGATTGGGATGGCGGCCGTGGCGCACGACTTTTTTGCAGTGCTGCTGGGTGAGCAATGGATGCCGACGGTGCCTCTGTTCGAGGTGCTCTGCCTTGCGGGACTCTTTACCCCCTTGGCGATGATGGCCTACAATGTCTTGAAGGTGAAGGCCGAAGGCAGGCAGATTATCCGCTTGGAGGTGTTGAAAAAGGCGATGATGACCCTGCTGTTGGCACTCTCCATCCCCCATTCGGTCGAGGCGGTGGTGTGGGCCTTGGTGCTCGCGGCGGCCTTCGATTGTGGTGTGAACCTGGCCGCGGCTCTTTCGCTGGCCCAACTGAGTTGGTCGCGCGTGATTCGTTCGCTGCTGCCGATTGGAGCGGCTACGCTGGTGATGTATGGCGCGGTGCGGTGTGTGCCGATGCTGATGTCCGAAACGTCGTTGTTGCGTCTGTTGGCGGAGATTGCAGTGGGTGTTGCCGTCTATCTGGGACTGTCGTGGATGGGGCGTTTTGAGGCGTTGCGCGAGGTATTGCAACTTCTAAAAAGAAGAGTCCGCCCGAACTAAATGTTGGGCAGACTCCTCATCAATCAATTATTTGTCCGACTATTTTGCCGAGAGGCAGGCCAAGGCAATCGAGTAGAGTTTGCTCTGGCTGCTGTCGCCGCGCGAAGTCAGTACGCAGGGTTTGTTCGTACCCACCACCATGGCGGCCAATTCGCCGTGGCAGAGGTGCGACGATGCCTTGAAGAAGACGTTGCCCGACTCCAAGTTGGGGAAGAGCAAGCAGTCCGGATCACCGGCAAACGGAGCACCCTTCACCTTCTTGTGCTCGGCAACCTCTTTGAAGAGAGCCACGTCGAGCGACAGCGGACCATCGACCATCACATTGCCCAACTGACCACGATCGGCCATCTTGGCGAGCAGTGCACCCTCGGCCGACGAGGGAATCTTCGGGGCTACCAACTCCGACGGAGCGATGCAGGCAACCTTCGGCGTCTTGACACCCAGTACCTTGGCCGTGTTGGCCAGGTAGCCAATCATCTTCACCTTCTGCGCGAAGTCGGGCTGCGGAATCACCGCGATATCCGATACAATCAGCAGCTTGGGATAAACCGGCATCTCGATGACCGAAACGTGGCTCAATACACCCTTCGGGGGGAACAGACCGGCCTCCTTGTTCAGAATGCCGCGCATGTACTTATCGGTCGAAACCAGACCCTTCATTAGCACATCGGCCTCGCCCGAAGCGACAGCCTGCACGGCCTGAGCCACGCACTTCACGTCGCTCTTCTCATCGACAATCGTGAAGACCGAAACGTCGATGCCATGCTCTTTGCAGACCTCCTCAATGACGGCCTTCTCGCCGTAGATAATCGGCTCGACGAGCCCCTCCTGGTAGGCGTTGTAGACTGCCTCCAACGTATGCGAATCCTGGCCATAGGCCACGGCCATCTTCTTGCGGCCCTTTGCTCTCGCCTCGACAACGATGTCGGCGAGCTTCTTAATTTCACCCATTGCTTTTCAATATTGTTTAAGTTAGTACTTATTTCACCAAATGGTAGGTGTCGGTAGCAATCATCAGCTCCTCGTCGGTAGCGATAACAGCCACTTTCACTTTCGAGGTATCGGCCGAGAGAATCTTGTCCACACCGCGAGCACCTTCGTTCTTCGCGGGGTCGAACTCGACGCCCATGAACTCCAAGCCCGAGCATACCGACTGGCGCATCTCCTGCGAGTTCTCGCCGACGCCGCCCGTGAAGACAATCAAATCCAGACCGCCCATCTCGGCAGCATACTCGCCGACAAACTTCTTGATGCGGTTGTAGTACATGTCGCGGGCGAGGATGGCACGCTCGTTGCCGGCGGCATAGGCGGCATCGATATCGCGCATGTCGCTCGAAATACCCGTCAGACCCTGCACGCCCGACTTCTTGTTCATCATGGCATTCAACTCGGCATACGACATGCCCTCCTTCTCGCCGATGTAGGTGGCCGCGCTGGCATCTACCGAGCCGCAACGCGTACCCATCACCAGACCATCGAGCGGCGAGAAGCCCATCGACGTGTCGAACGACTTGCCGTTCAGTACGGCCGTTACCGAACCACCGTTACCGATGTGGCAGGTGACGATTTTCGAGTTCTCGAAATCGAGGCCGGCCAGTTTGGCACCCGTGCGGGCTACATATTTGTGGCTTGTGCCGTGGAAGCCGTATTTGCGCACGCGATACTTCTCGTAATACTCGTAAGGCAGCGCATACATATAGTTTGTGGCGGGAATCGTCTGGTGGAACGAGGTGTCGAAGGCGGTCACCTGCGGGACCCCCGGCAGCACATGGTCGATGGCCTCGATACCCTGCAACGAAGCGGGGTTGTGAAGCGGGGCGATGGCGCACAGCGACTCGATTTTGGCCTTCACGTCGTCGTCGACCAGGCAGCTGGCGGGGAAGAACTCGCCACCGTGGGCTACGCGGTGACCTACGGCCTTCACCTCGTCAAGCGAGGCGATGACACCGTGCTCGGGGTTCGTGAGGGCCTCCATCACAAGGCTGATACCCACCGTGTGGTTGGGAATCGGCTGGTGGAGTTCGAAGATGTTTTTGCCGACCGGCTTGTGCGTGAGGTCACCCTCTGCAAGCCCAATGCGCTCGACCAAACCCTTGGCGAGCAATTTGCTCGAAGCAGCCTCCATGTCGATGACCTGATACTTAATCGATGAGCTGCCACAGTTCAATACCAAAATTACCATGATTGTTCGTGTTGTTTTATTTTGTGATTTGCACTTTTTTCAAAATAACCCTTAAAGGTAATGAGAAATTTGCAGAT
>CAZTCM010000061.1:0-9288 GCA_964612285.1 uncultured Alistipes sp.
CGATGCTTATGGGTGACGATGTGCCGCCACGCCGTGAGTTCATCGAGCAGAATGCGCACTATGCAAATATTGATGCTTAATTTGACTTAATCAATGCGCCTCAATTTGGGGCGCATTTTTTATAAACCGCAGAAATCAACGAACTATGAAAGTTACCGTGATTGGTGTTGCAGGAGGAACCGGTTCGGGTAAATCGACGCTGGTGAAGCGCTTGCAGGAGGCTTTTGCGACCGAGGAGGTGGTGACGTTGTGCCACGACTATTACTACAAGGCTCACCCCGAGCTGACCTACGAGGAACGTACCAAACTCAACTACGACCATCCGCAGTCGTTTGATACCGACATGTTGGTCGAGCACATCCGTGCCTTGAAGGAGAATGTGCCCATCGAACATCCGGTCTACTCTTTTGTCGACCACAACCGTACGGAGGAGACCGTGCCTGTGAAACCCTCGAAGGTTATTATTGTCGATGGGATTCTGATTTTCGAGAATCGTGCGTTGCGAGAATTGATGGATATTAAAGTGTTTGTTGATACGGATGCAGATATCCGATTGGCGCGTAGAATTTTACGCGACGTGCGCGAGCGCGGGCGTTCGATGGAGTCGGTCATCTCGCAGTATACGAATACGGTCAAGCCGATGCACGAGGAGTTTGTCGAACCGTCGAAGCGTTATGCCGATGTGATTATTCCCGAGGGTGGATTTAATTCGGTGGCTGTCGCAATGTTGATACAGAATATTCGTTCGTTGATTCAGGAGTAGTAATAATTTGAAATTTATGAAGCGATTATTATTGGCGACCTTGGGAGGGTTGTTGTTGGTAGCGTGTGGTGCACGACACAATGCGAAGAGTCCGGTCGGTGCGACGTCGTTGATTTGCGAGCAATTGATGGCTGGCGAGTATGACGCGATACTCGACCGTACCTACGAGTGGAATCCGCAGCAGGATGAGGAGCAGTTCGACATCACGAAGTGGGCCGAGCAGGTGGCTGCTCAAAACCTTCGAACGATTGTGCGTGCGCAGATGGTGTCGGTGTTTGCTAATGAGCAGAGTCCGGTTGTGGGCTACAAGGTGGCGGATGAGCAGTATGCCTCGGACTCATTGTCGGCCAAGGTGGTGGTGCGGTTTATCCGTCAAGACGATAGCATTTTGGAGTACCAATTTGTCATGTTGCGTCAGGAGGATGGAACGTGGCGCTCGGCGAAAATGTATCGATAATTGAATGAATTGAGTAATAAAAGAGGAGGTTGCCGATAAAATTATCGAGCAACCTCCTGCTGTTATAATCCGGTAATCTTTTTTATCTCGTTCAATTTATTCAATGCCTCAATCGGTGTCAGGGAGTTGATGTCGAGCCCCTTGATTTGGTCGCGTATCTGCACCAACACGGGGTCGTCGAGCTGGAACATCGCGAGTTGCATCGAGGGCGCAGGGGCCTGCTCGGCAGCTTCGCGGACCGCTTGGGCTGCACGTTTGTTGCGGTCGCGCAGGCTCTTCGAGGGGACAATCTCATTGCTTCCGTAGACCAATTCGAGGTTCTGCAACAGCTCCTCGGCGCGGCTGACAATCGAGGCGGGCATGCCGGCCAGGCGGGCAACGTGGATACCGAAAGAGTGTTCGGTGCCACCCTTCTCCAATTTGCGGAGGAAGACGATTTGTCCATCGACCTCACGCACCGACACATGGAAGTTCTTCACGCGCGGGCACATCTTCTCCATCTCGTTCAACTCGTGGTAGTGGGTGGCAAATAGGGTCTTGGCGTGGGCTGTCGGGTGGTTGTGCAGGTATTCGACCATTGCCCAGGCGATGGAGATACCGTCATAGGTGCTTGTGCCGCGGCCGATTTCGTCGAGTAGTACCAGCGAGCGCTCCGAGATGTTGTTCAGAATACCGGCCGATTCGAGCATCTCGACCATGAAGGTCGATTCGCCCTGCGAGATGTTGTCCGAGGCTCCTACGCGCGTGAAAATCTTGTCTACGACTCCGATATGTGCCTTTTTTGCCGGCACGAACGACCCCATCTGGGCCATCAGCACGATGAGGGCTGTTTGGCGCAACAGGGCCGATTTACCCGACATGTTGGGGCCCGTTATCATCATGATTTGCTGCTTCTTGTCGTCGAGCATCACGTCGTTGGGAATATACTCCTCTCCGACGGGCATCAGCGTTTCCAACACCGGATGGCGTCCTGCTTTGATGTCGATGCAACTCCCCTCGTCCAGTTGCGGGCGCGTGTAACGGCGTTCGCGAGCCAGACGGGCAAACGATTGCAGACAGTCGATGCGGGCGATTGTGGCGGCATTGCGCAGCAGTGGTTGCAACTGCTCGGCGATGAAGGCGACCAAGTCGGCGTAGATACGTTGCTCGATTTGGAGCATGCGTTGCTCGGCCCCCAAAATCTTCTCTTCGTACTCCTTTAACTCGTCGGTGATGTAGCGCTCGGCATTGGTCAGCGTCTGCTTGCGAATCCACCCTTCGGGAATCTTGTCCTTGTGGGTGTGGGTCACCTCGATGTAGTAGCCAAAGACATTGTTGTAGCCCAATTTGAGGGTAGAAATGCCGGTTGCTTCGCGCTCGCGCGCCTGTATCTGGGCGAGGTAATCCTTGCCGTGCAGGACGATGCGGCGCAGGTCGTCTAATTCGGGGTCTACCCCATCGGCAATGATGCCTCCCTTTTGAATTTGGTTTGTTTCGGGGTCGGGATAGATGTCGCGTTCGATGCGCTCACGAATTGGCAGCAGCGGGTCAAGCCCCTCGGCCAAGGTGTGCAAAGCGCGGTTGTCGGTCGATTCGAGCGCTGCTTTCACCAATTCGAGGGCCTGTAACGAGCTTTTGAGCTGTATCATCTCGCGCGGCAGCACGCGTGTCGTAGCAATGCGCGAAGTGATGCGCTCCAAATCTCCGATGCGGGCGACCTCGTCACGGAGTGTTTCGGCCAACTCGGTCTGGTTGAGTAGCGCCTCGACGACATTCAGGCGTTGGTTGATGCGTTCGACATCGCGTAGCGGCATTGCCACCCAGCGTTTCAGCAGACGACCGCCCATCGGGCTCAACGTGCGGTCGATGACATCGGCAAAGGCCGTGCGACGAGTGCCGCCGTTCGAGGCGAAGAGTTCGAGGTTGGCGATGGTAAATTTATCAATCCACACCGAATCCTGCTGATCGAGACGTGCAATGGAGCGGATATGGGCCGTTTGGCGGTGCTCGGTCATCTCCAAGTAGTGCAGGATGGCACCGGCTGCCGAAAGACCACTCGTGAGGTGGTCAACGCCAAATCCTTTGAGAGTCGGGGTGCCGAATTGGCGGCACAGTTTTTCGCGGTTGACCTCCTCGGAGAAGAGCCATTCGTCCAATCGGTAGGTGTAGCAGGCAGTTCCAAAACTCGATTTGAATCGCTCCTCGTAGGCACGTTGGTAGACCACCTCTTTGGGCGCAAGATTCGAGAGAAGTTTATCGACATAGTGGTCGGAACCCTCGGCGACATAGAATTCGCCGGTTGAGATGTCGAGAAACGAAACGCCCGTACACTTACGGCCAAAGCAGACGGCCGCCAGGAAGGTGTTCTCCTTGTGGTTGAGAATCTGCTCTTCGAGGACTACACCCGGGGTGACCAACTCGATAACCCCGCGTTTGACCAATCCCTTGACCATTTTCGGATCTTCGAGTTGTTCGCAGATGGCCACACGCTCACCGGCCCGCACGAGTTTCGGCAGGTAGGTGTCGATGGCGTGGTAGGGAAAACCGGCCAGTTCGACATGCGATGCCGAGCCGTTGGCACGACGCGTCAGCGTGATGCCGAGGATGCGGCTCGTCTTGATGGCATCTTCGCCGAAGGTCTCATAGAAATCGCCCACCCGAAAGAGCATGATGGCATCGGGATAGGAGGCTTTGGCCTGATAGTATTGGTCCATCAAGGGCGTTTTTGCCCGTTTCTTTTCTTTTTGTTTGGTGGCGGTATCGGTCGTCACAAGGTGTAGGGTTAGGGGTTATTTCAACCCTGCAAAGATACAATTTTTGTTCAGATTATGCCACACGCGACGAAGAGTTTTCGATAAAATTCGGCCTTCTTTTCCAGCGCCAGCGGGTAGGCGCGCGAGGTGGAAGGCATGCGCCAAAATTCTACGTCGTGCGTTCCGATGTGCAGCGGTGTTGAAGTGCCTACGGCCGGAATCGGTACGCCGAATTGCTCGGCAACCACTTCGGCAGCCTTTTGTCCTGTGGTCACGATGGCCCGACAGGCGGGAATGGCGGTGAGCAGGGCGCGAATATCGCTTTGGGTGGCCACTTCCAGGAATCGGTCCGAGGCATTGTCCTGCAATCGACGCACTTCGCAGGCGGCGTCGTAAAGGGCGATGCCGTGGTGTGAACAGAATTCGACAATGCGTTCTTTGTCAAATCGTTTTTGGCCTTCAATCTCAAAGTGATGTTTGTTGCCAAAGCAGAGATACCCCACGATGCGCCACATGTCGTTAATCCAGTTCGGATAGAAGAACTCCATCGACCAGCGTTCGCGTTTGGGCGGAAAACTTCCCAACATCAGCAGGCGTGCCGAAGCGGGTAAAAAAGGGACGAGCGGATGTTGTTCGAGGATGGGGTGTGTCGGCTTCATAGAGGTGTATGGGTGGTTTATCGCGCTTTGTCCGCGCTATTGGGCGAAAAACTGTTCGTCGAAATTGATGAGGTAGATTTTGTCGGTGGCGCGCGTAAGTGCGGTGTAGAGCCAACGCATCATGTCGCGCGTCATCGGCTCATCGCCAAACAGGCAGCGGTCGATGAAGACCGCACGCCACTGACCACCCTGCGCCTTGTGGCAGGTGACGGCATAGGCGAATTTGATTTGGATGGCGTTGAAGTGGGGATTTTCGCGAATCTCCTTGAAACGCTTGATTTTACTTTTAAGGTCGAGGTAATCCTTTTCCACCTCGTAGAAGAGGTGGGTTTGCTCCTCGCGCGTGAGCGAAGGAGATTCCGAGGCCAGCGTATCGAGTAGAATTTTGCACTCGATTTGGGTCTCGTCGTAGTCGGGAAATTCGAGCACGGCGTTGGCAAACCGAAAGCCGTAAAACTCCTCGAAGCGACGCAGTCGATGCAGGCGGGCAATGTCACCGTTGGCGATGAAGTGCATCGGGCAATCTTCGATACGCTCGGTGTAGTGGTAGTTGTTCTTGACCACCATCAGCATGTCGCCACTCTCAATCTCCTCCTCGGCACACAGCACATTGCGGCGGATACCCTCGTTATAACGATTGGCGCGTTTGTTCGAGCGGGTGATGACAATCACCTCATCGCGGCCATATTTGGCGTAGGCATCCTGCAATGATTCGAGAAACTCCCCGCCCGAGAGGGCCTGGAAATCGGGAAACGAGCAGTCGAAGTGCGGAATCTCGATGATGCCGCGTTCCAGCATGCAGCGTACCAGAGTGGCATTGAACAGAATCCCCGAGGTGGCCTCTTGGCGGACCACTTCATCCAGGGTCGCATACTCCACCTCGCCATAACGAGCCAAGGATGCCTCGTCGAGGGCCGGACTGAAATCGGCGCCCACGGGGGGAAGCTGGGCGCTGTCGCCTACCAAAATCAGGCGACAACCTCGCCCGCTGCGCACATAGCGAATCAAATCTTCCAGCAGGGAACCGCTGCCAAAGAGCTGCCCTTCGCCGCTGTTGTCGGAGAGCATCGAGGCCTCGTCGACAATGAATACGGCGCCCTGCTCGCGGTTCAAATCGAGCGAAAAACGCGACTCATAATCGGCATTGGTGCGTTCGCGGTAGATGCGTTTGTGAACGGTCAATGCCTTTTGTCCCGAATAGCGCGCCAGCACCTTGGCTGCACGGCCTGTCGGAGCCAGCAAAATGGTGCGGATGCCCATCTCGTTCAGAGCAGCCACCGTGGCGGCAATCAGGGTCGTTTTTCCCGTGCCGGCATAGCCGTTTAGGACGAAAATTTGTGAAAAATCACCCGAAGAGAGGTAATTTGATAACTTTTCTATGATTTTTTTTTGGCCAAAGGTTGTTTGGAAACAAATTTTAGCGTAAATTTGGGCTGCAATATGGGCGCTATTCATAAAATGGTGCATTGACGAGACAAAATTAATAACAAATACTTAAATAAAAAATGAAAAAAATTGCTCAAATTGTTCTTGCGGTAGTCATTGTGGCTTTTGTCTACATCATCTACTTGCAGATTTCGACTCCCATCCGCTTTGAGAAGGAGATGAAGGTGAAACGTGCTCAGGTAATCGAGCGTATTAAGGATGTGCGTGAAGCCCAGCGTCTTTACAAGTCGAAGTACCAGAAATTCACGGCCGATTTCGATACGCTGACGAATTTCGTGCTGAACGAGACTTTGACGTTGGAGCGCAAATTGGTCGACGAGGATGACTCGGTGGGTATGGCTATGTTGAAGCGTACGGGTAAGAAGAATATCGAGAATTTTGAGATTGCAGTTATCGATACCATCTTCACCCCCGCCAAGCGTAACGCAGAGTATGTGAATAAGTTGCGCTACATTCCCGGTACGAATGAGCAGGCTCAGTTCATCATGGAGGCCGGTATCATCACGACCGAGTCGAAGGTGGTTATTCCCGTAGTAGAGTGCCGCGCACCCTACAAACTGTTCCTCGACACCCTCACCTATCGTCAGGAGATTATCAACCAGATTGACGATGATGTGAATAACTTCAACCGCTACCCGGGCATCAAGTTCGGTTCGATGGATGCCGGTAACAATGAGGCAGGTAACTGGGAGGACTAATCGTCCGCTTGCAACCAAAAAGGTGTCCATTCAGCTCGCGTTGGATGGACACTCTTTTTCGATGCCCACCCCTGCCGACGGCGAGGCGGTCGAGGAGGTGGAGCTGTTGACCGAGCAGACGATGCTGGTGCCGCGCGAACTCTATGCCGGCTCGGAGGCAGTGGCGCTCTTTGCCGCCAATGGTTACACGGTGGCCGAGGAGAGTTCTGTGGTGGTGTGTGAGGCTCCAGAGCGCCCCGACGTGGTGGCTCTGGTGGCTGTACCCCGTCGGTTGCTCGATGCCGCAACAGCTCAATGGGGCGAGGTGCGCTACACTACCCCGCTGTTGGCTACCCCTACGGTCACGGCACCGACCATCGCCCTCTGCGATGTGGGTACACTTATATATATAAAGGTGTATGATGTCCAACTTCGCTTGGCTGAGGTGGTGGCTGTGGCCGATGAGACGGCGGTGGAGTATCTGCTGCAACGGATGGCCGAACTCTTCGATTTGACGCGATTTACGGTACAGTTGGAACAACGTGTGTCCGATAAAGGTCGATGGAGACTCTATAAACAAACCTTCAAAAAACTCGTATGCGCATAATCAGCGGCCAATACAAGGGGCGAGCCATCAATCCGCCCAAGAATCTTCGGGCTCGTCCGACGACCGACTTTGCCAAAGAGAACCTCTTTAATGTGTTGCAAAATTTGGTCGATTTCGAGGCGTGTGATGTGCTGGACCTCTTCGCGGGTACAGGCTCAATCAGCTATGAGTTTGCGTCGCGTGGAGTGCGGAGTGTCACCTCGGTAGAGATCAATGCCGTGCATCACAACTTTATTCGTCGTACGGCGCAAGAGTTGGGTATCCGCAACCTCTATGCCGTCAAGGCCAACGCCTTCCTCTATTTGAAGAGTTGCCCTAAACAATTTGATGTGGTGTTTGCCGATGCTCCCTACGATTTGGAGGGAAGCGAGGCGATTGTGCCGTTGGTTTTGGAGGGCGATTTGCTGCGCGAAGGGGGGATTTTTATTTTCGAGCACTCGAAGGAGAAAAATTTTTCCGACCACCCTCTCTTTTGGCAATTAAGGAGTTACGGAAGCGTGCAGTTTTCTTTTTTTCAAAAAGTGAAAAAAAAGTTGCCAAAACGCTTGCAGATTCAAATTTTTGCACTACCTTTGCAAACGCAATCGGGAATAAAACACCGCTTGTAAGGTTCTGAAAATGGTGCGTTAGTTCAGCTGGTTAGAATACGTGCCTGTCACGCACGGGGTCAGGGGTTCGAGTCCCCTACGCACCGCCAGAGACGGATGACTTTCGAGTCGTCCGTTTTTTTTTGTGTCGTATGGTGCTATACGGGCATCGGCGAAAGCATGAGACTGCCCGACAAACATCGGGCAGCCTCATGCTGTTAGGCCGGTTATTGTCGATTATAGCAGGACTCCGTCGGCGGTGATTTTCAGGTAGACATCAGGGGTGCCATCCAACTCGACATCGTAGTAATTGCCTGTGGGGCTCTCCACCCAGTCTATATCGTCGATGGGCATCTGTGCATACTCGCTGGCAGCAATCGCTGCGGTGACAGCCGTCGGCAGGTCGGCAATGCGCACGTCGGTTTCGGTACGCAGCCATGCCCCACTCTTGTCGAAATAGACATCGCGGTAGGTTGTGCCATCTGCCACTTCCACCTCGATGTAGTCCGTGTAGTGGTCTACATCCACGACCGTGGCATTCGGGTAGAGTGTGGCGAGGGTCGCCTGGGTTGTTGTGTCGAGTTGCTCCAAGGGATTTACATCCTCCTCTTTGTCGCAGGCTGTTGCTCCCATCACAAGGGCAGCAGTCAGCATCATCCAAAATCGTTTCATAGTATTCTCTGTTTTTTAAGGTGTGTTTGTAATGCTTTTCGGGTGTTAATTGTCAATATCCACCAGGTTGTATTTGAGGTCGTAGGTCAGCTTCAACCCATTGCTGAGTTTGAGTTCGTAGTCGCGACGGTCACGATTGATTTCGAGAACCTTGGCCTCGGGGTAGCGCTCGCGAATCGAGGTAACAATGGCGGAGGGGATGATTGCCTCGGGGACTACCTGATAGTGGCAGTCAACCTCCTTCCAGGTGCCGTTGCCCGTGAATTCCAACTTGGCGCTATTCATCAACAACACCTCGTAGCTCACCTCGAAGAGGTCGCGCTCTACCTTGGCAATCGAAATCTTTTCACCGGCGAAGTGGGTCTCGATAAAAGCCTGTGCCTGCTTGGGCAGTTGGTCGATGGTTACGGTGCGTGCCTCATCGGCCGTGGCGTTTGTTGCCCCCAATGCGAGCAACATCGCTGCTAATACAATTTGTTTTTTCATCACTTTCATTTTTTTTTGTGGTTAATAATCGTTTCGTTCATCTTTCTGGTACAAAATTCAGGAGCGATTTTGTAGTGAATTTGTAATTTGGTACAAAATGAAAGAAAATGATAAAAAATGCGGTTTTGCTGTTACCGTCAATCGTATAAACAAAGAGCCTGTCTAACAAGTTTTTTGTTAGGCGGGTTTTTGTATATAATAA
>CAZTCM010000062.1:0-9205 GCA_964612285.1 uncultured Alistipes sp.
CCGAGTTCTTCTCGCACACCATATCCATGTGCGATTGGAGGATGACGGTCGGGCGCTCCTCCATCCCTTCGGTTGCTCCTTTGCGCATCACGACATTGCCGATGGCATCTTTCCGGTAGTCGATGCCGTGCTCGCGGGCAAAATTGACAAGGTATTCGATAATCTGCTCCTCCTTCTTCGAGGGGCGGGGTACACGCGTGATGGCATCGAGCTGCTCCCACACCAAACGCGGCTCCAAGGTGGTAATTGCTGACATAGTAATGAGGTATCGTAAATGTTCTTTTTTGCAAAAGTAGTAATTAGAATGAAAAATCTGCAAGGAAAACCGCAAAAATATCGTATCTTCGCCCTATGGCAGAGGAATTACATACCATCGACGGCACCAAATCGGAGCGCTACGAACTGCTCTGGCGGCAGTTGCAGCGGCTGCTCGCCGACGAAGCGGATTCGGTGGCCCGCATGGCCAACCTCGCGGCAGCCCTGCACCACACCTTCCGTTTCTGGTGGACGGGTTTCTATCGGGTCATGGGCGAGGAGTTGGTGTTGGGCCCATTTCAAGGGCCTGTGGCCTGCACACGCATCGCTCGTGGACGCGGAGTGTGCGGCACGGCGTGGCAACGGGCCGCGACGGTAGTGGTGCCCGATGTCGAGCAGTTCCCGGGCCATATCGCCTGCTCGTCGGCCTCGCGCAGCGAGATTGTGGTGCCTGTGATTCGGCACGAGGAGGTGGTTGCCGTGCTGGATATCGACAGCGAACACCTTGCCTCGTTCGACGAGGAGGATCGGGTATGGTTGGAAAAAATTGTACAATTATTATAAATCGCGTAACGCATGAAATTTCGTAAATTGGTGGCCATCGAGCCCGTGAGCCTGATTCCTGCGGCCGAGAAGCGTCTCTACGACCTGGCCGATGAAGTGGTGATGTTCGACGACATCCCGACCGACGACGCGGTGATTGCCGCCCGCATCGGCGATGCCGATGCCGTACTGCTCAGCTATACGTCGCGCTTGGAACGGCCGGCGTTGGAGCAGTGCCCCAATGTGAAGTATATCGGCATGTGCTGCTCGCTCTACTCGCCCGAGAGTGCCAATGTCGATATTCGCTATGCCGCCTCGCGCGGTATCACCGTGACGGGTATCCGCGACTATGGCGACGAAGGGGTCATCGAATATGTGGTGAGCGAGTTGGTGCGCCTTATGCACGGCTTTGGCGAGGAGCCCTGGGAGGGGATGCCGCGCGAAATCACGGGGCTGAAAGTGGGCGTTGTCGGTCTGGGAAAGTCGGGCGGCATGATTGCCGATGCGATGCACTTCTTTGGTGCCGAGGTGTGCTACTTCGCCCGTTCGGAGAAGGCATGGGCCACAGAGAAGGGGTATCGTTTCCTCCCGTTGCAGGAGGTACTGGCGGCGAGCGACGTGGTCTTCTGCTGCCTGAATAAGAATACCGTGCTGCTGCACGAGGCGGAGTTCCAGGCGCTCGGCAACCACAAGATACTCTTCAATACGGGCCTCTCACCCGCGTGGGACGAAGCCCCGTTGGCGCAGTGGCTCGAAAGCGACAACCGCCTCTATTGCGATACGCTCGGCGCATTGGGTGGCGAGCAGTGGCTCGCGCACCGCAATGTACGTTGCATGGGGGTCTCGACGGGTCGCACAAAACAGGCCTTCGTGCGCCTGAGCGAGAAGGTATTGCACAATATTGAGGAGTTTCAGCGTCAGCAGTAGGCCCCGCTGCCCCTAAAAGACAATCGGCGAGACGATATTTTGCAGCACAGCCACGGCCGACCACCCCGCAATGTCGGGCGTGGCGCTGTATACGTCGATGATGGCGCGTACCTGCGGGTTGCGAATCTCGACACGCT
Organism: uncultured Alistipes sp.; assembly: GCA_964612285.1. GTDB lineage: Bacteria > Bacteroidota > Bacteroidia > Bacteroidales > Rikenellaceae > Alistipes. The sequence goes on from CAZTCM010000062.1 coordinate 1,863, forward strand.
GCGTATCGCCGCGGAAATAGGGCGAGGAGTGCATCGTTACCTCCATTTGTCCGGGGCCCACCGAGGCGCGTGAGGCGGCTACCGTCACATTGACGCGGGTCGGGAATTGGGCGATGGCCTCCTTGGCCGTGCCGTGGAAGACGGTGCGTTGCTCGCGTTGCAGCGCCTCGTCGTAGACGGGCGTTCCTTTCAGCGCATTGGGCCCCTTCTCGTTGAAGAATTGAGCCGTGGCACCGCCCATGAGCGTCGCCGTGCGCAGTACGTCAAATCCGCCCGTCGCCCCCGAGGCAAGGTAGACCCGTTGTCCGTGGGCCGCTGCCGTTTGGCGCACTTCGGCATAGAAGTCGTCGTCGGCAAAGGCGCCAATCGAGAGGGTGACAATCGAACATCCTGCTGCCAGCGTGCGGGTCGTGATGGCACGCATGCAGGCCGGCGAGGCGGCCTCGACCAGGTAGTCGGGCTGCAAGGCCAGCAGTTCGTCAAAAGTTGTGCAGGCTTGGCACGTCACCCCGCGCGCGGCCATGCGTTCGGCCAACTGTTCGCAGCGCTCGAAGGTGCACGAATAGAGTCCCACCAATTCATACTCGGGCAGCAATCCTGCGGCTGCCGCATCGGCTACAATCGTCCCCAGACGACCACAACCCACAATTACCAGTCGTTTCATCGCGACAAAGATAGCGAAATCTTTTCGGAAAATTTTGTTTTGCGCGCAAGGAGTGCTATCTTTGCGACCGAAAAATACGCAAAAACAACCGTTCTAAAATATGTTAAGCCGACGATTACTCCGCATCAAGGTGCTCAAGGCGCTCTTCGGTCATCTCAAAACCGACGCCGACAACCTCATCGCCTCGGAAAAGAGCCTCATGGCCTCCGTAGACAAAGCCTACGACCTCTATTTCCAACTCCTCATCCTTCCCGCAGAGCTCGTCCGCTATGCCGCCGAACGACAGGAGATTGCCAAGCAGAAGAAACTGCCCACCTTCGAAGATCTCCATCCCAACACGAAGTTTATTGATAACGGCGTCATCCGCATCATTGCCAATACGGATGCCGTGAATGACTATGTCGCAGCGCATAAACTCGGCTGGACGCAACACCCCGACCTGATTCGTGCGCTCTATCAGCAGTTGGCCGAGAGCGACTACTTCCGCACCTACATGGCGCGTGACGACCGTTCGTTCGAGGAGGAGCGTGCGCTGGTCGACTACATCTTCACGATGCTGGCCGATGCACCGGCCCTCGACGAGGTGTTGGAGGAGATGTCGATTTTGTGGGCCGACGACCTGCCCTTCATCCTGATGATGATTCAGCGTACGCTGAGCAACATGCGCATCTCGCACAAAGAGCTGCGCGTGGCAGCCCAATTCAAGAGCGAGGAGGATCCCGCCTTTGTCAAGACCCTCTTCGAGAAGTCGCTGGTCAACTACAACGAGTATCAACGCTATGTCGAGCGTTACACGGCCAACTGGGACATCGAACGTATCGTCTTTATGGACAACCTGATTCTGGGTATCGCCGTGGCCGAGCTCATTGCCTTCCCGTCGATTCCCGTGAAGGTGACCATGGACGAGTGGATTGAGATTTCGAAATACTACTCGACCCCCGGCAGCAGCAACTTCATCAACGGCGTGCTGGATAAGATTGTCGCCTCGCTCAGCGAAGAGGGGCTGATTCAGAAGTCGGGCCGCGGGTTGATTTAACCCCCTCCACCAGCACATGGCTATGCGTCTTCTTGTCGGGTTGTTCGTGGTGCTGTGGGCCGCGGCCTGCGGGTCGCGAAGTGCGACAAAACAGCTCCAGACGGGGCAAATGATTGCCATCGGCGCCACTGTGGCTGGCACGATCGGAACGGATACTGTCCGATTTGGGCACATGCACGAAGGAGAGTGCGCGGTGCTGCCGTTGCTGTTGCGCAACGATACGGCGCACCCGCTCGTGATTCGCTCGGTGGAGCGCTCGTGTGGATGTACCTCGCTCGATTATGAAAACCAGCCGATTATGCCCGGGCAGTTGCTCCCCGTTCGGCTCGCCTTCGACAGTCGGGGCGTGTGGGGGTGGCAACTCAAAGGGGTGAAAATTCACTTCGCAGGGTTGGCTGCGCCCCATCGTATCGTCGTCGAGGCCGAGGTCGAATAAGATTTGCACCGTTGATATTTTCTTGCTATCTTTGCCATCAGCAAACACTAAAAACAACACACAGATATGATTAATTTCCTTCAAACGGCTGCTCCGATGGCTGAACCCCAGCCCGGTTTCATGCAGCAGTACAGCTTCCTGATTATGATTGGCCTGATGTTCCTCGTGATGTGGCTCTTTATGTGGCGTCCCGAGGCCAAGCGCCGCAAGCAGATGCAGGAGTTCCGCAACAACTTGAAGAAGGGCGACAAAATCATCACGGCCGGCGGTATCTATGGCGTGGTGAAAGAGGTCAAGGAGACCACCCTGCTCATCGAGGTCGACGGCAATGTCACGCTGCGTATCGATAAGAATATGGTGGTGGCCGATCCGTCGGGCTTGCAGCAGCAATAACCCTTTTACAATCACAACAGCAGCCGTCCGACGTCAGTTTGGGCGGCTGTTTACTATTCCCAACTTATGAAACGATTTATCTATACCACTTCGGGCACCTGCTCGCAACAGATTGAGGTGGTGCTCGACGAAGCTGCGATCATCGTCGAGGTGACCTTCTTCGGGGGTTGCCACGGCAATACGCAGGGAGTTGCCGCCTTGGTGCGCGGCATGCGGGCCGAGGAGGCCATTGCGCGTCTCGAAGGCATCGACTGTCGCGGTCGCGGTACCTCCTGCCCCGATCAGTTGGCTAAGGCGTTGCGCCAGGCCTTGCAGTAGTTCTGCGAAACATGCAACGAGGGCTGCCTCCAACAGGCAGCCCTCGTTGTTGTTATTGTTTTCGCCCAAAGGCTATCGAATTGCCTCGATTTGGGCAGCGATGCGTGCAAAAACCTCCTCAATCGTTCCCTCGCCTTCGACCTTGGCATATTTGCCTTGGGCCTTATAATGCTCGGCGACAATCGCAGTCTGCGCCCAATAGACCTCTAAGCGTTGGCGGATTACCTCCTCTGAGGCATCATCGGCGCGCCCCGACTCCTTGCCGCGCAACAAAATGCGGCGAATCAATTCCTGCTCCTCAACCTTGATGCGAATCATAAGGTCTACTTGCATGCCGTGCTCGGTCAGCAGACGGTCGAAGGCCTCGGCTTGTGCGGTGGTGCGGGGGAAACCATCGAAGATGCAACCTGCCGAGTCGCGATGCTCGGCGATATAGTCGGCAATCATCGAGATGACCAAATCGTCGGGAGCCAACTCTCCACGCTCGATGCAGGCCTGTACGGCTTTGCCTAACTCCGTGCCACGGCGAATATGAGCACGAATTACTTCGCCGGTCGAGATATGTTCGAGGCCAAAACGCTCCTTGAGCAAGGCTGCCTGTGTGCCCTTGCCGCATCCGGGTGCCCCCAAAAGAACGATATTCATCATAGATTGGTCTGTTTTGCTAAATGCATCGGCAAAAATACACTATTTTTTTGAAGGATGGTAAAGTTTTCGTAATTTTGTAAAAATTTTTTGAAACAAATGAAGCAGAAACGTACCGAAGTGGCCGAATTGGGTGAGTTTGGGCTGATTGAGCACCTGACTCGGGAGTTTCAGAGCGTGCAATCCTCGACCCGCTGCGGGGTGGGCGACGATGCCGCCATCATCGCTCCGGCCGAAGGAGAGGTGCAACTCATCACGACCGAAACTCTCTTCGAGGGGGTTGATTTCGACCTGACCTACTTTCCACTCAAACATTTGGGCTACAAGGTGGTGACCGTGGCCGTGAGCGATCTGCTGGCGATGAATGCCCGCCCCTCGCAGCTGCTCGTGTCGATTGGTTTGTCGTCGAAGATTCCGGTGGAGGCGCTCGACGACCTCTATGCCGGCATCCGCTTCGCTTGCACCGAGCAGCAGATTGACCTTGTCGGGGGCGATACACGCGCATCGATGACCGGTCTGGTGATTTCGGTGACGGCCGTGGGACACGCACCCGAGCAGCAGGTGGTGCGTCGCTCGGGGGCTCAAAAACACGACCTCATCTGCTTGACGGGCAATCTTGGTGCCGCCTTCATGGGGCTCAAACTGCTTGAACGCGAGAAACGCGTATTGGCCGATGTGGCCAATCCCGAGCCGCAGTTCAAGGGGTATGAATACCTGCTCGAAAAATACCTCAAACCGCGCCCGCGCACCGATATTGTCGAGTTGCTGGCCGAGGAGGGGATTGTGCCTACGGCGATGATCGACCTCTCGGACGGTTTGTCGAGCGACCTGATGCAGTTGTGCAAAAGTTCGAAATGCGGAGCACGCATCTATCTCGAACGGATGCCCATCGCGCGTCAAACGTCAGCCTTGGCCGAGGAGATGCACCTCGATGCGGTGATGGCGGCCCTGAACGGAGGCGAGGATTACGAACTGCTCTTTACGGTGCCGCTGGCAATGCAGGAGCAGGTGATGCGCCTCGGGGTGGTGGATGTCATCGGTCACATCACCGACGAGGAGGAGGGGTGCCATTTGGTGACTCCCGACGGACAATTCATGCGTCTGCGCGCACAAGGTTTTCCCGAAAAAGAGGCATAGTCGATGAAACGCATTTTTCGGTGGATGAAGGCCCAATTAAACTACGCCTTTCTCAGCGAGCGGCGCTTCCGTCGTGTGGCTCGTCGTCGGCTGCAACGCCGCTATTACAGCGCCGAGGCTTCGCGTGCCACCAACACGCGCAAGCAGGTGATTATCATGTTCGACGGACGCAAGAACCACGGAGGATTGGCCGACCGCCTGCGTGGAATATGTACGACCTACTGCTTTTGTCGCGAGCAGGGGCTCGATTTTCGCCTGCATTTTGTTTCGCCCTTCCGCTTGGAAGAGTTTTTGGTGCCGAACGAATACGACTGGCGCATTGCTCCGTCGGAACTCTCCTACCACATCGACGATGCTTGCCCGATTTACATCGCTTCGCAAGACTTTGACGAGGAGCGTGATAATTGCTTTCAACGCCGTGTTGCCCGACGTTTCTTCTCCGCAGATTATAAGCAACTGCACCTCTATACGAACATGCGTTTCGAGGAGGCGCATTTTGGCAAGACTTTTCATCATCTGTTTCGGCCGACAGATGCGTTGCAGCGGATGGTCGACGAACAGGTACAACGCTTGGGCGGGAGCGGCCGCTTTGTGGCTGTCTCTACCCGTTTCATGGAGTTGTTAGGCGATTTTAACGAATCGGCTGAGCGCCCTGCCGAGGCGCTGCCCGTGGCCGAGCAGGAGCAGCTGTTGGCTGCATGCGGCCGGCAGGTGGAGGCGATTCATGCCCGCCATCCCGAGGCTGCGTTGCTGGTCACGTCGGATAGTAACCGCTTTTTGGACTATCTGACGGCGCGTTACGACTATGTCTGCACGTTGCCCGGAAAAATTGGCCACATGGATGTTGTGGGTGGTGCCGATATGGCGGTTCACACGAAGACCTTCCTCGATTTTCTGGTCTTGGCCGAGGCGGCCGAGCACTACTACCTGGTGGGGAAGGGAATGTATCGCGGGAACTTTTCGCGGCGTGCTGCACAGATTGGCGAGGCCCCTTTCCATGAAGTTTACTTTTGATGTCGGGTCGTTGTCGTATGGGATTTTTTGCCACCTATAAAGAGCAATACCGCCGCAACCTGCAACTCTCGTTGCCGGTCGTGCTGACCCAGGTCGGACAGATGCTGACGCAGCTGGCCGACACGGTGATGGTGGGGCAATATGGTGGTGCCGACCCCATTCCGTTGGCCGCCGTGTCGTTTGGCAGCTCCATCTCGTTCATCTTTCTCATCGGGTGCATCGGTATCGCGTTGGGATTGACCCCGCTCATTGGCGAACGCTATGTGCAGGGTGACCGCGAGGAGTCGAAATACCTTTTCCATAACGCCATCTTGTTTTATACGACCCTCGGCGTCGTCATCGGCTTGGTGCAATATTTCATCAATCCGCTGCTCTACCACATGGGGCAGCCCGTCGAGGTGGTCGATGGGGCCATTCCCTACATCCGCATGTTGGCATACAGTGTCCCCTTCATGCTGCTCTTTTATGCCTTCAAGCAGTTCCTCGAAGGGGTGGGCAACACGAAAACCGTGATGGTGATTACGGTGGTGGCCAATCTGCTGAACATCTTCTTCAACTGGCTGCTCATCTATGGTCGCTGGGGGCTGCCCGAACTCGGCATCGCAGGTGCCGGTCTGGCAACGACCTTGTCGCGTGTGTTGTCGGCGGTGCTGGTGATAGGTTACTTTGTGCGCCACAAGGGGTATGCCCCCTACCTGCAAGGGCTGAGCATCGGCCGCCTGGCATGGGATAAGGTGCGCCGCCTGCTCACCATCGGATTGCCGATTGCGGCGCAGATGCTGCTCGAATCTTCGGCCTTTGTCGGTACGGGTATCATGATAGGGTGGCTCGGCACCGAGTCGCTCGGGGCCAATCAAATCGCCATCACGCTGGGCAATTGTGCCTTCATGGTGATTCTCTCCATCGGCTCGGCGGCGACGATTCGTATCTCGCACTGCTATGGTGCGCGTAATATTCCCGAACTCAAACTGGCCACCAAGGCGACCTACCACCTGGTGTTGGCGTGGTGCCTGCTGGCATCGCTCTTCTTCATCCTCTTTCGCCACGACATTCCGCGTCTGTTTACCGACAACGAGGAGGTCATTCGCCTGACGGCCGACATGATGTTCTATGTGGCCCTCTACCAACTGTGGGATGGCATGCAGAACATCTCGGTGGGGATTCTGCGCGGGTTGCAGGATGTGAAAATCATCATGCCCATCGCCTTTGTCGCTTATTGGCTGCTGAACCTGCCGTCGGGCTATCTCTTCGGTTTTACCTGCGGAATGGGGGCTGCGGGCTTCTTTTTGAGTTACTCGGTGGGGCTTTCGGTGGCCGCCGTGCTGATGATGTGGCGTATTCGCTGCACCATCCGTCGGTTGTAACAGCCAATGCCGGCTCGCTTGCTGCGCATGGTTTCGAGAATCGATTTTGCCTTATAATTTTGATTTCTGAATTCTACATTTTGAATTTCTTTTCGTATCTTTACGCCAAATATACCGACCACTATGGATTTCGAACAGAATCACGATAAGACCACAGCCTGCTGCGGCCGGCCCCAGGTGGGGCGTGGTTGCTCCTTCTTTGAGGGGGAATTTGGCCCCGAGGCCCAGGTTGCCGAAGGGTGTTTCAAACTCCACGAGGGGGATTGGCTCGCCGACTATCCCGATACGCGTCCGACCGACATCTTCGAGGTGCGCTTCAAGAATACGCGCCGCGGC
>CAZTCM010000063.1:0-9166 GCA_964612285.1 uncultured Alistipes sp.
CCCGCTCAAAGAGGGTGTGATTGCCGACTTCAACGCCACGGAGCTCATGCTGCGCAGCCTGATTAAGAAGGTGAAGACCACCGGATCGCTGTTTGCCCCCTCGCTGCGCATGGTGATTTGCATCCCGTCGGGTTCGACCAACGTCGAGATTCGCGCCGTGCGCGACTCGGCCGAGCATGCCGGCGGCCGTGAGGTCTACATGATCTACGAGCCGATGGCGGCCGCACTGGGTGCCGGTCTGGATGTGGAGGCTCCCGAGGGGCACATGGTCATCGATATCGGTGGCGGTACGTCGGAGATTGCCTGCATCTCGCTGGGCGGCATTGTCTGCTCGGAGTCGATTAATGTGGCCGGCGACGTCTTCACGACCGACATTCAGAGCTATGTACGCCAGCAGCACAGCATCCGCATCGGCGAGCGCACGGCCGCAGCCATCAAACACAGCATCGGCGCCGCCATGACGATGCTCGAAGAGGAGCCCGAGGATTATGTGGTGACGGCTCCCAACATGCTGACGGCACTGCCACAGACCGTATCGCTCTCGTACAGCGAGATTGCCTGCGCCCTCGAAAAGTCGATCGTCAAGCTCGACGACGCCCTGATGAAGGTGTTGGAGTCGATGCCCCCCGAGTTGTACACCGACATCGTGAAGAACGGCATCTACCTGACCGGTGGCGGCGCCCTGATCAAGGGATTGGACCGTCGTCTGCACGAGAAGACAGGCATTCCGGTACACATCGCCGAAGACCCGTTGCGTGCCATCGTGCGCGGTACAGGCATCGCGTTGAAGAACTTCAACCGTTTCTCGTTCCTGATACGATAACACACAAAAGAGGAGTTGCGAGCTTGCCGAAGCCCGCAACTCTTTTCTGAGGAGATGCGTAAACTCGCCGAATTTATCCGAACGGTCTATGTGGCCGTGCTCTTCGTCTTGTTGGAGCTGATTGCGCTGAACTACTACGCGCGCTCGACAGCCTATACCGAGGCGCGACTGCTCGTGCAGTCGAACCGCGTGGTGGGCGGGCTGCATCGTGCCGTGACGGGAGTGGGGAACTTCTTCTCGCTGGGGCGCGAAAATCGGCAGCTGACCCGTCGCATCGCGCAGCTCGAAGAGCAGTTGGCGCACTACGAGGAGGCCGCCATCAAGCAGCAGCTGGCCGATGAACTCACGATGCTCGGCTCGTCGAAATACCACATGTTGGTCGCCTCGGTGGTGAGTAACTCGGTGGGACGCGCCCGCAACTACATCCTGCTGAATCGCGGTCGTGGCGACGGCGTGTTGAGCGGCATGGCGGTGACCACCCCCGAGGGGGCAATTGCCGGTTATGTGGTAGACTGCTCGGAGCGTTACGCCGTGGCGGTCTCGATATTGAGTCGCGCCTTCCGCGCCAGCGGTTCGATCGAAGGGGGCAACCACTATGGGTCGCTCAGCTGGGATGAGCGCTCGCCCCACCACGTTCTGCTCGAAGAGTTGCCCAAATATGCCGAGCCGAAAGCGGGCGACCGCATCGTGACAACCGGCTTCGAGCCCTACTTCCCGAAGGGGATGTTGATTGGCACGGTGGAGGAGGCGACGCTCGACGAAGTGGGAACCTCCTATACGGTGCGTGTGCGGTTGGCAGCCGACCTCACGACGATGAACAACCTGGTGCTGATCGAAAACCTCGACCTGGCCGAAATCGAACAACTGCAACAGAGCGAAACGATTCGCGAAATTGAAAAAAGCCATTAGACCATGCATCGCATACCCTCCTACCTGATTCTCTTTCTGGCGCTTGCGTTGTTGCAGATATTTCTCTTCAACAACCTCGCCATCAGCAGCTACTTCTGTCCGCTGGTCTACCTCATCTTTCTGCTACTGCTGCCGCTCGAAACTCCGGCCATTGCCCTATTGGGACTGGGGCTGCTGACCGGCGTGGTGATGGATGCCACGATGGGGGTAGCCGGCATCAACACCATTGCCACACTGCCCGTGGTCTTCCTGCGTCGCAACATCATCCACCTCCTCTCGTCGCGTGAGGATATGCGCGAAGACGGCATCCCCTCGCCCGAACGAATGGGGCGTCAACTCTTTTGGTACTATGCGGTGATGGTCGTGCTGATTCACCACACGCTCTTCTTCTCGCTCGAAGCCCTCTCGTGGTATCACCTGCCCCGCACGCTGCTGCGCATCGTCGTCAGCAGCTGTGGCACGTTGCTCATTACCGGATTCACCGAACGGCTCTTCTCGACCTCGCTCGGTACAAATGCGAAGATGCTATGATTGATCGTCGGGAAGGTTTTGCGCGTATGCGCACGTTGCAACTGGTCGTGCTCTTTATCTTCGGAGTGCTGGGGGCGCGTATCGCCTACATTCAGCTCTTCGACACCCAGTACAAGGAGTTGGCCCGCACGAATGTGATGAGCCGCGAGGTGCAGTATCCGCCCCGCGGCGAGGTGTTCGACCGTCGGGGGGCCTACCTGGCTCAAAGTCGCGAGTGTTACGACCTGATGGTGGTCTATCGCGAGATGGATAAGCGCGGCTTCGACACGGCCAAGTTGTGCAACATCGTAAACATCTCGAAGGAGCGCCTGCGCCGCCAGCTGGCCAATGCCCGCATGGCACCGCGAAAGCCGATGCTGGTGACCAACTATGTCAATAAGGAGGATAAGTTGCGTCTCGACGTGGGCAACTTCCGCGGATTCCACACCGTTTACCGCACGGCGCGCTACTACCCGCTGAGTGTGGGGGGCAACCTGCTGGGGGATGTGGGCGAGGTGTCGGCCTCCTACCTCAAACGCCACCCCGAATACCGTCCGGGCGACTATTATGGCACCTCGGGCGTAGAGTCGGCCTACGAGCCGGTGCTCAAAGGGGAGAAGGGGGTACGCATCCTCGAACGCGATACACACGGAGCCATCAAGGGCTCCTACATGGATGGCATCTACGACTCGCTGCCCGTGTCGGGCAAGAACCTCGTGAGCACCATCGATGCACGGCTGCAACTCCTCGGCGAGGAGTTGATGCAGGGCAAGGTGGGTGCTGCCGTAGCCATCGAGCCCGCGACCGGCGAGATTCTGATGATGGTCTCCTCGCCCACCTTCGACCCCGACGAGTTGGTGGGACGCGAGCGCGGCAACAACTACATGAAGCTGCTCCACAACAAGCGCAACCCGCTCTTCAACCGCGCCGTGAAGGGGAAGTATCCCCCGGGGTCGACCTTCAAATTGGTGCAGGCCCTCATCGGGCTGCAAGAGGGGGTACTGCACCCCTCGACCCGCTATCCGTGCCGCATGGGTTATACGGTGGGCCGCCTGCATGTCGGATGCCACGAGCACGCCTCGCCGGCCGACCTGCGTTTTGCGATTGCCACGTCGTGTAATGCCTACTTCTGCTATGTCTTCCGCGACATCTTGGAGAATCAGAAGTATGGCGGCGTGAAGAATGGCTATGACGTGTGGAAGGAGTATGTCGAGAGTTTCGGCTTCGGGCGTAAACTCGGCTCGGACTTCCTCGACGAAAACAACGGCTATGTCCCCGACCGTGCGTTCTACGACAAGCGTTATCGCGGTTCGTGGAATGCGCTGACGACCATTTCGCTCTCGATTGGCCAGGGCGAGTTGGGTTGTACACCGTTGCAAATGGCCAACCTGGCAGCCATCGTGGCCAACCGCGGCTACTACTACATCCCGCACATCGTCAAAGCCGTCGAGGGGACTGACTCGCTCGACAGCCGCTTCTACGAGCGTCACTACACGAAGGTTGACCCGAAGCACTTCGAACCGATTGTCGAGGGTATGTGGCAGGGTGTGAATGTGGCCGGCACCTCGACAGCGGCGAAGTTGGAGGGGTATGATGTCTGCGGCAAGACGGGCACGGCACAAAACCCGCGCGGCAAGGACCACTCGACCTTCCTCTCGTTTGCACCGAAGGATAACCCGAAGATTGCCATCTCGGTCTATGTCGAGAATGGCGGCTTTGGTGCCTCGGTAGCCCTGCCCATCGCCTCGCTCATCGAGGAGTTGTACCTCACGGACACGATTCGTCGTCCGGAGCTGTTGAAACGCATCAAACAGATGAAGATTTTCTACCCCGCCTATGACAAGTAATCGCTACAATTCGCTCTTTGGCGGGGTCGACCGCTGGGCGGTGCTGCTCTACCTGCTCATCGTCATTGCCGGCTGGTTCTCCATCACGGCCGCTTCGTACGACGAGGCGAGCGTCGAGCCCCTTGCCTTCTCGCACTTCTACATGAAGCAGTTGGTGTGGATGGGGGCAGCATGGGTCGTGGGGCTGGTCGTGCTGCTGCTCGACGAGCGCTACTACCACATGTGGGCCTATCCGGCCTACATCGGAGGTCTGGTACTGCTGCTGGCCACTCTCTGCTTTGGTAAGGAGGTGAACGGTGCCAAAGCGTGGTTTGAGTTCGGCTCGTTCCGCGTGCAGCCGGTCGAGTTTGCCAAGATAGCCACGGCGCTGGCCGTAGCGCGTGTCATGAGTGAGTATTCGTTCTCCATCTCGCGCGTCGGCGACCTGCTGAAAATCGGCTTCATCATCTGCCTGCCGCTCTTTATCATCATCCTGCAAAACGACACCGGCTCGGGTATCGTGCTCGGCTCGTTCCTCTTCGTCTTCTACCGCGAGGGGTTGAACAAGTGGCTCTGCATCCCCATCCTGCTCGTGGCGGCACTCTTCATCGCCTCGTTCCTGCTCTCACCGATGGCCCTGCTCGTGCTGTTGCTGCTGATTTGTGTCGGCTCGGAGATGATGGTCAGCGGGCAGATTCGTTCGCGTATCATCTTCCTGGCGACGCTCTTTTTGGCGGCGTTGCTGCTCTTTATGGTCAGTGCACTCATCGCCCCCGGGGTGGTGGATGGTTATCTGGCACTGCTCGTGGTGAGCATCATCGCCTCGGCAGGGGTGGCCGTCTACGCCTTCCGCGCCAACCTCGCCTCGACCTTCCTCACGTTGGCACTCTTCGTCGGCTCGATCATCTTCCTGCCGACGACCGACTACCTCTTCAACTCGGTGTTGAAGGCACATCAGCGGGAGCGCATCCTGAGTTTCCTGGGTATCATCAACGACCCGAGCGGTGCCGACTTCAACGTCAATCAGGCAAAGATTGCCATCGGATCGGGAGGGTTCTTCGGTAAGGGTTTCCTGGCAGGAACCCAAATCAAAAACGGCTTTGTGCCCGAACGACACACCGACTTCATCTTCTGCGCCGTGGGCGAGGAGTGGGGATTTTTGGGCACGTCGTTTATTCTGGGGCTGCTGTGTCTGCTCATCCTGCGCCTGATGCGGATGGGCGAGCGGCAGGAGGAGCCCTTCGGGCGCATCTATTGCTATTGCGTCGCCTCGATTTTGCTATTCCATGTGCTGGTCAATATCGGCATGACGGTGGGTCTGATGCCGGTGATGGGCATTCCGCTCCCCTTCATGAGTTATGGAGGATCGTCGCTCATCGCCTTCACGACGCTGCTCTTCATCGCCATCCGCCTCGATGCCTCGACCCGCCAATTTTCATTCAATAAGTAAGTTGTACCGATGATTGCCTACAATCCAGAGGGACTGACCCCCCAACAGATCGAAGAGAGTCGCACCAAACATGGCGCCAACGTATTGACCCCCGCCAAAGATAACTCGGCGTGGGAGCTCTTCATCGAGAAGTTCCGTGACCCGATTATTCGTATTCTGCTCTTCGCGGCAGCCCTCTCGCTCATCATCGGCTGCATCGAGGGTGACCTGACCGAATCCATCGGCATCATCTCGGCCATCATTTTGGCCACCTGCGTCGGTTTCTGGTTCGAGTGGGATGCCCAGCGACGTTTCCGAAGGCTGAACAGCGTCAACGACGACATCCCCGTGAAGGTGATGCGCGGAGGGGTGATGTGCGAGATTCCGCGCCGCGAGGTAGTGGTGGGCGATTTGGTCTACATCGAGTGTGGCGAGACGATTCCGGCCGATGGCGAATTGGTCGAGAGCGTGTCGCTGCGCATCAACGAATCGACCCTCACGGGCGAGCCCGAGACCGAAAAGAGTGCCGACCCTGCCCAATTCGACCCCGAGGCGACCTACCCCACCAACCACGCACTGCGTGGCACCACCGTTACAGACGGGTATGGGCGTATGGTGATTACGGCCGTGGGCGACCATAGCGAGGCAGGGCGCGTCACCGAGCAGGCGACGGTCGCAAGTGGCGAGCAGACCCCGCTGAACCGCCAATTGGAGCACCTCTCGCAGCTCATCGGGAAAATCGGTATCGGCCTGGCGGTAGCCATCTTCGGCATCCTGCTCTTGAAGGGTATCTTTGCCCAGGCACTGCTCGAACAGGGGTGGTTGGAGATTGTCGAAACCATTCTTCATCTCTTCATGTTGTCGGTGGCCATCATCGTGATGGCCGTGCCCGAGGGGTTGCCGATGTCCATCACCTTGTCGCTCGCCATGTCGATGCGTCGCATGCTGCGAACCAACAACCTGGTGCGCAAGATGCACGCCTGCGAGACAATGGGGGCCGTGACGGTCATCTGTACCGACAAGACCGGCACGCTGACCCAAAACCGCATGCATGTGGCCGAGATGGTGCGTTATGGAGCCCTCTCCGAGCACCAATTTGCAGAGATTATCGCCCTCAACTCGACCGCCTTCCTCGATGGCGAGGGGCGCGTGTTGGGAAGTTCGACCGAAGGGGCCCTGCTGCACTACATGCAGCAGACGGGCTTCGACTACCACCTGTTGCGCGATGAGGCGACCATCCGCTCGCGCCAAACCTTCTCGACCCACACGAAGTATATGGCTACGGTGATTCGTAGTGCACTCGGCGGCAAGCAGCTGCTCTGTGTGAAGGGGGCCCCCGAGATTGTGCTGGCGATGTGCGCCGAGGTGGGAAATCGGGCTGCGGTGGAGCAGCAGTTGCTCGACTTTCAGCAGCGCGGCATGCGCACGCTGGCCATCGCCTATGCCCCGACTGACGAAGAGGAGGTGGCCGAAGCCATTGCCCACACCTCGTTGCAGTTGGAAGCCATCGTGGCCATCGCCGACCCCGTGCGTGAGGATGTGCCGCCCGCCGTGCAAACGTGTCTCGATGCCGGCATCGCCATCAAGATTGTCACGGGCGATACGGCCGCCACGGCGTGTGAGATTGCCCGCCAAATCGGGTTGTGGGACGACGCAAACGACGACGAGAGTTGCCGCATGACGGGGCCCGAGTTTGCTGCGGCAAGCGACGAAGAACTGCTCGAACGCATCGATCGGTTGAAGATACTCTCGCGTGCCCGCCCGCTCGACAAGCAGCGGCTGGTGCAACTGCTGCAACGCCGCGGCGAGGTGGTGGCCGTGACGGGCGACGGCACGAACGATGCGCCGGCACTGAACTTTGCCAACGTGGGACTCTCGATGGGCTCGGGCACAGCCGTGGCAAAGGAGGCCTCGGACATCACGCTGCTCGACGATTCGTTTGCCTCGATTGCGACGGCCGTGATGTGGGGGCGTTCGCTCTACCGCAACATCCAGCGTTTCGTGCTCTTCCAGCTCACCATCAACTTTGCAGCCATCGTCATCTGTCTGGTGAGCGCCATTGCCGGCTCGGAGATGCCGCTCACGGTGGTACAGATTCTTTGGGTGAACATCATCATGGATACCTTTGCGGCCATGGCCATGGCCTCGCTGCCCCCCTCGCAGGAGGTGATGCGCGAGCGTCCGCGACCGCGTGAGGAGTTTATCGTTACACGCGCCATGGGGCGCATGATTCTGGGGTGCGGCGCAGTGATGATTGCGGTACTGCTCGGGATGCTCTTCGCCTGGGGAACCCCCACGCTGCATCAGCTGACCCTCTTCTTCTCGACCTTCATCTTCCTGCAATTCTGGAACATGTTCAACGCCAAGCGGTTCGAGGCGCGTCACTCGGCCTTCACGCAACTCAAAGGGTGTCGCGAGTTTTTCGGCATTCTGTTGCTGATTTTCATCGGGCAGCTGCTCATCGTGGAGTTGGGCGGGGAGGTATTCCGCTGCACGCCGCTGCCGTGGCAGGATTGGGTGGCGGTCATCGGCCTGACATCACTCCTAGCCATTGGCGGAGATATCGTGCTGACACTGACGCAACGCAAACGATAACAAAAGACAAGAGAGCGTATCCGACATTTTCGGATACGCTCTCTTTGTCAGAAGGGTATAACCGGAGGGTGTTCTTACCTCAAAAACAAGGTTATAAGATGCCCTGCTCGACCATCGACTTGGCCACCTTCATGAAGCCGGCAATATTGGCCCCTTTCATGTAGTTGATGTAGCCGTCGCTCTCGGTGCCATATTCGAGGCAGGCGGTATGAATCGAGGTCATAATCTGATGCAGTTTGGCATCCACCTCCTCGGCCGTCCAATTCAGCTTCTGCGCATTCTGCGTCATCTCCAAACCCGACGTCGCTACACCACCGGCATTGACCGCCTTGCCCGGGCCATAGGGAATCTTCGCCTCGATGAAAGCCTCGATTGCCTCGGGACGACAACCCATGTTCGACACCTCGGCCACAATCTTCACGCCGTTGGCCAGGAGTTGCTTGGCATCCTCGCGGCCAAGCTCGTTTTGCGTGGCACACGGCATGGCAATATCCACCGCCACCTCCCACGGCTTGCGACCGGCGATGAACTTCGCTCCGGCAAATCGCTCGGCATAGGGGGCCACCACGTCGTTGTTCGAAGCACGCAATTCGAGCATGTAGGCAATCTTCTCCTCGTCGAGGCCCGCCTCGTCGTAGATATAGCCGTCGGGACCCGAGATGGTGACCACCTTGGCACCCAGCTCGGTGGCCTTCTTCGCGGCACCCCAGGCCACATTGCCGAAGCCCGAGATGGCGATGCGTTTTCCGGCAATCTCCATCCCCTGCTCGGCGAGCATCTGCACCAGGAAGTAGACGGCACCAAAGCCCGTTGCCTCGGGGCGAATCAGCGAACCGCCAAAGGTCATTCCCTTGCCGGTCAGCACACCCGTATTCTCGCGGGCCAATTTGCGGTACATGCCATAGAGGTAGCCCACCTCGCGGGCACCCACGCCGATGTCACCGGCCGGCACGTCGGTCTCGGGGCCGATGTGGCGCCACAATTCGGTCATGAAGGCTTGGCAGAAGCGCATCACCTCGCGGTCGGATTTGCCCTTGGGGTCGAAGTCCGAGCCGCCCTTGGCACCGCCCATCG
>CAZTCM010000064.1:0-9020 GCA_964612285.1 uncultured Alistipes sp.
GTGGGAGTGCTTCCGCTACATCCTCACCGATGCCCGTTTTCAGGGGATTCCGCTCATCCTCGAAACCCCCGATGAGAGCCGCTGGGCCGAGGAGATTGCCACCTTGAAAAGTTTTATTCAGGAGTAAGCGTTTTTTATACAACCTCTGACAAAAAAGGAGCGCGCCCAAAAAGTTGTTGGACGCGCTCCCCGTATTTTGTGACGGGTCGCTGTTTAGGCGAGCGAGGCCATCACGCGCTCCATCTTGGCGCGGATTTCGGCTGTGCAGAGGTTTCCGATGCTCCCCTCGTGGGTGTGGTTGACCGTGCGCGAAGGGTGGTACTCGCCGCGCTCGACCTGCATCCCCACCGTGCGATAGGCTTCGCGGAAGGGCATCCCCTCCAACGCCAGTCGATTAACATCCTCGACCGTGAAGAGGTAGTCGTATTTCGCATCGTCGAGAATCTGCTCGTTGACCGAGAGGTTTGCTAACATAAAATCGGCCATTTCGAGCGTTTTGCGCAGCTCGGTGGTTGCAGGGAAGAGGATATCTTTCAGCAACTGCATCTCGCGGTGATACCCCACGGGGAGGTTCGTGAGCAGCAATGCCATCTCGTTCGGCAGGGCTTGCAGCCGGTTGCAGCGGCCACGCATGATTTCGAAGACATCGGGGTTCTTCTTGTGGGGCATAATCGACGAGCCGGTCGTGAGGCTGTTGGGCAGTTTCACAAAGCCGAAATTCTGGCTCATGAACAGGCACAAATCCATCGCCATGCGCCCCACGGTAGCAGCAACGGCTGCCATAGCATTGGCAGCGGCACGTTCGCTCTTGCCGCGGCTCATTTGTGCGGCTACGACGTTGTAGTGCAGTGTCTCGAAACCGAGCAATTGGGTCGTCATTGTGCGGTTGAGCGGGAACGACGAGCCATAGCCGGCCGCCGAACCGAGCGGATTTTGGTTGGCGATGTCATAGGCGGCCACCAGCAGGCGCATGTCGTCGACAAGCGTCTCGGCATAGGCGCCAAACCATAGCCCGAACGACGAGGGCATGGCGATTTGCAGGTGGGTGTAGCCCGGCATCAGCACCTCCTTGTGTTGTTCGGAGAGGGCTTGCAGGCGGTCGAAAAGCGAGCGAACCGCGCCGGCCAGGGTGCGCAACTCCTCGCGCAAAAAGAGTTTCAAATCGACCAACACCTGGTCGTTGCGCGAGCGCCCCGAGTGAATCTTCTTCCCCACATCGCCCAGACGGCGCGTCAGGAGTAACTCGACTTGCGAGTGGATATCCTCCGATTCGGGTTCGATGCAGAACTCGCCGCGCTCAATCTCGGCGGCAATCTGCTCCAAGCCGGCAACGAGCGTCGTCAGCTCGTCGGCCGTCAGCAGGCCGATGGATTCGAGCATGCGGATGTGGGCCAGCGACCCCTCGACATCGTAGCGTGCCAGACGCATGTCGAGCTCCTGGTCGTTGCCGACCGTGTAATCTTCTACGAGGGCATTGGTGTCAAAGCCCTTGTCCCAAAGTTTAGTTGCCATATTCTGCTGCAAGATTTTCAATAATTTTTATATAGATATCAATGCCCTTTTCTATTTCCGCTACCAAGATATATTCGTCTGCGGTGTGGGAGCGCGCCGAGTCGCCCGGCCCGATTTTCAAGGCCGGAAAGGGCATCAGCGTGCGGTCGGAGGTGGTGGGCGATACGAAGGTTTCGGCGCCGGCCTGTACGGCGGCGCGTACCAACGGATGCTCTGCGTCGATGACCGAGGCGCGAATACGGGTCGAACGGGGGGCCACCTCGCTGCGCAACACCTTGCGCAACTCCTCGACCATCTCTTCGTTGGTATAGGCGTCGGTCGTGCGGCAATCGACCACAAAGCGACACGAGTCGGGCACGACGTTGTGTTGCGTGCCACACTGCATCATGGTGGCCGTCAGTTGAATCGGTCCCAGCACCTTCGATTCGCGTGCAAAGCGCAGCGAGCGCAGCGTTTGGATGTCGTCGAGGGCGATATAGAGGGCATTCACCCCTTCGCCACGCGCTGCGTGGCCACTGCGCCCATGTGCCTCGCAATCCAAGACCACCAGACCGCGCTCGGCGACAGCCGCCTGCAAGGAGGTTGGCTCGCCCACAATCGCCATGGTGATTTGGTCGGCATAGTACGACATCAGGGCCCGCATGCCATGCTCGCCTCCGCACTCCTCCTCGGCCGAGAGTATCAGCAGGAGGTTGAAGGGGAGCGGCTGTTTCTCATAGTGCAGGAAAGTCTCGACCAATGCCACGAGCGAAGCTCCTGCATCGTTGGCCCCAAGGCCGTAGAGAACCCCCTCGTCGAGGGTTGGGGCATAGGGGTCACGCGTATAGGTGGCTGCGGGGCGCACCGTGTCGTGGTGCGAGTTGAGCAGCAGGGTCGGCAGTTCGGCTCGGTGGCGGGCTGTGCGGACAATCAGGTTGTTGTGAAGTCGCTCGACGGCCAGGCCGTGCTCCTCGAAAAAGGTGGCGAGAAGGTCGGCAGTCGCCCCCTCTTCGCGCGTATGCGAGGGGGTGGCTATCAATTGGCGCAACAGCTCAACGGCTTCTTGGGTCGTAGGCTTCATGGTTGTGTTGGTGAATGGGCTTCGATGGTGGTGCCTGCATCGCCAAGCAGGTCGTCGGCATGCTTGATGCGCACGCTGCGTACCCCCCGCTCCACGGCTTTCAAGGCATTTTCAATTTTCGGAATCATGCCCCCCGTCACGGCCCCTTCGGCCTTCAACGAGGTGTAGTTCTCGGCCGTGATGCGCGCGATGACCGAATCCTCGTCTTCGGCATTGCGCAGCACCCCGCGTTTCTCGAAGCAGAAGACCAGATCGGTCGGGGCGATGGCCGCCGCACCCAGTGCAACGGCGGTTGCCACGCTGTCGGCGTTGCAGTTCAGGAGCGACCCCTTGCCGTCGTGCATGATGGCTGAGAAGACCGGTGTGATACCCGCCTCCAAGAGGGTTGTCAACAGGGCGCTGTCCACCGCGTCAATATCCCCCACAAATCCGTAATCGATGGGCGCGGCGGCACGACGGTGGGCACGGACGATGTTCCCATCGGCCCCCGAGAGACCGAGGGCATTGCACCCGCGAGCTTGCAGCGCAGCGACAATCTGCTTGTTGACCAGACCGGCATAGACCATCGTCACGATGTCGAGTGTGGCCTTGTCGGTGATGCGCCGCCCCTCGACCATTTGCACCGGAATCTCCAAGCGCTGGGCCATGCGTGTAGCCAACTTTCCGCCGCCATGAATCAGGATTTTCGCCCCCTTCATCGCGGCCAAATCGCCCACAAAGCGGTCGAGGGCCTCCGGATTGTCGATGACGTTGCCGCCAATTTTGATGACCGTAATCTGCTCCATTGTTTACAGGTTTTCCAGCAAGCGTTTCAAGACTACCGTAGCCGAAATCTCACGATTGGCCGCCTCGGGAATCACGAGTGAACGCTCCGACTCAATCACCTCGTCGGTCACAATCATGTTGCGACGCACGGGCAGACAGTGCATGAAGTAGGCGTTGTTCGTCAGCGCCATCTTCTCCGCATCGACCGTCCACGCACGGTCGGTCGAGAGCACACGGCCGTAGTTCGGGTCGGCATAGGCAGCCCAATTCTTGGCATAGATGAAATCGGCCCCCTCGAAGGCTTTGCGTTGGTCGTATTCGACTTTCGCCCCACCGACAAATTGCGGGTCCAACTCATACCCCTCGGGATGGGTAATCACGAAGTCGTAGTCCGTGGCATTCATCCACTCGGCAAAGGAGTTGGGCACCGCCTGCGGCAACGCCTTGGGGTGGGGAGCCCACGTCAATACGACCTTCGGACGGGCGACGGTTTTGTGCTCCTCGATTGTAATCAGGTCGGCAAAACTCTGCAACGGGTGTCGCGTGGCGGCCTCCATCGAGAAGACCGGACGGCCCGAATAGCGGATGAACTGCTCCAAGATGCGCTCCTCGTAATCCTCGGCCTTGTCGCGGAATTGGGCGAAGGAGCGGATGCCGATGATGTCGCAATAGGAGCCCATCACCGGAATGGCCTCCAACAGGTGCTCGGGTTTATCGCCATCCATGATGACGCCGCGCTCGGTTTCGAGCTTCCAGGCCCCCTGGTTTACATCAAGCACCATGACGTTCATGCCGAGATTCATGGCCGCCTTCTGGGTCGAGAGGCGGGTGCGAAGACTCGAATTGAAGAAGAGCATCAAGAGGGTCTTGTTGCGTCCCAGGTGGGTGTAGGCAAAGCGGTCGCGCTTGACCTCCAACGCTTCGGCGACAGCCTCGTTCAGGTTGCCGATGTCGGCAACACAGGTAAATTTTTTCATCGTATCGGTTGTTTTTGTTACTCTTTGGCTTGCAAGGAACAGGTGGCGCGGCACAACTCGCCCTCGTCGGTGATTCCTTCGAGCACCACCTGATAGTCGTGGGGCAGGTCGGCCGTCCAGAAGGAGCACGAAGCCGCTCCCTCTGCATTGCTGCGCAAATCAGGCTCCCAGGCAATCGTCGTGCGCAGGTCTTTTTTGCGGCTCTCGGTCGGCACCTCGTAATGCGGTGCGTAGAACTCGGCGGGCTTCGAGTATCCGCCCAGCAAGACCTCGGCGATCGATTCGTTGGTGGTGTTGATGCGACGGCCGCCGTTGCGCACCTCCATGATGATTAATCCGTTGGACGACAGTCCGTTCATCCCCATTGCCTCTTGGGCATCGAGGTAGGCGAGGCGGGTGATGTCCTCCATGGCGTAGGTGTCGAGTTCGCTGATGTCGGCCGGTGCTCCGTTAATCAATACCTCGGGCGTTCGGCCCTCCTCCTCGTCGAGGGTGCCGGAGCTCTCGCCTGCATCCTCCTCTTCGGGGTCTGCTGCCAGCAGTGTCGGGGTGGGACGCTTCTTGCGCACGCGCACCTCGCGACCGAAGACTTCGAGTTGGCGGAAACGCTGCAACGCATCGTAGACCGAGGCGTAGTGGGTCAGCTCGTCACCAAGCGAATTGAATCCGTCGATGACGCTCGAATAGGAGTAGTTGATTTCGCGTTTGGCAGTGACCACCACCGCGTCGATGTCGATGACGCGCATGCCGCCCTCGGTGTAGTACTTCTCTTTGGCTCCCATCAGCAGCTCCTCCGTAATCGAGGGCTTGTAGGTTTGGAAATGGGGGCGCGGAAGCGGCAGGTGGGTCGAGGGGAAGGTCTCGGGGTCGATGCGAATGGCCACCGAGCGGCTGCTCCCTTTGCGGTTGAGTGCCTGAATGAAATAGTAGGCCGTATCGGGCATGTCGATGCCCGAAATCTTGAATCGGTTGGTGTTCGTGAGCGGGAAGTGGCCGAGCATCTCCTCCCCCTTCTTGAAGATGGCAATGCTCGGATTCTTTGCTTTGCCGAAGAGACCTGTTACGCTGCCTGTGATGTACTGGGTCGTTTCGATGGCGTAACGCGGCTTGGGACTCTCGCCTCGGAGAATGCTCCCCACGTCGTAGCGTCGCCAGCCGTTCGTGAGCATGATGAGGTCGAGAAACTCCTGCTGATTGCTCTTCGAACCGAAGTATTCGGCCGGTCGCTCGATGTTTCCTTTGAGGTCGGAACTGAGCAACAGGTAGCTGAAAATGGTTTCGTCGGCGGGGTCGAGGTGCACCGCTTCGGCATCGGTCACCGAGAGCACGAACCGCCCCGCGACGGGAAGCCCTCGGCTGTTGCGGATGCGGAGATCGAGTGACACCTTTTCACGGGGTGCGAAGGTCGCTTTGTCGGGGGTGATGTCGGCCGTTGCGAAGTGATGGTTATCGATGAATACCAACCGCTCGGCGACAATCTGCCGATGCTCCTTGTCTACAATCGAGATGAGTGAGATGCCACTCTTCATGCGTGCCGTCGAGATGCGTTTCAGGCGTGACACATCCTCGATGACCGCCTCGACAACGCCGCGTGATTGAACGACGGCGGCCAACTGCGAAACGGGGTAATCGGGGGTGGCTGCAACCTTCATCAGCAGCAAATCACCGCCTCCGCGCTTGACCTGTACCGTGCAGCCCGAAGAGAGGGCGGGCGGGAGATCGAAGGTGCGTGTCAGCCCCTTCTCGGAGGTGATGGTGGCCGTATAGCGCATGTTGGGCTCGGCCGCCAACAGAAAGAGTCCCATCCCTCGGTGGTGTGAGCGGAGGTTGCAGAGCGTATCGCGTTTGCTGTTACAGATGTAGCCCTCGACCTCGACCGATTTGCCGTCGACTCCGATGGCCTTGAAGGCGACGGTTTGGGGAATGCCGGCAACGAGGTTGCCCCCCTCGGGAAAGAATTGCACCGAGAAATCTTCGGAGAAGGAGGGGAGTTGAATCGTGCGTTCGAGGATGCGGTTGTTGGCCGAAACCTTCAAACGCAGGCAGTCGTCGGCACTGTTCGAGGGGCGGAATTTGAGCGTGACAAGGCCGTTCGCATCGCTTTTCGATTGGTAGCTCTTCGCCTTGCCGCGCAATTTGAGCGTATATTCAAGCGCTTGATGGGTCAGGCGTTTGCGCAGGTTGTCCATCAAGGTGATGCGGGCAACCACCGAGCGGTCGTCGAGTAGCTCATAGCTGATCAACGTCTGGATGGCATCGTCGATATAGTTGCCCACCTCAATCTCCTTGTGAAAGAGAAAGGCCTCGTCGAAGTTGCTCATCCACTTGGTGTAGGCACGCAGCGTATAACGCCCCGCATCCAATTTGGCAGAGAGGGGAAGGGCATTGGCAAAACGCCCCTGCTCTCCCCGAACCTTCATGCGGGAGACGAGCCGCCCGTCGGCGCTGATTAATTCGACATAGAGAAACGACGACTCGACCGCCGGCGTAAAGCGGATGGGATGGAGCAGGAAGGCACTGAAATAGATGCTCTCCCCCGCACTGTAATAGGGTTTGTCGGTGACGAGGTAGAGCTTCTCTTGCAGTCCGATTTGCCGGTAATAGTCGAGAAATGCCTGCTCGGTCTGCGCACGAAAACCTCCGACGGTGCTTTGGGCATAGGCCACAGCGCACAAAAGCGTCAGACAGAGTGTCCAAAGGAGGCGGGTTCTACGCATCGGGGGTGGAGGTTTTCGGGGTTAGAACAGCGCGGTTACAGTAATTTTTGCAGGGCTGCAAGGAACTCGTCGGCGTGTCTCTTCGTGAGGTTCAATGCCGGCAGCAGTCGCACGGTGGTCGCGCCGGCACCCCCTGTGAAGATGTGCTCCTCGAAGAGCAGGCGCTTGCGGAACTCCGAGGCCGAGCCTTCGATTTCCATGCCGATCATCAGACCGCGTCCGCGCACCTCTTTGAGTTGCGGGAGTTGCTTCAAGGCCGTGAGCAGGTAGGCACCCACCTCGGCGGCATTCTCGATGAGTCGCTCCTCGCGCATCACATCGAGCACGGCAATGGCCGCGGCGCAGGCCAGATGGTTGCCGCCAAACGTGGTGCCGAGCATGCCGCCCCACGCTTCGAAGTGCGGAGCGATGAGCACCCCGCCAATCGGGAAGCCGTTGCCCATCCCTTTGGCCATCGTAATGAGGTCGGGGCGAATCCCGCTGTATTGGTGGGCAAAGAAGCGGCCCGAGCGGCCATAGCCCGACTGAATCTCGTCGAGGATGAGCTGGGTGCCGGTCTCGGTGCAGAGCGTGCGCAACTCGCGGAGGAAATCATCGGTCGGCAGATGGATGCCGGCCACCCCCTGAATACCCTCAATCAACACGGCGGCAAACTGCTTGGTGCGGAGGCGCTCACCGACCGCTTCGAGGTCGTTCAGCGCCACAAACTCCACCTTGTCGGTGCGATTGAAGGGGGCGACAATCTTCGGATTGTCCGTAGCGGCTACGGCTCCCGAGGTGCGTCCGTGGAAGGCCTTCGTGAAGGCCAGCACACGCTCACGGCCCGTCTGGAACGAGGCAATCTTCAAGGCGTTTTCATTTGCCTCGGCCCCCGAGTTGCAGAGGAAAAGGCGGTAGTCGTCATACCCCGAGAGTGCCCCCAGGCGGTCGGCCAACTGCTGTTGTAGCGAGTTCGCGACCGAGTTTGAGTAGAACCCGATGCGGGCCACCTGCTCCTGCAAGGCCCGCACATAGGTCGGGTGGGCATGGCCGATCGAGATGACGGCATGGCCTCCGTAGAGGTCGAGGTATTCTGTGCCGTCGGCCGTGTAGACGTGGTTGCCTGCACCACGCACCGGCTCCAACGGGTAGAGGCTGTATACGTTGAAAAGTTCCATGTTAAAATACCGATGCTTTGAGGTTCAATCCACACCGCGGGTCGAGCCCGAAGATGCGGTTCATGTTCTCGACCGCCTGCCCCGAGGCCCCCTTCAAAAGGTTGTCGATGGCGGTCGTGATGTGCAGTTTATCGCCGTATTTGGCCACCTGCACCAATGCCTTGTTCGTGTTGACCACCTGTTTCAGGTCGAGGGCCCGCTCGGTGACAAAGGTGAACTCCGCCGCAGCGTAGTAGCGCCGATAGAGCGCTGTGGCCTCCTCGGCCGTGAGGGCACAAGTGGTGTAGACGCTAGCCAGAATGCCGCGCGTGAAGTCGCCGCGCATCGGCACGAAGTTGATATCGGCCTCGAACGAGGGTTGCAGCAGACGCAGGTTGCGTCCGATTTCGTGCAGGTGTTGATGCGTGAAGGCCTTGTAAATCGAGATGTTCGAGTCGCGCCAGCTGAAATGGGTCGTGGCCGAGGGTTTTACGCCCGCACCCGTCGAGCCGGTGATGGCCGTGATGTGCACCTCGTCGGTCAGAAGCCCCTCGGCGGCCAGTGGCAGCAGTGCCAGTTGGATGGCTGTGGCAAAGCATCCCGGGTTGGCGATGCGCTCGGCCGAGGCAATCTTCTCGCGCTGCCACTCGGCCAGGCCATAGACAAATCCGTCGTGCTCGTCGCGGAAATCCTGCGCCAGGTCGATGACCTTCACCCCCTCGGGCAGGGGATGCTCGGCCATCCAGACCGAACTCTGCCCATGTGCCGAGCAGAGAAACAGCACATCAATCGTCGTGAGGTCGTACTCCGACGAGAAGCAGAGGGCGCACTCCCCCTCCAAGCCACCGTGTAC
>CAZTCM010000065.1:0-8828 GCA_964612285.1 uncultured Alistipes sp.
ATGCGGTCGTAGTCAATCATACCGGTGGCCTCGTCGAGCTGGTAGCCCACGGCCTTGAAATATTTGCCCGAGAAGTTGACCAACGAGCCGTGTGAGAGGTGGCCGCCGTGGGCCAAATCGAGCCCCATGAAGGTGTCACCGGGCTGCATCACGGCAAAGAATACCGCCATGTTGGCCTGTGCGCCCGAGTGGGGTTGCACGTTGGCATACTCGGCTCCATAGAGACGGCAGATGCGCTCGATGGCCAGTTTCTCCACCTCGTCGACCACCTCGCAGCCACCATAGTAGCGAGCGGCAGGGTAGCCCTCGGCGTATTTATTGGTCAGCACCGAGCCCATGGCGGCCATGACCTGTTCGCTCACAAAGTTCTCCGAAGCAATCAATTCGATGCCGTGCATCTGACGACTGCGCTCACGTTCGATTAAATCGAATACCATTGCATCCTTTTTCATCTTCCGAATAGTTGTTGTTGTTTTGCGAGCAAATGTCGTGATAAATTTAAGAAAAATCGCTATCTTCGCCCTGAATTTATTGACAAAGATTGCACAACTGCGGGCTATCGGAACGCCTTTTGTGCTGCAACACAACACACGCGAATGCCATGAAACGAATCGCAACATTGCTCGTCGGCGCACTCTGCGCCTTGACAACCCAGGCCCAAGAGGCGCTCTTCCCGACCATCGACCCTCAGGTACTTGGCATGGGCGGCGTGAGCATGACCTCCGTGGGAGGCGCACACAACATCTACAACAATGCGGCCACAGCCGCTTTTGTGGCAGCTCCGGTCAAATTCTCCACCTCCTATTACGGGCAGAGCGACTTCGACTACTACGCCGTATCGGGCCATTGGCGCCTTGGCGGCTACAACCAGATACAGGCCGGCTGGCGGCAATACCTGCGCGAAACGGGAAATCGTGATTCAGCCCTCGATCTGGGCTACACACGCCGTTTGGGCGAAGAGTGGGCGGTGGGTATCGTCGGACGCTACATGCAGCTCAAACGCCACGACGAAAAGGCCGAAGCGCTGGCTGCCGACGTGAGTATCGTCTGGCAACACCCCGTTTCGGGATTGGGGCAATACGCCTTGTTGCGCGTGGGTGCCAAACTCGCCAATCTGGGGGCTTTTCTCGACGATACGAATTACGATTTACCGATGGAGAGTCAGGCAGGCGTTGCCCTCGAAACATTCTTCTCGGATGCCCACCAACTGACCTTCGGCGCCGACATCGGTTACTGCTTTATGCCATCGGCCGTGCGCGGATTCCAATGCGCAGTGGGTGCCGAGTACAACCTCATGCAGCTCATTCAGCTGCGTGCCGGTTATCACTTTGGCGAACGCGACTTCTATTACCCCAGTTTTGCCTCGCTTGGTGCAGGCATTCGTCTGCTGCATCTTCGGGTCGATTTTGCCTACTTGCTGGCCGAGAAGGAGACCCTGCTGCGCAACACATACAGCATCAGTTTCGGCCTCGATTTTTAATCGTTAAGCACCTCTTTTTAACATGAAACAACGCATCTTGTTTGTCTGCCTCGGGAACATTTGCCGTTCACCGGCCGCCGAGGAGATTTTTCGCCGACAGGTCGAGGCGGCTGGGCTGGAAAATCACATCGAGACCGACTCGGCCGGCACCTACGGCGGTCATCGCGGCGAACTTCCCGACCCGCGTATGCGTCGTGCGGCAGCAGCCCGCGGCTATCAACTTACCCATCACGCGCGCCAACTGCGCAGCGAGGATTTTGACCGTTTCGACCGCATCGTCGTCATGGACGACTACAACTACGAGGCCGTGCACCGCTTGGCTCCGTCGCGCCACCTGGCCGAGAAAATCTTCCGCATGCGCGAATTTTTCGAGCGTCGCGACTACGACCATGTTCCCGACCCCTATTACGAGGGACACGACGGTTTCGAGTTGGTGCTCGACATGTTGGAGGAGGGGTGCGCCCGACTGCTCGACACGCTGACGACTTCAGCGCAGACTACCCATTAAACCATCGCTTTCTCCACAAAACCCAAAACAACCAAAACTATTCTGTTTTGTGCGATTCGCTTTGCCGAAAAATCACTATCTTTGTCGCGATTTATACCTCATTGCAACACGGAAATAATGATGCGAAAACTGATTCTTTCGGCCCTCATGGGTTGCTATGCACTCGTGGCGCAGGCCCAAAACACCCCCTATGCCATTGAAAATGTCGAGCTCAAAGCGCTCACGGGCGAGATGCGTTCGCTGCCCTCGTGGGGCGAGAAGCACCTCCTGATTTTCTACGTCGACCCCGACCGCCACAAGCAGAACGAGGATTTCACCTACGAATTGGAGGAGAACGGCCGCGCCAAGAGCCCGAAAATCGAGGCCTTCGGCGTGTTGAACCTCAAAGATACGATGTTGCCGAACGGCATCGTGCGTTCGCTGGCCAAGAAACGCACCGAGAAGAATGGTGCGTTGGTACTTGCCGACGAGCAGCGCACCCTCTCCACCACCTGGAAGCTGGGCGATTGCAACAACAAATTTGTCCTCATCTTCATCTCGCAGCAGGGCGAATTGGTTTTTGTGCGCAAGGGCGAACTCACCGAGAAGGATAAAGAGGAGTTCTACGCACTGCTCGAACAATACAGCTAATCGATGCGTTTTGCGATAACAGTCCTTTTTTGCGTCATCGTCACTTGGAGTGGCAGGGCGCAAACGCAACAATTGATGTCAGCCGACGGGAGCGACACGTTGCGTTACACTTACACGCCGCTACCTGCCGACACCTTGCACGACGAAGCACCTCGAAAAGGGTTTCTGCATCGCATCATCGACTATTTTGAGACCTCGGCCGTTGACCACAGCTACGATAAAAAGCTCGACATCACCTTTGCCGGAGGTCCCAGCTATTCGAAGACGACCAAATTGGGGTTGGGTGTTTTGGCCGCCGGACTCTATCGACTCGACCGTCAGGATTCCGTCACGGCGCCCTCCGATGTCTCTATCTTTGCCAATGTCTCGACCTCCGGATTCTTCTCGTTTGGCGTGACCGGCAACAACATCTTCCGCCAAAATCGTCGTCGTTTAAGCTACAATCTCACCTTCTCCTCGGCGCCTCGCGACATCTGGGGTATCGGCTACGAGGCCGGCCGACACAACATCGCATCGGACTTTGTCGAGCAGAACTACCAATTCGACGTACGCTATCTCCAACAGTTGTTCAAGCACACCTTTGCGGGGGCCATCCTTGACTTTTCGTACACCAGCGGCAAGGATTTCAACGAGCAAAGCCTTGTCTACATCTACGGCCAAAAGCGCAACTACACAGCCACCGGCATAGGCCTTCTGCTCGAATATGATTCGCGCGACTTCATTCCCAATCCGGCCCGAGGGCTCTATTTCAGCCTGCAAGAGATTCTCTATCCGCACGGCCTGGGCAATTGCGGCAAATCGCTTTGGCGCACCATTGCACAAGCCAACGCCTATCAGCAACTCTGGCCGAGCGGTCTGTTGGCCTTCGACCTCTATGGCGAGTTCAACTCCGACGGCACACCGTGGCCGCTGCTGGCCCGTCTGGGTGGCAATGAACGCATGCGCGGCTACTACGAGGGCCGCTATACAGACAACAACATGATTACCCTCCAAGCCGAGTTGCGCCAACGCATCTGGCGGCGCATCGGCGGGGTAGTGTGGTGTGGCGCCGGCAATGTCTTCCCCAAGATTGAAGATTTCCGCCTGCGACAGACCCTTCCCAACTACGGACTCGGACTTCGCTGGGAGTTGAAAAAGCGCATCAACGTGCGCATGGACTACGGCCTGGGCCGCGACACGAGCGGCTTTTTGCTCTCGATTAACGAAGCATTCTAAACCACGACAATGAAAGAACTCTACTACCAAAACGATATTTCACGGCAACGCCCTTCGCGCAGTCGATTTTCCATCTTCTTGGCACTCTATTTCGTACTATCGCTCATCATCCCCAACTGCATCCTGGCCGTCACCGAGGATTACTCCTTGTGGAGCACCGAGGCCCTCATTCTGCTGCCGCTGGGGTGCTATCTGATGTGGAGCGTGGCGCTGCGTCGCTCGGGAGTGATGATTTGGCTCGGCTTCCCGTTCATCTTCTTCGCCGCCTTCCAGATTGTATTGCTCTATCTGTTCGGCAACTCGATTATTGCCACCGACATGTTTACCAATGTCGTGACCACCAATCCGGGTGAAGCCGGCGAGTTGCTGGGCAACATCTATCCGGCCGTCATCTTGGTGGCCGTGATGTACCTCCCGATGTTGTGGTTGGCGTGGCGGGAGATTGGACGCAAACGCCACATCTCGAAGAAGGCGCGCAAAATCATCGGACTGACGGGAGCCGCGGTCTTCGGTTTCGGCTTGTTGGCCCTCTGGCCGGCATCGCGCACAAGCTCGCTGAAAGAGGTCCTGCGCGACGAGATTTTCCCGCTCAATGTCACCTACAACGTCTATTTAAGCGGTGCCGAGTTACGCAAAACGCTCCATTTTCGGGAGCAGACGGCCGATTTCCGTTTCGATGCCCATCGCACCGCCGAGGCCGAAGGACGCGAAATCTATGTCTATGTCATCGGCGAGGCATCGCGTGCCATGAGCTGGCAGTTGTATGGCTATGAACGCGCCACAACCCCTGCCTTGGCAAAAATCGACGACTTGGTGCTCTACCGCAATGTGCTGACCCAAAGTAACACCACGCATAAGAGTGTGCCGCTGCTGCTCTCGTCGGTCGACACCGACGAACACGAGGCTCTCTACGAGCGCAAAGGCCTTCCGGCCCTCTTTCGCGAAGCTGGCTTTGAGACCTGGTTCATCTCGAACCAATCGCCCCAGGGAGCGATGATTGACAACCTCTCGCAGGATGCCGAGCACATCCTCTACCTGAATGCACCGCGTTATGACATGCAGTTGTTGGATGCCCTGAAAGAGGCCATCGAGAAGAGCAGCGCCGAGAAACTCTTCTTCATCCTGCACTGCTACGGGTCACATTTCAGTTATCACCAACGCTATCCGCGCGAGCAGGCCCACTTCCTGCCCGACGACGATGTGGCCATCCGCCCCAAACATGCCGAGATGTTGCGCAACGCCTATGATAATTCGGTGCGCTATACCGACCTGTTCGCGGCAGCCACTATTGACTACCTCCGCTCACTCGACACGGCCACCACGGCCTTGCTCTACTGCTCGGACCACGGCGAAGATCTCTACGACGACCATCGCGGCCGCTTCCTGCACGCATCGCCGACGACCACGGCCTACCAGCTGCACGTTGCCTCCTTCTGTTGGATGTCACCGCGCTACCGCGTCGCCTTTCCCGAAAAGTGGCATGCCGCCGATGCGTTGCGCAACGCGCCGGCCACGACGCGCGCCATGTATCACACGATGGCCGACATCGCTTCGGTTGCGGGAGCCTTCTGCGACACGCACGCCTCGCTGGTCAATAGCAACTACGACCACCGGGCTCCACGCCGCTATCTCAACGACCACAACGAGGCTGTGCCCTTCACGCAAACAGGGCTAAATGCAGATGATTTAGCCCTGTTGCGTCGTGCCGGAATCGAAGTCGATTAACGCTGCTCCTACTCGGTAAAGTATTTATAGAACCAGGGAATCGTCTCGATACCCTGGTAGAATTGCGCCAATCCGTAACTCTCGTTGGGCGAGTGAATGGCATCTTCCGAAAGGCCAAAGCCAATCAGGAGCGATTTGATGCCCAAAATCGACTCAAATCCGCTGATAATCGGAATCGAACCGCCCGAATAGAAGGGGAGGGGCTTCTTCCCGAAGGTGGTCTCAATGGCCTTGGCTGCCGCCTTGTAGGCCGGCATATCGGTCGGCGCCACATAGGGTTGTCCGCCATGCAACGAACGCACAACCACCTTCACGCTCTTCGGAGCAATCGCCTTAAAGTGTTTTTCAAAGAGTTTGGCAATCTCCTTGTGGTCTTGATTGGGCACCAGGCGCATCGAAATCTTGGCCGAGGCCTTCGACGGGATGACCGTCTTGGTACCTTCGCCGATATAGCCACCCCAGATGCCGTTCACATCGAGCGACGGGCGCACACCGGTGCGTTCGAGGGTCGTATAACCGGCCTCACCCTCCACGGCGCCAATCTCCAACGCCTGCTTGTAGCGACGCAGACAGAAGGGTGCTTTGTTGAAGGCTTTGCGCTCGGCAGGGGTCAGTTCGCGCACCTTGTCATAGAAGCCCGGAATCGTCACGCGACCTTCGTCATCGACCAGCTGCGACACCAAACGCGCCAAGACATTGGCCGGATTGGCCACGGCTCCGCCAAAGAGCCCCGAGTGCAAATCTTTGTTCGGCCCCGTCACCTCGACCTCCATGTAGGCCAAGCCGCGCAGACCGCAGGTGATGGAGGGTTGCTCCATCGAAATCATCGAGGTATCCGACACCAATATAATATCGGCCTTCAACAGCTTCTTGTTGCGTTCACAGAAGCCATAGAGACTCGGCGAGCCAATCTCCTCCTCGCCCTCCAACATAAATTTCACATTGCAGGGCAGGGCATCGTTGGCGCACATCGCCTCGAAAGCAGCCACATGCATGAAGAGTTGCCCCTTGTCGTCATCGGCACCACGGCCCCAGATGCGCCCCTCCTGCACCACGGGTTCGAAGGGCTCGGTGCGCCACTCCTCTCGCGGGTCGACGGGCATCACATCGTAATGGCCATAGACCAGCACCGTCTTGGCCTTCGGGTCGATTATCTTCTCGGCATAGACCACCGGATTGCCCTCGGTAGGCATCACATCGGCGCGGTCGGCACCCGCCTTTACGAGGGCTGCGGCCAACCATTCGGCCGTGCGCACCATGTCGGGTTTATGCTCGGATTGGGCACTGATTGAGGGGATGCGCAACAGCTCGAACAGTTCGTCGAGATAGCGCTCTTTGTTGGCTTGAATATACTGCTGAATCTTCTCCATAGCGGTTCATTTAGAGGTTACAAATGGTACGAATTTCGGTCATAAATCGCTCGGCCAACGCCTCGGCTTCGGCCTTGCTTTTTGCCTCGGTATAGAGGCGGATGATGGGCTCGGTATTCGACTTGCGCAGGTGCACCCAGCAATCTGCAAAATCAATCTTTACCCCATCTATATCATTCACGTTTTCACCGGAATAACGCGTCTTTATTTCAAGCAACACTTTATCTACATCAATCTGCGGTGTCAGCTCGATTTTATTCTTCGACGCAAAGTAGGCCGGATAGGTTGCGCGCAACTCGGTCATCGTCATCTTTTTAGTGGCCAGATGGGTCAAAAAGAGGGCGACGCCCACCAGTGCATCACGGCCATAGTGCAACGCCGGATAGATGACTCCGCCATTGCCCTCACCACCGATGACAGCACCCGTCTGCTTCATCTTCTCCACCACATTGACTTCGCCAACAGCCGAAGCGGCATAACTGCCACCGTGTGCCTCGGTCACATCTCTCAGGGCTCGCGACGAAGAGAGGTTCGAAACCGTATTTCCTCCGCACTTCGAGAGCACATAGTCGGCCACAGCCACCAACGTATACTCCTCGACAAACATCGAGCCATCCTCATTGACAAAGGCCAGACGATCGACATCAGGATCGACCACAACACCCAAATCGGCCCCCTCGCGGCGAATCACCTCGGCAATTTCGGTCAGGTGCTCGGGCAGCGGTTCGGGGTTATGGGCAAATTCACCGGTCGGCGCACAATTCACCTCGACCACCTCACAACCCAACGCACGCAGCAACTGCGGAATCACCACGCCACCCACCGAGTTCACGGCATCCACCACAACTCGGAATTTACGCGCACGCACCGCCTCGACGTCGACCAACGGCAGGGCGAGCACCTGACGAATGTGTTCGGGGTTGAAATCTTCGCGCGAAAGCACCTTGCCGATGTGGTCGATGGCGGGGTAGTGGTAGTCGCTCTCCTCGGCCATCGCCAAGACCCGTTTCCCCTCGGCATCGGAGAGGAATTCGCCCGACGCATTGAGCAGTTTCAACGCATTCCATTGGCGCGGGTTGTGTGATGCGGTGATGATGATACCGCCATCGGCACCCTTCGTAATCACGGCCATCTCCGTACCCGGCGTAGTACACAGTCCCACATCAATGACATCGGCCCCCGAGGCCAGCAACGTGCCCTCGACCAGGTCGGCCACCAGCTCTCCCGAGAGGCGGGCATCGCGTCCCACGACAATCGTAATGCGCGATTTTTCGGGATTCCGTTCGGCAATCAGACGAGCGTAGGCGTTGGTGAACTTCACGACATCAATGGGAGTGAGATTTTTCCCCGCTGCACCGCCAATCGTACCACGAATGCCCGAAATGGATTTAATCAGTGTCATATCTTTCGTTTTTGGTTTACTATTTGCACCTATATAAGATGAAATTTTCGTCGGATTGTTTTGTTATTCGATGTAAAAATATTACTTTTATGCCAAATATAAAAATAAAAAACGACAAAAGATGAGAACGATTCCCTCTTCCGAGTTGATTATCAACGACGACGGCTCGATTTTCCACCTCCACCTGCGCCCCGAGCAGTTGGCCGACACGGTGATTTTGGTGGGTGACCCGGGTCGTGTAGCAATGGTGTCGGAGTTTTTCGACACGATTGAGTGTCGCGTGCAGAACCGCGAGTTCAACACCGTGACGGGCACCTACAAGGGGAAGCGCATGACGGTGCTCTCGACAGGTATCGGCATCGGCAACATCGACATTTCGGTCACGGAACTCGATGCACTGGCCAATATCGACTTCGCCACGCGCCAGGAGCGTCCCGAGAAACGCCGCCTGAACCTCGTACGTCTGGGCACCTCGGGGGCTATCCAACCCGACATCAA
>CAZTCM010000066.1:0-7860 GCA_964612285.1 uncultured Alistipes sp.
GGAGCGTGCCCGCTACTACAACCACTCGACCTTCAACGACCTGATGATTACGGGTCTTGCGGGTCTGCGTCCGCGTGCCGACCGCACGTTGGAGGTCAATCCGCTCATTCCCGAGGGGAAGTGGGATTGGTTCTGCATGGACAACATCCTCTACCACGGACACATCATCACCATCGTATGGGATAAGCACGGCGACCGCTACCACCACGGCAAGGGCCTTACGCTGCTCGTGGATGGCAAGCAGGTAGGCAACCGTCCCGACCTGGGTCGTCTGATTTGCGAAAATACATTGTAAACGATGAAATATTGGCACTACATCCTTATCGGGGCTTTGTGTGGGGCGGTGGCAGTGTGCTGCTTTCGTCCTGCATTGCGGGTCAACACACTGACGTGCAACTATCAGACTGCACCGCTGCTCATTAAAGAGGCCTCGCCTCGCTTTGGCTGGCAGTTGGAGGGGCAACAAGGTACGATGCAATCGGCTTATGCCCTCGAAGTGACCGACGACAAAGGAGAGCTCGTATGGCAAAGCGGGAAAGTATCTTCTGCGGCAAGCCAACTCGTTCCCTACGCAGGAGAAGCACTTCTTCCGATGCACACCTATCGTTGGCGTGTGCGCGTTTGGAACGAGCAGGACGAGGCCTCGCGTTGGAGCCGCTACGCCACCTTCGGCACGGCTCCCACGACCGAGTGGCTTGAAAAGTCGCAATGGATTGGCGCCATCACCTACGCCGATGCCCGCATGCCCGAGGGGCGTAAGTTCCATGGCGGAGCACTCAAAAAGCCCGAGGTGCGGGCTGCCTGGGATGCCGTCGATTCGCTGGCATGGCATTCCATCCTGCTACGCAAGGAGTTTACAGCCGAAAAGTGCATCGAGGAGGCTACGGTCTATGTCTGCGGTTTGGGCCATTACGAACTCTCGCTCAACGGCGAGAAGGTGGGCGACGGGGAGTTCACGCCCCTCTGGAGCGATTACCACAAAACGGTCTACTACAACGCATTCGATGTAACCAAGCAACTGCGCAAAGGCGAAAATGCGCTCGGCATGCTGCTCGGTAACGGCTTCTACAACATTGCCGACCGCTCGCGCTACCGCAAGCTCCAAATCGGTTTCGGCCCCGAGACCATGCTGCTGCGTCTCCGCATCCGCTATACGGATGGCAGCGAGCAGGTTATCGCCAGCGACTCGACCTGGCGTTACGACCTCAGTCCTATCACCTTCAACACGATTTACGGCGGCGAAGATTACGATGCACGCCTCGAACAAGCTGGTTGGAGCGAGGCCGGCTTTGACGACTCGGCCTGGCGACCGGCAGTGGTGCAGGAGGCCCCTCAGGGAGCGCTCACGCCCCAGCAGGCTCCGCCCGTGAAAATCATGCGCCGCTATACCCCGCAAAGCATCCACAAACTGACCCCCGAGGAGGTAGAGCGTGCCACGACACAAACCAAGCGTACGGTCGATGCCTCGGCCCTCCTGCTCGACATGGGGCAAAATCTTGCCGGTTTCCCCGAGATTGCGGTACGCGGAGAGCGTGGGCAAAAAATCACGCTCGTAGTGGCCGAAGCCACGACCGACAGTAATGCCACGCAACAGCGTCAGACAGGCCGTCAGCACTACTACACCTATACGCTCAAAGGCGAGGATCGTGAAACATGGCATCCGCGCTTCTCCTACTACGGATTCCGCTACATCCTGCTCGAAGGGGCGGTGATGAAGGGGATGGAGAACCCCGAACGGCTGCCCGTCATCGAGCAGATTCACTCCTGCTTTGTGCACAATGCCGCCGAAGAGGTGGCCGAGTTCGAGTCGTCGAATTCGATTTTCAATGCGGCCCATCGACTCATCCACAACGCCGTGCGCAGCAACATGCAGGCCGTATGGACCGACTGCCCCCACCGCGAGAAACTCGGTTGGTTGGAGCAGGTACATCTGAACGGCCCGGGCTTGTTATACAACTACGACCTGACGACCTATCTGCCGAAGGTGATGCGCGATATTGCCGATGCACAACGCCCCAACGGCATGATTCCGACCACGGCTCCCAACTATGTCATCTTCGAAGGGCCCGGCATGGATGCCTTCCACGACTCGCCCGAGTGGAGCATCACGGTCATCATGGCCCCCTTCATGTACTACGAGACCTATGGCGACGACCGCCTGATTCGGGAGTACTACTCCACGATGCGTCACTGGGTGGACTACCTCACCTCACGAGCCGAGGGCAATCTGATCGACTTCGGATTGGGCGACTGGTACGACTATGGCGACTTCCGCGCCGGATTCTCACGCAACACCCCCGTCGGGTTGGTCGCCTCGGCCCACTACTATATGGCCCTGCGCTATCTGGTACGGGCGGCCGAACTGCTCGGCCACGACACCGATGCCGAACGCTATGCGACGCTGGCCGACGAGGTGCGCACCGCCTACAATGCGCGCTACTTCGACCCAGCAACAGCCCAATACGGCACTGCAAGCCAATGCAGCAACGCCCTGCCTTTGTTCCTTGACATGGTGCCCGAGGCGCATCGTCAGGCGGTCATCGACAACCTCCTGAGCGACATCGAGCAGCACGGATGGCGGCTCACAACAGGTGATGTGGGCAACCGTTACCTCTTCCAGACGCTTGCGCGCAACGGCCTGAACGAGGTGATGTACCGCATGCACAACCACGAGGAGGCACCGGGCTACGGATTCCAGCTCAAATATGGTGCTACGACCCTCACCGAACAGTGGGACCCGCGTCAAGGTTCGTCGTGGAACCACTTCATGATGGGGCAAATCGACGAGTGGTTCTTCCGCTCGCTCCTCAGCCTCAGACCCGACACGAACGGGAAGGGTTATCGCGAGGTAACCATTGCCCCCGAGGCGGTGGGCGACCTGCAATGGGTACGCGGTCGCTACCACTCACTCTACGGTGACATCCGTATCGAATGGCAACGCGAGCAAGAGCAGTTTACCTTGCAGGTAGAATTGCCGGCCAACTGCCGCGCCAACATCCTGCTGCCGGGAGACAGCACCCCGCAACAGGTTGCATCGGGCCGCCACACCTTCACAAAGAAAATCTAACACACCGATATGAAACGACTATTGACCCTTTGTGCCCTCCTGTTGACCACCGCAGCGTTTGGTCAATTCGAAGCACGCACCCTCTCGCTCCACGAGAGTTTGAAACTCATCGCCGAACGTTTCGACGTAAAACTCAAATGCGAAATCGACACCGTAGGGCGCGTGGTGCCCTTTGCCGATTTCCGCATCCGCCCCTACTCGCTCGAAGAGAGTCTGCAAAATGTCGTGGGGTTGTTCGACGCCAAATTCGTTAAGCAAAACGACCGCTACTACAAAATCAAACCCTTCGAGCACCATCGTCGCACACCGGCCGACGGCGAGAAGATGCTGGCCCACCTACGGTCGCTCTATACCGACAAGGCCGCCTTCGAGAACCGCGGTGTGGCCATCCGCCAAGAGGTGCGCACCATCTTGGAGTTGGAGAAGTTGCTTGCGCAGCGAGTAGCCCTGCAACCCCTTCTCTCGAAGGTGCGAAAATTCGACGGTTACACGGTGCAGAACATTGCCATCCAGACCCTGCCCGGGCTCTATCTCTGCGGTTCGATTTACGCCCCAGCAAAGAAGGGAACACACCCCGTCATCATCTGCCCCAACGGCCATTTTGGCGATGGCCGCTACCGCAAAGACCAGCAGCAGCGCATGGCCACGCTGGCTCGCATGGGGGCCATCTGCGCCGATTTCGACCTCTTCGGTTGGGGCGAGTCGGAACACCAGGTGTCGTCGGTGGCTCACCGCACCTCCTATGCGCAGCAGATTCAGCTGCTCAACGGCATCACACTGCTTGACTACCTCCTTACACGCCCCGATGCCGACCCCAAGCGTGTCGGTGTCAATGGCGGCTCGGGAGGCGGGGCTCACTCGGTGATGCTCTCGGTGGTCGATGACCGTTACACGGCACTCTGCCCCGTGGTGAGCCTCTCGTCGCACTTCGACGGCGGCTGCCCCTGCGAGAGCGGCATGCCGATTATGTTGGCCGCCGGTGGCACATGCGGTGCCGAACTGGCAGCCATTTTCGCCCCGAAACCCCTCTGCGTGGTCTCCGACGGCAAGGATTGGACGGCCAGCGTACCGACGCTCGAATACCCCTATTTGCAGGAGGTGTATCGCATGTACAATGCCGAGGAGGCCCTCTCGAATGTGCATCTGGGCAATGAGGGGCACGACTTCGGCCCCAACAAGCGCAACGCCGTCTACGCCTTCTTTGGTCGAACCTTCAACCTCGACACCACCGCCATCGACGAGGAGCGGGTAACCATCGAGCCTTATGAGGCTCTCTACTCCTTTGGCCGGAAGGGGGAGTTGATGCCCGAAGGAGCCATCCGCTCGGTAAACGAGCTGGCACCCTTCTTCGGCAAGGAGCGTGTACGCGCAGCAGCAGCCGACGAGGCGGTACTGAAAAAGGCCCAAGAGATTGTTGCCTCGCTCAACCTGCAAGACAAACGTGCCATCCAAACCGCCACGACGGCCATCTACAACCACCGTCGTGCCGTGCGCGATTGGCACAACGCACACCCCTACACCATCATCCCCGAGGTGGATGCCGCCACCGGGAAGCAGCGTTCGAAGGTCGAGCGTGAGATGTTGGCTGACAAGATGATTCCCGCCTCGGAGCGCGCACGACTGATGAAGGATCTCTCGCGCGTATTGACGCCCGAGCAAATCGAGCAGGTCTTCGACGCCTACACAGTGGGCAAGGTGGCCTTCACGATGCAGGGCTACCGCTCGATTGTGCCCGATCTCACGGCCGAGGATGAGGCAGTGTTGCTCGCTCACCTGAAAGAGGCGCGCAGCGAAGCCATCGACTGCAAGAGCATGAAGGCCATCTCGCAGGTCTTCGAAATCTACAAGACGAAGTGCGAGCAGCACTTCAACGACACGGGTCGTCCGTGGCGGGCACTGTTCAAAGCCTATGTCGACAAGCGCAATGCCGAGAAGAAGGCCAAAAAGGATGACGAGAAGTATATCGCCCGCAGCGAGGCGATTGTCGCAGCCCTCAATCTCAACAATCCCGAGAAGGAGGCTGCCGTATTGGCGGCTGTCAAGCAACACCGCACGGCCGTGGTCGAGTGGCACAATGCCCACCCCTACACCACCATGCCCGATATGGAGCCCAAGACAGGGCGTGCGCTCAACGAGGTAGAGCGTGAGATGATGGCCGACCGCTCGATTTCTCCATCGGTGCGCAAAACGTTGGTCAAGGAGCTGAAAAAGCACCTCACGGCCGAGCAAATCATCCAAATCTGGGATGGCTACACGATTGGCAAGGTGGCCTTCACGATGAAGGGATACTACGCCATCATCCCCGACCTCACCGCCAAAGAGGCCGAGATGCTCGAAGGTTATCTGAAACAGGCACGCGAGGAGGCGCTCGAATGTCGTCGCATGAAGGCCATCTCGCAGGTCTTCGAGGTCTACAAGACCAAGTGTGAGCAGTATCTGATTGCCAACGGGCGCGATTGGCGTGCCCTGTTCAAAGCCTATGTCGACAAGCGCAACGCCGAAAAGGCAGCGGCGAAGCAGATTAAAAATTAAAAAAATCGAAATTTAGAATTCAATATTAATCATCAAATAAATTACCACTATGAACAAACTGATTGCATTGTGTGGTGCGCTGCTCGTGGCCGTGAGCTGCTGCAACGAAGCACCAAAAAAGCAAAATCTCCTGCCGTGGGAGAACGGCAAATTGTGCGTCTCGGAGAACGGTCGTTTCCTCCAACACGAGAATGGCACCCCCTTCTTCTGGTTGGGCGAGACGGGTTGGCTGCTGCCCGAGAAGCTGACGCGCGAAGATGCCCTTTTCTATCTCGATGCCTGTCAGGCTGCGGGCTACAACGTCGTGCAGGTGCAGACCATCAACGGCGTGCCGGCCAAGAACATCTACGGCAAACTCTCGCATCCGGCCGGCTACGACTTCTCGGCCATTGAGGCCGAGGGCGAGGATGGCTATTGGCAGCACATGGACTACATCATCAGGGAGGCCGAGCAGCGCGGTATCTACATCGGCATGGTCTGCATCTGGGGTGGTCTGGTGAAAAAGGGGCTGATGAATGTCGAGCAGGCGAAGGCCTACGGTACGTTCCTCGCCGAGCGCTACAAGGAGCATCCCAACATCCTCTGGTTCATCGGTGGTGACCTCAAGGGCGATGTCGAGACCGAGGTGTGGGAGACGCTGGCCCGCACCATCAAGGCCCTCGACCCGAATCACCTGATGACCTTCCACCCCTTCGGTCGCACCTCGTCGGTACGTTGGTTCCACAACGCCGAGTGGCTCGACTTCAACATGTTCCAGTCGGGTCACCGCCGCTATGATCAGACGCGCGGTGATGGCGACGACACGGCCCAGGCCTCGGTAGCCGAGGACAACTGGCGCTATGTAGAGGAGGGTCTGGCCCTCGAGCCGCAGAAGCCGATCCTCGATGGTGAGCCTTCGTATGAGGAGATTCCGCAGGGTCTGCACGATCCCAACGAGCCGTGGTGGAAGTCGCACGACGTGCGCCGCTACGCCTACTGGTCGGTATTTGCCGGTTCGTTCGGCCACACCTATGGCCACAACTCGATCATGCAGATGCACCCGGGTGGCGACAAGCCGGGTGGCTACGGTGCCATCAAGTCGTGGAAAGAGGGTTTGGAGGATCCCGGTTTCAGCCAGATGCAGTACCTCAAGAAGTTGATCCTTGCGTTCCCCTTCTTCGAGCGCGTGGGTGATCAGTCGGTCATCGCCGGCGAGCACGGTTTCCGCTACGATCGCGCCATCGCAACGCGCGGTGAGGACTACCTGCTGGTTTATACCTACACGAACAAGCCGATGCAGATCGACCTCAATAAGATCTCGGGCGAGAAGAAGAACGTTTGGTGGTATTCGCCCGTGGATGGCTCGCTGAAGTATGTCGGTGAGCTGGAGAACGGCAACCACGAATTCCAGGCCGAGGGCGAGGTTGGCCCTGCGAACGACCATGTGCTGATTGCCGTCGATGCAGCTAAGAGCTACATTACGAAGGAGCAGCAGTCGCTCTAAAACGCCAAACACTTTTCGAACTATAACCTATGAAACGAATCTTACTACTCATCGCCACGCTGTGCCTGCACGGGCTTGTCCGGGCAGGTGTCGAGGTCGGTTCCCTTGAGGTGGAGCAGTTCGCCCGACCCCTTTCGGTCGAGCGGGCTCAGCCCCGCCTGAGTTGGATCATCTCTTCCGACGAGCACGATGTGATGCAGACGGCCTACCGCGTGCAGGTGGCCTCCGAGCCGGAGCTGTTGGCCGACGAAAAGGCCGACCTGTGGGATTCGGGGGTCGTGGCTTCGGATCAATCGATCTGGGTACCCTACGGCGGCAAGAAGCTCCAGAGCAACCAGCGTTGCTTCTGGCGCGTGAAGGTCTATACGACCCAAGGCGCATCCGACTGGTCGGAGGTTGCCGAGTGGGGCATGGGCCTCCTGGGCGAAACGGCCTGGGGTGGTCGCTGGATCGGCTGGGAGGGGGCCTTCCCCTGGGACAAGGAGGTGGCTCACAGCGAGCTGAGCGCCCGCTACATCCGCACCGAATTTACCCTCGCCGAGAAGCCCGTCAAGCGTGCTACGGTACATATTTCGGGCCTTGGCCTGTATGAGCTTTTCATCAACGGCGAGCCGATCGGCGATCAGGTGCTGGCAC
Source organism: uncultured Alistipes sp. (assembly GCA_964612285.1). Taxonomy (GTDB): domain Bacteria; phylum Bacteroidota; class Bacteroidia; order Bacteroidales; family Rikenellaceae; genus Alistipes. The sequence continues at coordinate 7,719 of CAZTCM010000066.1, forward strand.
CCGTGCCGACCGACTATCGTCGTACCGTGACCTACGACTCGTTCGACGTGACGGAGCAGCTCCAAGCGAACCAAAATGCCCTGGGCGTTGTCCTCGGCAACGGCCGTTGGTACACCATGCGCCAGAACTACAAGCCCTACAA
>CAZTCM010000066.1:7870-8725 GCA_964612285.1 uncultured Alistipes sp.
ACTTCGGCTACCCGAAGATGCGCCTGAATCTGATCGTGGAGTACGAGGATGGCTCGAAGCAGCGCATCAACTCCGACCCCGCGTGGAAACTCACGGCCGAAGGTCCGATTCGCAGCAACAACGAATACGACGGCGAGATCTACGACGCCCGCATGGAGCTGGGCGATTGGACGAAGGTGGGCTACGACGACTCGAAGTGGCTCTTGGCGCAACGTGTGGCGATTCCCTACGGTACGCTGCGAGGTGCTACGTCGCCCAACATGAAGATCATGCAGCGCGTGAAGGCGAAGTCGGTGACCCACTACGCGGGGCGCACGATTGTCGATTTCGGGCAGAACATGGCCGGCTGGGTAAAGCTCAACGTGCGCGATACGCAGGCGGGTGACACGATCCTCATGCGCTACGCCGAGCGACTGACCAACGGGGGCGACTCGCTCTACACGGCCAACTTGCGCGATGCCCTTTCGCGCGATATCTACATCGCCAACGGGCGGGAGCAACAGACGAAGTGGAGCGCCCGATTCTCCTACCACGGCTTCCGCTACATCGAGATCACGGGACTGAAGAACCCCACGGTGGAGGACTTCGAGGCCGAGGTGATCTACGACAACATGCCGACGGTCGGCACGTTCGAGTGCTCGAACGAGGTGATCAACACGGTCTATCGCAACGCTTGGTGGGGTCTGAACTCCAATTACAAGGGTATGCCGCTCGACTGCCCGCAGCGCAACGAGCGCCAGCCCTGGCTGGGAGACCATGCCGTCGGAACGTGGGGCGAAACCTTCATGTACGACAGCGGGACGATGTATGCCAAGTGGATGGAGGACATCACCGAGGCACAACGTGCCGACGGCT
>CAZTCM010000067.1:0-8696 GCA_964612285.1 uncultured Alistipes sp.
CTCGAACAAGCGCGTCTATCCCGCCGTGGATGTCATCTCGTCGAGTACACGCCGCGAAGATTTGCTGCTGCCGCGCGAGGTGATGAATCGCACCTGGGTGTTGCGCAAATACCTCTCGGATATGACTACTGTCGAGGCGATGGAGTTCCTGCAAAAGCAGATGAACCTCACCGAATCGAACGAGGAGTTTCTGGCTACGATGAACCAATAGTAAAACAACCCAATATGAAGAGACTGACCATTTTATGCCTGGCACTGTTTGCGGTGCTCAATGGCTTTGCATGGGGGCAGAAGGGACACGATGTCGTGGCCTATATTGCCGAAAATCATTTGTCGCCCGAGGCGGCACAGCGCGTTGCCGAGGTGCTGCGGGGACGCTCGCTGGTCTATTATGCCAATTGGATGGACAATGCCAGCCACACGCCGGCCTATGCTCATACGAAGACCTGGCACTACATGAACATCGACGAGCACGAAACCATCGAAACGCAGCCGCGCCACCCGAAAGGGGATATTCTGACGGCCGTGAACGGAATTATCAAGCACATCGAGAAGGGAAAATTGTCGCCTGAGGAGGAGTTCGACGAGTTGCGTATGTTGATTCATCTGGTGGGGGATATGCACTGCCCGATGCATGCAGGTCGTTCAACCGACCGTGGAGGTAACGCTGTGAAGGTGCTCTATTTTAGCCGAGAAACCAATCTGCACTCAATCTGGGATTCGTCGTTGGTCGAGTCGGCGCACAATTGGAGTTACTCGGAGTGGCAATATCAGATTGACCGCGTGACCGAGGAGTTTGCAACGCAGATGCAGCAGGGAAGCATCGAGGATTGGTTTGCGCAGACCGTGGCGATTGCCAAAAAGGTGTATGAGGTGACGCCCGAGGGGTCGAAAATCTCTTACGACTATATCAATGCCATGGCGCCGGTCATCGAGCAGCAGTTGTTGTTGGGCGGGTTGCGTCTGGCCGGTGTGCTGAATCGGCTCTACGGGACAAAATAGCCGGCATGGCTATCTTACGAAACGAACCGCGCAATATTTAGTTGTGCGGTTCGTTTCGTTATACGGAGGATTAGCGCATGCCGTTTCGGAAGGCGGTGGGGGAGATACCGGTTTGCTTGCGGAAGAAACGCCCCAAATAGGATTGGTCGGGGAAGTGCATCCGATAGGCAATCTCTTGAATCGAGAGATCGGTGTTTTGCAGCAGTAGCTTCAATTCGAGCAATACCTCGTTGTCGATAATCGATTTCGCGGTACGACCGGCGATGTTGTGGGTGATGGTCGAGAGGTAGCGCGACGAGATGCAGAGCTGCTCGGCATAGAAGGTGACCTCGCGCTCTTTGTTGCCGTGTTGATGGAGGAGTTGGATGAAGCGGTTGAAGATTTCGATCTGCCGTGACGAGGCAGTTTCGGTGAGACGGGTAATGTCGGTGCGGCGCATCACTTTGTCGCACATCTCTAACAGTGCATTCTGCAAGCGATTTTTGACAATCGTGTTGCGGAAGCGGTTCTCGTGGTCGCGATAGCTGTAATCGAGAATCTGTAACCACAGATTCATCGACCGTACCGAGTCGTTTTGCAGGATGGTGACGGGGTGGTTCTTGATTAGTCGTATGAAATCCAATTCGATACGAAAGGCAGCCTCCTCGAAAAGTGAGCGCGAAAAGGAGAAAAAATCGGCTTGAAAATCGGTCGTGCGCCCCTTCAACGAGAGCAGGGATCCCGGTAACATCAGCAGCGCCACATTGCGACGCAGCGTGCCGTGGTAGTTGTCGAGCGTCACTTCGCAACGCCCTTTGCGGCAAAGAATGACGGCTCCACATTCGCAACGATTGTTGTAGTTGTCAAAATGGGACAAATCGGAATTGCCTACCCTGAAATGCTCGTTCTGAGCCGGCAAGAGTGGATTTATGACGCTATTTTGCATGTTTTCTCCTTTATTTATAGGAGCAAAGGTAGAAAAAATCAGACAAAAAACGGACGATAAACCGAAAAAAATGTTCCGATTTTGACAAATGTTATTCGCAATATAAAGACTGATATTTGACAAGAAAGAGATACTTTTGCATCGGTGAAAAATTTATTTAATTAACATACCAAAAAAGTTATGAAAAAGACGTTCGTGAAAGCAGTAGCAGCGGTGTGCGCATTGGCCGCCGTGGGCTGCGCACAAGCTCCGGCCACCATGCCGCCGGCACAGTATGCCATCGTAGAGGTGGTGAAGACCACTCGCGTGATTCCGAGCAGCTACTCGGCGACGATTCGTGGTCGTCAGGACATCGACATCTATCCGCAGGTGGGTGGTACCATCTCGCAGTTGTGCGTGACCGAAGGCCAGACCGTGTCGAAGGGCCAGACGCTCTTCATTATCGACCAGGTGCCTTACAAGGCCGCTTTGCAGACAGCCGAAGCCAATGTGGCAGCCGCCAAGGCAGGTGTCTCGACCGCCCAGTTGGTCTACAACAGCAAGAAGGAGCTCTATGCCAAGCAAGTTGTGTCGAAGTTTGACCTTTCGACCGCTGAGAATAATCTGTTGACGGCCAAGGCCCAGTTGGCTCAGGCCGAGGCTCAGCGTGTGAATGCGGCCAACTCGCTCTCGTACACGGTGGTGAAGGCTCCGGCCAACGGTGTGGTGGGTACGCTCCCGTATCGTGTCGGTGCGCTGGTGAGTGCTGCCATGCCGAAGCCGCTGACGACCGTGTCGGATAATTCGGTGATGTATGTCTACTTCTCGATGAGCGAGAATCAACTGTTGAATCTCACGCGTGAGTATGGCTCGATTGCCGCTACGTTGAAGCAGATGCCCGACGTAGAGTTGAAACTCTCGGATGGTTCGATGTATGGCGAGAAGGGTCGTGTCGAGTCGATTAGTGGTGTGATTGATGCCACGACGGGTTCGGTGTCGTTGCGTGCCGCCTTCCCGAACAAGGGTGGTTTGCTGCACAGCGGCGGTTCGGGCAACGTGATTCTGCCGAATACCTACGAGAACTGCATCGTGGTGCCGCAGCTGGCTACCTTCGAGTTGCAGGATCGCGTCTTCGTCTACAAGTATGTGGACGGTGTTGCCAAGTCGGCTCCGATTCAGGTGGCCAAAATCAACGACGGCAAGGAGTATATCGTGCTTTCGGGCTTGGAGGCCGGTGAGTTGATTGTGGGCGAGGGTGCCACGATGCTTCGCGAGGGTACGCCCATCGTACCGAAGCAGGCTGCTGCACCTGCGGCTCCGGCTGCCGAGGAGACGACCGAAACCGAAACGAAATAAGGAGGAGGTAAACTATGAACTTAAAAGCATTTATTGAGCGCCCCGTCTTGGCGTCGGTGATTTCAATCCTGTTTGTCTTCTCCGGTGTCATCGGTCTCGCTTCGCTGCCTATCGAGCAGTATCCCAGTATCGCACCGCCGACGGTGATGGTGCATGCCACCTATCCGGGTGCCGGTGCCGAGACGATTCAGAAATCGGTGATTGTTCCGTTGGAGGAGGCTATCAACGGTGTGGAGAACATGATGTACATCTCGTCGACCGCATCGACCGGTACCGCATCCATCAACATCTTCTTCCGCCAGGGTACCGACCCCGATATGGCGGCCGTGAACGTACAGAATAAGGTGGCCACGGCGACGGCACTGTTGCCGGCCGAGGTAAACCAAATCGGTGTCTTCACGATGAAACGCCAGACCTCGATGCTGCGCGTCTTCTCGACCTACTCGCCCGATGGTCGTTACGATGAGAATTTCATCTCGAACTATGTGAAGATTAACCTCGAACCGCGCATTCAGCGTATTCAGGGTGTGGGTGAGTGCTTCACGCTGGGATCCGATTATGCGATGCGTATTTGGCTCAAACCCGAAGTGATGGCCCAATACAAGGTGATGCCTTCGGATATCACCTATGCGTTGGCCGAGCAGAATATTGAGGCCGCTGCCGGTGCACTGGGTGCCGAGTCGGAGAACACGTTCCAATATACGTTGCGCTACAAGGGTCGTCTGACCACGCCCGAGGAGTTTGCCGAGATTGTGATTCGTTCGACGGCAGATGGTCAGGTGCTGAAATTGAAGGATGTGGCCGACATCGAACTCGGTGCCGAGTCGTATGCTTACAAAGGTTTCTTGAATGGCAATCAGGGCTTGATGACGATGATTATGCAGACCCCGGGTTCGAATGCTACGCAGATTGTCGAGGATATCGACGCCCTGCTTGACGAAGTAGAGGCCGAGATGCCCGAAGGGTTGGCCATCGCGCGTGTAATGTCGGTGAACGACTTCCTCTATGCGTCGATTCACGAGGTGATTAAGACCCTGTTGGAGGCTATTTTGTTGGTAATCTTGGTGGTGTATGTCTTCTTGCAGGATATCCGCTCGACCATCGTGCCGACCATTGCAATTCTCGTGTCGCTCATCGGTACCTTTGCGTTCATGGTGGTCGCCGGTTTCTCGATTAACATCTTAACCCTCTTTGCCTTGGTGCTTGCCATTGGTACGGTGGTCGATGATGCCGTGATTGTGGTCGAAGCGGTGCAGTCGAAGTTTGATGAGGGTTATCGCTCGCCGAGAAAGGCGACCGTCGATGCCATGACGGGCATTACGTCGGCCATTATCACCTCGACGCTGGTCTTCATGGCCGTGTTTATCCCTACCTCGATGATGGGCGGTACGTCGGGTATCTTCTACACGCAGTTCGGTATCACGATGGCTGTGGCCGTGGGTATCTCGGCTGTGAATGCCTTGACCCTCTCGCCTGCGTTGTGCGCCCTGCTGTTGAAACCCTACCTCGATGAGGATGGTAATGCAAAGAATAACTTTGCAGCCCGTTTCCGCAAGGTCTTTAATGCCGGATTCGGTGCAATGGTACAGAAATATAAGTATGGCGTACTGCTTTTCATCAAACACAAGTGGTTGATGTGGGGTACGCTGATTGGAGCTTTGGCCTTGCTTTTCGTGTTGATGAACAATACGAAGACGGGTATGGTGCCCGACGAGGATATGGGTGTGGTAATGGTGCAGGTATCGACTGCTCCGGGTTCGACGCTGAACGAGACGGACCAGATTATGAAGGAGGTTGCCGGCCGCATTCGCTCGATTCCCCAAGTGCGCATCGTGTCGCAGGTGGCAGGTTATGGCTTGATGGCCGGTGCCGGTTCGTCATACGGTATGTGTATCGTCAAGTTGAAGGATTGGTCGGAGCGTCCCGAGAAGTCGGACAACGTACAGTCCGTCATCCAGCAGATTTATGGTCGCACGATGGATATCAAGAATGCCCAGATTTTTGCCATCGCACCGCCGATGATTACCGGTTACGGTACCTCGTCGGGTTTCGAGATGTATCTGCAAGATAAGGTGGGAGGTTCGATTAACGATTTCTACAATGTCTATCTGCAATACATCGCTGCACTGAATCAGCGTCCCGAGATTGCCATGGCCTATTCGACGTTCAGCATCAACTTCCCGCAGTACATCTTCGATATTGATGCTGCGAAGGCCAAGCGTGCCGGTGTGTCGCCTGCCGATTTGTTGTCTGCCATGTCGAGCTATTTCGGTAGTTCGTACATTTCGAACATCAACCGCTTCTCGAAGGTATACCGTGTGACGATGCAGGCGCGTGCCATCGACCGCGACGACCCCGAGTCGCTCAACGGTATCTATGTGCGCAATGCATTGGGCGAGATGGCTCCGGTGGGTCAGTTTGTCGAGATGAAGAAGATTTATGGCCCCGAGGTGTTGAACCGTTTCAACCTCTACAATTCGATTTCGATTAGCGGCTCGGTGGCCGACGGCTATTCGACCGGTGATGCCATCAAGGCGATTCGCGAGGTGGCCGATCAGGTGCTGCCGCGTAACTACGGCTACGACTTTGGCGGTATGACGCGCGAGGAGGTGACGACGGACAGCAATACGGCAATTATCTTCGTTATCTGTATCTTGATTATTTACCTGATTTTGGCGGCGTTGTATGAGAGCTTCCTGATTCCGTTTGCCGTCATTCTCTCGGTACCTTGCGGTCTGATGGGTTCGTTCCTCTTCGCCAAGGCGTTGGGTATGGAGAACAACATCTACCTGCAAACGGGTCTTATCATGTTGATTGGTCTGTTGGCCAAGACGGCCATTCTGCTTACCGAGTATGCCGGTCAGCGTCGTGAGCAGGGCATGAGCCTCTCGCAGGCCGCCATGTCGTCCGCCAAGGCTCGTCTGCGCCCGATTCTGATGACCGTAATGACGATGATCTTTGGTATGTTGCCGCTGGTATTCTCGCACGGTGTAGGTGCCAATGGTAACTCGACTCTCGGTACGGGTGTTGTCGGCGGTATGTTGATTGGTACGTTGGCGCTGCTGTTCCTGGTTCCGATGCTCTTCATCGTCTTCCAGTCGTTGCAGGAGAAGTTGAAACCCATCAAGTTCAAGCAGACCGAAGAGGTTAGTAACGAGTAAGAAAGAATGTATATGAAAAAGATAATCATCCTATGCCTTGCAGCCGGCTGCTTTGTCGGCTGCGGCATCCACAAACCTTACAGCCGTCCCGAGATGGAGACTGCCGGTCTTTACGGTGATGTTGCAGGCACGGCCGAGGAGGAGACGATTGCCGATTTGAAGTGGCAGGAGCTCTTCACCGACCCGCAATTGCAGGCACTCATCGAGCTGGGCTTGGCCGAGAATACCGACCTGCAAACGGCAAAGTTGAAGATTGACGAGGGCCACGCCGCCTTGCAGTCGGCACGTTTGGCCTACCTGCCGACGATTAATCTCGCCCCGCAGGGTAATCTGGCAAGTTTCAACCACGCCACGCCGACCAAAACCTATACGTTGCCCGTGGTGGCCAGTTGGCAGTTCGACCTCTTCATGGGGGGCATCTCGAGCCAGAAACGCCAAATCAAGGCGGCCTACGAGCTCTCGAAGGAGTATGAGCAGGCTGTGCGTGCCCAGCTTATCGGTGGCATTGCCAACCTCTATTATACGCTGCTGATGCTCGATGAGCAGGTGCGTATCACCGAGTCGACCGCCGCTATTTGGAAGGAGTTTGTCGAGAAGGCGCAGGCCATGAAGGAGGCCGGTATGTTCAACGAGGCTGCCGTAGCGCAGTATGAGGCAACCTACCAGTCGGTCAGCTCGTCGTTGCAGGATTTGCTCTACACACGCACGACGGCCGAGAATGGGTTGAACTCGCTCTTGGCCCGTGGCCCGCAGTACATCGCACGCGGTAAATTGGCCGATCAGCAGCTGTCGCAAAATCTGGCTGTCGGCCTGCCCGTGGAGATGCTCTCGAATCGCCCCGATGTGCGTATTGCCGAATATTCGCTCATGCAGGCCTACTTCGCTACGAACGTGGCCCGCTCGGCCCTCTATCCCTCGATTACGTTGAGCGGTACGCTGGGCTGGACCAACAACAGCGGTATGGGCATTGTCAATCCGGGTGATGTGATTATGAATGCTGCCGGCTCGTTGCTGATGCCGATTTTCAATGCGCGCGCCCTGCGCAGTCAGGTAATCATCTCCAAGGCACAACAGGAGGAGGCGATGCTCGCTTACAAGCAGACGGTCATCAACGCCGGTGCCGAGGTGAACAATGTTTTGGCGCAGTGCCAGGCCGCCCGCGTAAAGCGCGACATGCGTGCCAAGCAGGTCGAGGCGATGCAGCGTGCAGTGGAGAGCACAGAACTCTTGATGGAGCACACCTCGACGACCTATTTGGAGGTGCTGACGGCTCGTCAATCGCTCTTGTCGGCCGAGTTGGCACAGGTGGCTGATCGCTTTGACGAGTTGCAGAGCACCGTCAGCCTCTACCAGGCATTGGGTGGTGGCCGCGAATAACACGCTCCGTAAAGGCTGAAAAAATCCGTAGTGATGCAAAGTCACTACGGATTTTTTTCATTCACAATAAAAATAGTATCTTTGCAGACAATAGCAGACAAACCGATGCATCTCTATCGACACGGAGCCTTTCAGTTGGAGTCGGGTGCGGTGTTGCCCGAACTCGAAATAGCTTATCATACTTATGGTGAGCTGAATGCGTCACGCGACAATGTCATCTGGGTGTGCCATGCGCTGACGGCCAACTCGGATGTGGCCGACTGGTGGCCGCATACGGTGGAGGAGGGGCGTTTTCTCGATTCGTCGAAACATTTTGTGATTTGCGCCAATATCCTCGGCTCACACTATGGCACGACAGGCCCGCTCTCCACAAACTCGACTACCGGCAAGCCGTGGTATGGCGACTTTCCACCCTTCACGATTCGTGATATGGTAGCGGCACACCGCGTACTGGCCGATGCATTGGGTATTGGGCGTGTGAAGGCGTTGGTGGGCAGTTCGGTGGGAGGTTTTCAGGCCGTCGAGTGGGCTGTGATGGAGCCTGCCCGCTTCGAGAAGTTGATTTTGATTGCAACGGCCGCCAAAGCATCTCCGTGGACCATCGCCATCGACGAGACGCAGCGCATGGCCATCGAGGCAGATGCGACCTTCGGCGAACAACGTGATGATGCTGGCATGCGGGGTATGGCCGCTGCGCGTGCGCTGGGTCTCTTGACCTATCGCGGCTCGCTGGGCTACAACCTTACACAACAAGATAAGGAGGAGGCCCCTGCGGTGCATCGTGCCTCGACCTATCAGCAATATCAGGGTGAAAAATTGTGCCGTCGCTACAACGCCTACTCCTACTATGCAATTTTGAATGCCTTCGATACGCACGATGTGGGGCGCGGCCGCCG
>CAZTCM010000068.1:0-8635 GCA_964612285.1 uncultured Alistipes sp.
CCATGAGCAATGGTTTTGTGACCGGTTCGGCGCGTTCGGTGCCGGGCTTCGACCTCTACCAGGCCATTGAGTCCTGCTCGGATTTGTTGGAAAACTTTGGCGGTCACATGTACGCTGCGGGTCTGACGATGCGTCCGGAGTATGTGGAGGAGTTTACGCGTCGCTTCAATGCCTATGTGGAGGTGAATATCGATCCGCAGATGCTTGTTCCGCAGGTGGATGTCGACAGCGAGTTGCTCTTCTCGGACATTACGCCCGAGTTCCGCCACCACCTGAACCGCTTCCAACCCTTCGGGCCGGGCAATGCCTCGCCGGTCTTTGCCACGCGCAGCGTGAGCAACCAGGGCGATGCCAAGTTGGTGGGTATGGAGCAAGAGCATTTGAAGATGGACCTTATCCAGCGCCAAAAGCCGAACACGAAGATTCCGGCCATTGCCTTCCAGCAGCCCACGCACTACGAGTGGGTACGCGCAGGAGGTTCGATAGATGTCTGCTACCAGATTGTCGAGAACCACTACCGCGGGATGGTGACCACACAGCTGCGCATCAAAGATATTAAGCCGGTGCGGTAGCCGTTTGGAACCAGGAACGAGAAACACAAATTTAGAAACCTTACTACCCGAAGTATGTGTGCCAATGAGAAAATTTCGGTGGTGATTAACACCTACAACGCCGAGCGCTATTTGCGGCCGGTACTTGACGAGGCCAAAGAGTTCGATGAGGTTGTGGTGTGTGATATGGAGAGCACCGATGCCACCGTGGCCATTGCCCAAGGTTATGGATGCCGTGTGGTTACCTTCCCCAAGGGTGACATCTCGATTTGCGAGCCGGCCCGTAATTTTGCAATTCAATCGGCGAAGTACGAGTGGGTGTTGGTGGTCGATGCCGACGAGGTGCCCACTGCCGAGTTGCGGGCCTATCTCTATGAGCGCATTCGTCGGGGCGATTGCCCCGATGCGTTGCGTGTTCCTCGTCGCAATAAATTTTTGGGGCGATTTATGCATTCGGCTTCCGATTATCAAACCCGCTTTCTTCGTAAGAGCAAGGTAGATTGGCCCCCGATTATCCATTGTCGTCCGATTGTACACGGCACCATTGAACGGATACCCAACAACATCAAGGGTGTTCATCTGTTGCATTTGGACGATGCTCCCATTGCCAGTCGCATCTCGAAGATGAATGTTTACTCGGACTACGAGGTGCCCAAACGGATGGATAAACGATATAGTCTGGCAGCGCTCGTCTATCGGCCGATGTGGTTCTTTGTGAAGGGTTTCTTCTTTCAGGGAGGATGGCGCGACGGGAAGCGAGGTCTTGTTCAGGCGTTGATGGCCAGTGTCTACCAGATCACGCTGCTGTCGAAGTTGATGGAGCGTAAGTGGGAGAAGGAGTAATGACACGCATCGTATTAGCGGCCCCGTTTCAAGCGATGGGCAAGCGCCTTGATGATTTGTTGGCTCGTTACGACACCTCGGGCGAGGTGCTGTATCAGGCGCGTAATCAGTTGAGGCTGTTCACACTGGATGGGCATCGGTTGGTCCTTAAAAAATTCGGGAACAATTGGGCAAAAAAGCTGCTTTCGCTTGTTAAACGGAGCAAGGCCCAAAAATCCTATCGAAACGGGGTTGCGTTGTCGCAGTTGAATTTTTTGACCCCCACCCCGATTGGGTATGTGGAGCGTCGTTCGTGGATGGGCTTTGTTCGGGAGGCCTATTATCTTTCAGCCTACATCCCTCATCCGCCGCTTGCCGATTGTTACAACGATGAGTGCTCGTTCGATCGGGCGGTGCTTGCCGGATTTGCCCGCTTTGTGGCACGGCTGCATGAGGCCGGCATTCTGCATCACGATTTGAATGCAAGCAATGTCCGTTACGAGTGGACGGATGGCGAGGTCCGGTATTGGTTGATAGATATCAATCGCATGCGTTTTAAGGGGAAGGGCGGTCTTTCGAAACAGGCCTGTTTCGACAATTTGACCCGTTTTTGCCACAATTCGGAGATGTTTCGGTTTGTGGTGCGCGAGTACTTGCAGGCTCGGAATTGGGAGGCGGGTCTCTTTGAGGAGGCCCTGGCTCGCAAACGCCGTCACGATGCACGGGTCGATCTGAAACGAAAGCTAAAAAAGATGCTATGATACCCAAAATTATCCATTATTGTTGGTTTGGAGGGAAGGAGAAGCCTGCCGATGTAAAGCAGCTTATCGCGCAGTGGCATACGTTGCATCCCGATTATGAGATTCGGGAATGGAACGAGTCGAATTTTGATGTTAATCAGTATGCATACACGCGCGAGGCCTATGCCACGCAAAATTATGCCCACGTTTCCGACGTGGCCCGTCTCTATGCGTTGTATCTGCATGGTGGTATTTACCTCGATACAGATGTTGAGGTGGTTGGTTCGTTCGACGCTTTTTTAAGACATCGTTCATTTTGTTGTGCCGAACACAAATGGTTGGGTACGGGTGTATTGGGAGCCCAAGCGCAGGCTTATTGGGTGAAATTGTTTCTGGATTACTACGCATCTCATCATTTTATCACCCGATGGGGGCACGAAAAACGCACTCCTAACACCAAATTATTCACTTTGAAAATTTGGCCGCAAATTCCCCCCCCCTCACGCCAATGGTCTATGAAACAGACTATTTCTGTGCAAAAAATTGGCAAACAGGAGCCTATTGTATCACCGAAAACACGGTCTGCATTCACCATTACAGCGGCTCGTGGAATAAAAAGCGCAAAACTTGGCAACAACGGATTTGTAAGTTGTTTCGCGGCCTAAAAGTGCGATATTTTCTTGGCAGTCATCGATAAGCGCAGCTATACTTTACGAGCCGCCGTATGTTATTTGCGCGAGAAACCGAGCCCATCCGAACGGAAAGCAGTTCGGACGGGCTCGGTTTGTAGACGGGGTGTTGTCGGTTATACGCGGTTATAGGCGACGCGGCAGATGGTCTCGGCTATCAGCCGGTGTCCCCGGGCATTGGGGTGGATGCCGTCTTCGCAGAAGAGGTCGCCGTAGTTGCGCTCGACCAGAAAGGGCGAGGTGATGTCGATGATGGGTACTCGCAACAGCGAGGCGAGTTTGAAGAGTTTCAGGTTGTACATCTCGTGCCAGCGCGTGATGTTCTCGATGCATCCTCCCAGCCAGTCGAGGATGTTGTTGCGTTGCAGAGGACTCATTGTGCCGGAAAAGGCGTTGAAGTAGCGGTCGGAGATGATGGGCGGCAGCGACAACAACACGGGGCGTGACCCCAATTGGCGAATGCCCTTAATCAGGGTGCGGTATTGCTCCTCGAAGGTGTTCAGCGGGGTGATGGGGAGGTGTTTTGCGTGGGGGTTGTCGGCAATCTCGCGCCAGTGGTGGTCGCAGTCGTTGCCTCCGAACTCCATGACGACGAAATCCGAGGCGGCAATTTGGTCGCGTCGACGCTCCAATTCGCGCAGTCCGTGGCGGGTGGTGTTACCAAAGCGACCGTGGTTTTTAATATCGAGACCGAGGGTTGCACCGCAGCGCGAAGAGAAGTTTTCGTCGAGCAGGGCATAGCGCGGTGCAGCGGGCTCGGAGTGGGTATCGAGGACTACACCTCGCATGATGGAGTCGCCAAAGGCGGTAATCTGTTTCATGGTTTGTTCGCTTAATGTTCGAAATCACGTTGCAAAACTAACGCCGAAAATTCGGGGGTGGAAATCGGAGTGACCGAAACCCTCTTTTTGTGATTTTTTTGCCGTTTTGGGGATAAAAGCGAATTATTTGGGCTGAAAAACGTATATTTGCATGTTCGTCACACCGCTTAAAAGTGCAAAACGATGCTCGATTTACCTGCTAATTTTCGAAAACTGACGACGCAGGCCATCTATGTGGTTGCTGTGCCGCTCTCCTTCTTTGCCTTCCTGCTGATTTATCGTCCGTTCGACATCGACGAGCAGTTGCAGTTCGGCCGCTTTTCGTTTGGGGTTCATCTGACACTCCTCGCCTGCATTCTCATGGGGTCGACCTTGTTGATGCGCACACTCTTTTTCGTGGTGCGCAGCCGCATCGACCGCCTCACCTACTACTTTTGGTGTCTGCTCGAAATCACCGTTGCGGCCCTCTTTGCCGCCCTCTATGTCTGGTTGATGGAGGGACGCGAAGCCCCCTATTTCGTGGTTGTGGCGCGGGTCTATGGGTGGATGTTTCCGGTGTTGATTTTCCCTTATGTCATCGTGGCGCTGGCCCTCTTTCTGACGGCCCAATACCGTTTGGCGGCTGAGGAGCCCGTGGAGGCGCGCATGCGCTTCTACGACGACCGCAAAAATCTGAAATTGGCGGTGAATACCGCATCAGTGCTCTGCATTGCTGCCGAGGAGAACTATGTCTGTGTGCACTACCTCGATGGTGAGGAACTGCGCAAGGTGGTGCTCCGCGGGTCGATGCGTGGGCTGGAACCCCTCTGCACGACCCACGGCTTGTTGCGCTGCCACCGCTCCTACTACCTCAATCCGCGTCGGGTGAAGGCCCTGCGCAAGGGACGTGATGGCGGATTTGTGGCCGATATGGATGGCGCACCGCAGGAGATTCCGGTCAGCAAACGCTATTATGAGTTCGTGGCCAAAGCGTTGTAGCGGGCCTACGCGCGATGCAGATGCGCCGCAACATCCCACTCGGGCAGCGGTGCCGGCTCAAAGTCCGAGTAGCCGATGGCCATGGCGCAGAGGATGCCGAAGTGTTCGGGAATCGATGGGAACAGCTCACGCACAAACTCCTCGGCCTTGGGTCCTTCGGGTTCGGCTTTGCGTTGCAGACTGCCGTCGATGTGTACCCAGCACGAACCGAGCCCTTCATCCACGCACGCCAATTGGAGCATCGTCGCCGAGATTGAGGCGTTGACGAGCCATTTGTCGGTCACCGTTTGGTCGCCCATGACGAGGATGGCCAGCGGGGCATTTTTCATGAATGATGAGCCATAATCACGCATTTCGGCCATGCGGGCAATCGTCTCGGGGTTGTCGATGACCATCAGATGGGTCGAGTGCGAGTTGCGCGACGAGGGGGCGGTCAGCGTTGCTGCCACCAAGCGGTCGATGACCTCCTGCGGTACCGGGCGTGCGTCGTATTTGCGAATCGAACGACGTTTGGCAATGAGTTTTTTGAATTCCATATCTTCGCTTTTCGAGTTTGCAGAACAAAAATAGTGAAAAAATTTATAACTTTGTTTCCAAAATAGTGAAAGCATGGAGAATCCTCGTTTTACGATTGCGTTGATCTACGATTTCGACGGCACATTGGCACCCGGAAATATGCAGGAGTATGACTTTATTCCTGCCGTGGGCAAGAGCAACAAGGAGTTTTGGTCCGAGGCCAACACGCTGGCTGAGGAGCAGGATGCCGACATGGTGCTCACCTACATGGCCCGCATGATTCAGGAGGCCAAATCGAAAGGGTTGTCGCTGCGTCGCGAAGCGTTTCGGGAGTCGGGGCGCAAGGTGAGCCTCTACCGCGGTGTGAAGGAGTGGTTTGGGCGCATCAACCGCTATGGCGAAGCGCATGGTGTCCACATCCTGCACTACATCAACTCGTCGGGCCTTACAGAGATTATCGAGGGAACGGAGATTGCGCACGAATTCCGCAAAATCTACGCCTGCTCGTTCCTCTATGATGTCGACGGCATCGCCTATTGGCCTGCTGTGGCGGTCAACTACACCAACAAAACGCAGTTTATCTTCAAAATCAACAAGGGGGTCGAATCGGTATTCGATTCGACGCAGGTCAATCGCTACATCCCCGAAGACGATCGCCCCGTTCCCTTCAAGCATATGATTTATGTGGGAGATGGTACGACCGATATTCCTTGTATGCGTTTAGTGAAAAATTTTGGGGGGCACTCGATAGCCGTCTTTAACCCGACTCAGAAGGATGCCCGTAGGCATATGGCGACCCTGATTCGGGATAACCGTGTGAATCACGTCTGTCCGGCCGACTACTCCGAAGGGGGCGAGATGGACCGCCTGGTGAAGACCATCATTGACAAGATGGAGTTGGACGACCGTCTGGAAAAAATGGAAGTTGGAAAGTGATGAAAATAATCTTTGCTACGAACAATGCTCATAAATTGAGCGAGGTACAGGCCGTATTGGGCGCGAGTTTCGAGTTGGTAACACCGCGCATGTGCGGCATCGAGGAGGAGATTCCCGAGACCGCCGCAACACTCGAAGGCAATGCCCGTCAGAAGGCGCGCTACCTCTACGAGCGCACGGGGCTCGACTGCTTTGCCGACGACACCGGCTTGGAGGTCGAGGCATTGGATGGTGCCCCGGGGGTTCACTCGGCGCGTTATGCCACCGATGGACACGATTTTGCGGCGAACAACCGCCTGTTGTTGAAAAATATGGCGGGGAAAAGCAATCGTCGGGCGCGTTTCCGCACCGCCATCTGCCTCATCGAGGGGGGCGAGGAGCACCTCTTCGAGGGGATTGTCGAGGGATACATCATCGACCACGAGGTCGGCAGCGAGGGCTTTGGCTACGACCCGCTCTTCGTGCCCGAGGGCTTCGACCGCACCTTTGCCGAGATGACGGCCGAAGAGAAGAATGACATTTCACATCGTGGACGCGCGGTGAGAAAACTGGTTGCCTATTTGCACGAACCGAAGAAATAGCCTACTTTTGCGCCATGGAATCGAATTTCAAGAAGGAGGAGTTGTACAACCCCGAGACCATCGAGCGTCTCAAAGAGCACTACACCGATGTGTTGCGTCTGCTGGGCGAGGACCCCGCGCGCGAGGGGCTGGTGAAGACCCCCGAACGCATGGCCAAAGCGATGTGTTTTCTGACCAAGGGGTATGCGGAGAATCCGTTGGAGATTATCCGCTCGGCCATGTTTCGCGAGGAGTATAAGCAGATGGTATTGGTGAAGGACATCGAGCTCTACTCGATGTGCGAGCACCACCTGTTGCCCTTCTACGGCAAGGCACATGTGGCCTACATCCCCAATGGTCACATCACCGGCCTCTCGAAGAGTGCCCGCGTCGTGGAGTGTTTTGCCCGCCGCTTGCAGGTGCAGGAGCGTCTGACGGTGCAGATTCGTGACTGCATCCAGGAGGCGCTCAATCCGATGGGTGTGGCGGTGGTCATCGAGGCGAGCCACATGTGCATGCAGATGCGCGGGGTGGAGAAGCAGCAGTCGGCCACCACAACATCGGCCTTTACCGGCATCTTCCTCTCGGACCATCGCACGCGCGAGGAGTTTATGAATTTGATTTCCCACAAATACAGATAAGAAACGGATATCACAACAGAGAGGGGCTGTCTGACAAATCTGTCAGACAGCCCCCTTTTGATGCGTTTCGTACTCCTCTTTTAGAAGGAAACACCCACGCGGAACCCAAAATTATTCAATCCATCCACCTTGTAAGTCAGCAGGTTGGCGCTGTTGGTCGAGTAGCTGTAATAGAGTGCTACATGGAAGCCGAAGCGCATGTCGGGGCGCGGGAAGATCGACACTCCCACCTCGGGCGAGAGGTAGAATCCCCAACAATCGACCGACTGCTTGTAGATGTAGTAGTAGGAGGAGAGCTGCGCCCACGAAGGGCCTATTTTCAACCCTGCATAGGGCTGGAAAACATTATCTTTCAGCCAATTGTACCGCCCCGAAACACCAAACGGCAATTGGAAGAGGGCGTGTTTTTGATTGGTGGTCAGCGCATCGCCGCCGGCGAGCGTGAGGGTCTGGCGCGGCAACTTCTCGAAATTGGTTTGGTAGGCGATGAAGGCTCCGATGGTGATGGCATCGGTGAGGAAATAGCCCCCTTCGAAGTTCATCCCCCAGCCCGAGAAGTCGTCGGCAAAGTCGGTCGAGAGGGGTTTCCCCAGTTGCCAGTCGATGTTGAAGTAGCAGTCGGGCAACACTTGTGCCGTGCCGCTATGCAGGGCGGTAATGAGCAACACGGTGGTTGCTACACCTTTCAAATAGCGCAATGTTTTCATGTCTATTTCGTATTAAAGCGTTATTTTTTCAGATAGGGCGATTGGTTAACAGCCTGTTCGAGGGCTTCGATCGCCTTCGGAATGTTGAGTCGGTTGTCGTCGACCAACCCGCTGATGAAGCAGTTCCACAAGACGGGCAGGTTCTTTCCTGTTCCCGATTCGCTGTTCAGGTCGACCATCTCCACCAGCAGCGAGCCTGTCGTGTACCCATAGTAGACGGCGAAGGGGTAGTACCACCCATACCACGCCCCCCAATAGGCCGGCTCCCAATAGTAGGGATAGTAGCCCCACCAATAGGGGTTGTTGTAGCCGACGAAGTAGGTGCTCTCCTCGACATAACTCGGTTGCAGACCCACATCAGCGGTGGTGCGCAGCGTTCCGTCGGTGATGCGCGTATAGCCGAGGGCGTCGAGTTTGCTGACCAGGGTGTTGATGAGTGAGAGGGCATCGGCATCTTTCCAATATTTCGCCACCTTGTCGCCCGACTCATTGACCGCATGCGAGCCGATAATCAGGATGCTGTCGGGGATGTAATAGGTGTTGATGGCGGCAAAATCGGCGGCGGTATCGTGGGTCGTGTAGACCAGATACTCGTCGAGAAGCCCCGAGTTGGAGGGCTCTTTCTGGCACCCGACGAGGTGGGTCAGCCCCACTGCCGCGGACACGATGAGGAG
>CAZTCM010000069.1:0-8620 GCA_964612285.1 uncultured Alistipes sp.
TGTTCTTGTCGTAGTGACCCAGATAACCCATCTCGGCCTTCACCATCAAGACGAGGTTCTGGTTGGGCGTGAGGGCTTGGAACCACTGCGATTTGAGTTGCCATTTGTGGAACTCGATCCATTGGTAACGCTCCGAATCGGGCATCGACTCATCCTCATAATCCTTGCCGTCCCACAACGAGTAGGGGGGCGTTGCCTGCACCGAGATGCTGAATTCCGAACCGCGACGCGGGTAGATGGGCTGGTCGACCGAGTTGCGACCGAAGGCCAGTTTGAGCGAGAAGAGGTTGGCGTTACCGTTGCTCATGATGAACGAATTCCAGTTCTTCAAGTTGTAACGCTCATAGCTCACCTCACCATAGAGGGTGAAATAGGGGTCAGGCCACGTCAGACGTTTTCCCAGACCGACGGCCAAACCGAAGGTGCGGAAGTGCATCGTCGAGGTCTGCCATACATAATAGGCGTTGTTTTGCTCCGACCAGTGGGCCGAGAGGGTCAGCGAGTTGGGCTTTCTGCCACCCACCCAGGGGTCGGTGAAGCTGAACGAGAAGGCCTTGTAGTAGGTACCGTTGGTCTGAGCCGAGAGCGACAGACGCTGGTTCTGCCCCATTGGGTAGGGACGCCAGGCCCCCTTCTTCAAGGCGTTCTTGATCGAGAGGTTGTTGAAGGTGATGCCGACCGAACCTACGAAGGTACCCGAACCCCAACCGCCGGCGATGTTAAATTGGTCCGAAGCCTGCTCTTCGAGGGGCCAGTTCACATCCACCAACTCGTTCGATACAGGTTTGATGTCGGGCATGATGGCCTCGGGGTTGAAGTGGCCCATCGTGCCGAGCATGCGAATCGTCTGCATCAGCATCGAGCGGTCGTATAACTCACCCGGGCGGGTATAGAGTTCGCGGCGAATCACCTCGTCGTCGACGCGCTGGTTACCGGTGATGCCCACCTCGTTGATGGTAAACTGCTTGCCCTCGAACACCTTCACCTGAATGTCGATCGAGTCGGCGCCGATGATGGTCTCGGCCGGTTCGATTTGCGACATCAGATAACCGCTGTTCTGGTACATCGATTTGATGGACATATCCTCGGGGTTCTCCTCGCGACCGATACCCAGACGCTTGTGCATCGACTTCTTGTCGTAGGTGTCGCCCTTCTTCACGGCAAAGCGGTTTTGCAAATCCTCGGTCGAGTAGACCGAATTACCCACCCACGACACATCGCGGATGTAGTATTTGTTGCCCTCCGAGAGGTCGAGGTCGATGCCGATGCGGTTCTCCGAGATGGCATAAATCGAGTCGCGCACGATGTTGGCGTTGCGATAACCCTTCGAGTTGTAGAAGTCGATGAGCAGGTTCTTGTCCTCGGCATACTCCTTCTCGTTGAGTTTCGTTCCCTTGAAGATGTTGAGACTCTTCTGGTGGGTCTTCTTGAAGGTGCGGCGCAGGCGCTTGGCGGTGAACACCTCGTTGCCCGTGAAGTTGATTTTGCCGATTTTCACACGCTCCTTCTTGTCGATAACAAAGGTCACCGTGGCATATTGTGCGCGGGCCGAATCCTGGTCAATGCGCCACGTTACGTCGGCATTGCGGAACCCCTTCTCCTTCCAATACTCCTTGATGAGTTTCTGGTTTTTGTCGAGGACATAATCCGAGAGCTCGCTGTTACGACGCAGTTTGAGCTTCTCGATGAGGTCCTTCTTCTTGCCGGTCGAGATACCCTCGAACTTCCACTCGTAGACACGCGGACGCTCTTTGAGGTAGACTTGCAGGTCGATGCTGTCCCCCTCGATGTCGGCACCAATCTTCACATCGGCGAAGTGGCGCTGGCTCCACAGGCGGGTGATGGCATTCGAGATGAAGTTGCTCGGCAGGTAAATCGAGTCGCCGGCGACCAATCCGGCCGAAGCCTTGATGATGTTGCCGTCGAGGTGTTCGAGTCCGATGATGTTGATGTTGCGGACGTAGTAGAGTTTCTGACCTCGTGTGCGCTCAAACATCGGAGCATCGAGCGGGAACTCGGGGGCCACCTTTGTGGTGTCGGTCGGTTCGGCCGGCTCGTTTGTTTGTGCCAACAGGGTTGCATGCCCCATCAGGAGCACCGCAACGAGGGCCAGGATTTTTCGTAAGTAGCTCATCTATTTCGATAAATCTTCGTTGTCGTTATTCAGTTTGCCGAAGCGTCGGTCGCGTTGGGCATACACCTCCAAGGCGCGCACAAACTCCTCGGTCGTAAAGTCGGGCCAGAGCACCTCCGGAAAGTAGAATTCGGCATAGGCGGCCTGCCACATCAGGAAGTTGCTCAGTCGCTGCTCACCACTCGTACGAATGATGAGGTCGGGGTCGGGCATGAAGGCCGTGTCAAGTCGCTCGGCAATCAGTTGCTCGGTCACCTCCTCGGGGGCCAGCTTGCCGGCAGCAGCCTCCGTGGCAATCTGTCGGGTGGCGCGTCGCAGCTCGTCACGCGAGGAGTAGTTCAGCGCCAGAACCATCGTCAGCACCTCTCCCTCGGCCGTGTCGGCCTCGATTTGGTCGAGGTAACTGCGCACCCGCTCCGAGAAGCGCGAACGCTCGCCGATGATGCGCACACGCACCCCCTGGGCCTTCAACTCGGGGGTCTCCTGAATGACGCAGCGGCACAACAACTCCATCAGCGCCTCCACCTCGGCCGCGGGGCGTCCCCAATTCTCGGTCGAGAAGGCGTAGAAGGTGAGATAACGCACTCCATACTTCTGCGCCGCCTTGATACAGATGCGCATAGGTTCCACGCCGGCCATGTGCCCTTCGGCGCGTGCTTTGCCACGCAGTTGGGCCCAGCGGCCGTTTCCATCCATGATGATGGCGACGTGTTGCGGGATACGTTCTTCGATGCTCATAATAGGGTGCAAATATAGGGATAAAAAATGAAATAACAGGTCTTTTCTTCGCTTTCTTTCCCGATTTTTGCATTTGTTGGGTCAGCTGCGGAGGTCCACACCCCACATCATCTTATTGCGTAACGTGTCGTAGAAGGATATATTGTGCGGCACGGCGAGAAAAATCGGGCGTTCGGCCTTGCGGATTTCAAACTCGGCGTCGGCCGCAGCGGCATAGGAGCGGTTGTCGAGGGTGGCAAAGGCTTCGCTGTGGCGCGAGCGGATGCGCAGGCGGATGCAGCTCGTGTCGGGGATGACTACGGGGCGCATCGTGAGGTTGTGCGGTGCCAGGGGCGAGATGGCCAGACAGGCGCAGCTGGGCGCTACGACCGGCCCGCCGGCACTCAGTGCATAGGCTGTCGAGCCGGTGGGTGTCGAGACGATGAGCCCGTCGCCGTGGTAGGTGGCCACCATCTGGTCGTCGACATAGGTCTCGACCGAAATCATGCCGGCGCCGTGGCGCTGTATCGAGAACTCGTTGAGGGCCAGCGGCGAAGCCGGTTTGTCGGCGAAGTGACCCTCGACGTGGAGCATCGTGCGTCGCTCGACCGTCAGACGCCCCTCGGCCACCTCGGCAAAGAGAGCCTTCAACCCCTCGCTCGGGGCGCTGGTGAGGAATCCCAGGTGGCCGGCATTGACCCCCAATACGGGAATCGGTGCTCCGCCCAGCCGATGAACCCCTTCGAGCAGCGTGCCGTCGCCGCCATAGCAGACCATCACGGTGTTTTCGGGCTGTCGGCCTACCGAGGCACCGTATTGTGCCGTGGCGGGAATCTCCCACGCCGCCTCTTCGGCGAGCATGGGCGCAAACTCCTCGTTTACAGCATATTCAAATCCGAATTGCTGCACGGCGTCACGCAAGGCACAGAGCTCTTCGCGGCTATGTTTGAGTTGTCGACGGGAAAAAAGTAAGATTTTCATCGGCTCGAAACAAAAAAATGACTAACTTTACCACTGCAAATATAACGAAATTGTGACAAAGTTAAGTGTAAACATCAATAAGATTGCCGTTTTGCGTAATTCGCGCGGCGGCAACTGCCCCAATGTGGTGCAGGCGGCCCTCGACATCGAGCGCTTCGGTGCCGACGGCATCACGGTCCATCCGCGCCCCGATGCGCGCCACATCCGCTACGACGACGTGCGCGACCTGAAACGGGTCATCGCCACCGAACTCAACATCGAGGGCAACCCCATCCCGAGCTTCATCGACCTCGTATTGGAGGTTGTTCCGGCCCAGGTGACCCTCGTGCCCGATGCCCCCGATGCCCTCACGTCGAATGCCGGCTGGGACACGATTCGCCATCGCGAGTTCCTCGCCGAGGTGACGGCCCGCTTCCACGAAAAGGGTATCCGCGTCTCGATTTTCGTCGATCCCGACCCCGCGATGGTGGCCGGTGCAAAGGCGTGTGGTGCCGACCGCGTCGAACTCTACACCGAGTCCTATGCCCGCCTCTATGGCGCCGGTCGCGAGGCGGCCGTTACCCCCTTTGTGGCGGCCGCTGAGGAGGCGCGTCGTCAGGGGCTGGGGCTCAATGCCGGACACGACCTCTCGCTCGAAAACCTTGCGTGGTACCACACCGCGATTCCGTGGACTGATGAGGTCTCGATTGGCCATGCGCTGATTGCCGATGCCCTCTACTACGGGTTGGAGAACACCGTGCAACTCTATCAACGCCAACTCAAATAGCTGCCGTGCCTCTCTCTCATCCTATATTTCGGCAGATTTCCCGCCTGGCTTCGGCTCAGGGGGTCGATGCCTATGTCGTGGGCGGTTATGTCCGCGACCACTACCTGCGTCGCCCCTCGACCGACATCGACGTGGTCGTGGTGGGCAGTGGTGTTGCCCTGGCCGAGGCGCTGGGACGGGAGTTGAAGACCAAGGTGTCGATTTTCAAGACCTTTGGTACGGCGATGTTGCGTACGCGCGACGGCATCGAGGTCGAGTTTGTCGGGGCACGCCGCGAGAGCTACACCCGCGACTCGCGCAAGCCGCAGGTCGAGGCCGGCACGCTCGAAGATGACCAATACCGCCGCGATTTCACGATTAACGCCCTCGCGTGGTCTCTCTCCGAGGAGCATTTTGGCGAACTGGTCGACCCCTTTGGCGGGATGGAGGATATGGAGGATTGCCTGATTCGCACCCCGTGCGACCCCGATGTCACCTTCTCGGACGACCCGTTGCGCATGATGCGCGCCGTGCGTTTTGCCACGCAGTTGGGCTTCATGATCGAGCCGGAGACCTTCGAGGCCATCGAGCGCAATGCCGAGCGTATCCGCATCGTTTCGCGCGAGCGCATCCTCACCGAACTGAATAAAATCATCCTCTCGCCCCTGCCGTCGATGGGTTTCGAGTTGCTGGAACAGTCGCGCCTGCTGCCGCTGATTTTCCCCGAGTTGGAGGCCTTGAAGGGGGTCGAGCGCCGTGGTGCACATGCCCACAAGGATGTATTCCGCCACACGCTCCAAGTGTTGGATAATGTTGCCCGTCGCTCCGACGACCTGTGGTTGCGCTGGGCGGCTCTGCTGCACGACATCGGCAAGCCGCGCACGAAGGGCTACGACCCGAAAATCGGCTTCACCTTCCACGGCCACGAGGTGGTCGGTTCGAAGATGGTGCCGCACCTCTTCCGCCAGCTGAAACTGCCGATGAACGAGCACATGAAATTTGTGCAGAAGCTCGTCTTCCTCCACCTGCGGCCGATTATCCTCTCGGAGGATTTGGTGACCGACTCGGCCGTGCGCCGACTGTTGTTCGAGGCGGGTGACGATGTCGAGCAGCTGATGACCCTCTGCGAGGCGGACATCACCTCGGGCATCGACGCGAAGGTGAAGCGTTACCTGAAAAATTTCGAACTCGTGCGCCGCAAGATGAAGGATTTGGAGGAGCGCGACCGCATTCGCAACTTCCAGCCGCCGATTACGGGCGAAATCATCATGCAGACCTACGGCATCCCGCCCTGTAAGCAGATTGGCGAGATGAAGGAGCGCATCAAAAATGCCATCCTCGATGGCGAGATACCCAACGAATACGCCGCGGCCTACGCCCTAATGGAGCGACTGGCCGAGGAGCAAGGATTAACGAAACAAACGACTGAAAATGAGAAACAATCATAGCGAAGAACGTGCGCAGCGTCCTCAGACGCAACAACCCACCGCAGCCGTGAAGGCGGCCGTCGAGGAGGCGGTCGAGGTGCTGAAACGGGGCGGCCTGATTCTCTATCCCACCGATACGGTGTGGGGCATCGGGTGTGATGCCACGAACGAAGAGGCCGTAGCCCGCATCTACGCCTTGAAGCAGAGCGAGAACAAACACGCTATGCTCGTCTTGTGCCACTCGGCCGAGCAGATTGTCCGCTATGTCAATCGGGCTCCGGGCATCGCCTTTGAGGTGATGGAGATGGCCACGTCGCCCTTGACGCTCATCCTGCCCGGGGCTGTCGGAGTTGCCCCCAATCTGATTCCCGACGAGGGTACGCTCGGCGTGCGTGTCCCCGATCACGAATTTTGTCGCCTGCTGTTGCGCCGCCTGGGACGCCCGCTCGTCTCGACCTCGGCCAATATCTCGGGCGAGAAGACCCCGAAGGGGCTCTCGGAGGTGGCTCGCGAGATTGTCGAGGGGGTCGATTATGTCGTCAATCCCCGCTTCCAGGGCCGCCCCACCGGCAAACCCTCCTCGATTATCGCCTTCGGCGAAGGGGGCGAGGTGCGTGTAATCCGCTGAGCACCCGCAGGCTCTCCCGATACCCCACGACCGTCAGTACGATGCCGACGAAGATGCAGACGAGCGCTGTGATGTTCGTCGCGTCGAATTGTGCCTGGTGGCGATAGAGCGCCAATGCGCCGGCGCTGAGGGGCTGGATGTAGCGATAGAGGGCGGTGTGTACGGCCGTAAGATGCTCCGTGCCGCGATAGAGCAGCCACATCGGCCCGACGGTGCCGAGCAGCAGGATGTAGGCCAATTCGAGTTGTGCGTTGAGGGGGAGTTGCAGCAGGGCCTGCGGGTCGAGGTAACGGTGGAAGAAGGGGAGGGTGATGAGTGCCCCGATGAAGTAATACCACCCCATCACGACGCGCGTACCGAGCCGTTCGAGTTGCGGTTTGATGAGCACCGTGTTGGCGGCGATGGCAACCACGGCGCAGAGCACCAGCAGGTTGCCCCACCCGTGCGAGCCGCGCACGAGGATGAATCCTTTATCGAAAATCAGGAGCCATGCCCCCAGCAGAATGGCCGCCACGCCCAAGATGCGCGAGCGGTTGAGGGGCGCACCGCGATGCATGAGACGGTCGATGAGGAGCGTAAAGGCGGGCCCGAGCGTCGCGATGATGGCGGCATCGATGGGCGAGGTGTAGGAGGAGCCCCAAAGCAGCATGTACATCCAACCGTAGACGACCAACACCGAGACAAGCAGGATGCGGAGCGCGTCGTGCCATGCGATGCGGTAGGTGCGGGGCGAGAAGAGGGCCCCCGGGATGAAGAAGAGCGCCGCGGCGACCACCTGCCAGATGAAGAGCTGCTCGAAGTGGAGGTAGTTGCGTATGAGCGAGACGTAGAATGAGAAGTTGGCGCCGAACAAGATGTTCGCCGCAATCAAATCCCAATGAAAAACCCCCGTGCGCACATCGTGCACGGGGGCAAATTTTACGCCAAGCGCAATGCAAAATGTAGAATTTAGAATTAGGATTGGGATTGGGATTGGGGCTCTTTGAGAATAGGGCCGATAGGTCTTTTCTCACCTTGCCCGCACCGGCTGTAAGCTGTTTTTTAGCCGCCGTCATCGCGAGAGCCGGTAGGCTCGTGGCGATCTACAAAAGCATCACAACCGTCATCGTGCTTGTTCAGATTGCCACGCGCCCCTGTGGGTCGCTCGCAATGACGCGGAATTTTCGGGGGCGCGCCAGCCCTCATTTTGAATTCTAAATTTTACATCTCTTCTGCTACCTTTTCATCGGCAGAATCTCAATCCAATAATCGTCGGGGTCGTTGATGAAGTAGAGTCCCATCTTGTGATTTTCGTAGCAGAGACACCCCATCTCGCGGTAATACTCGCGCAACTCCTCGTAGTCGCCCTCGACACGCAGGCAGAGGTGGCTCTCGTTTTCTCCCAACTCGAAGGGGTGGTCGGCGTGGTCGCGCAACCAGGTCAGTTCGAGCAGAAAATCGGTCACGCCGTCGCCCAGAAAGACAATCTCGTAACTGCCGTCATCGGCCTTCTTGCGCCGCAGTTCTTTCAGTCCCAAAGCCTTGTCGTAGAAGGCGATGCTGCGCTCCAAATCCTGCACATCGATGTTGAAGTGGTCAAATCTTGCTCCAATTTTCATAGTTTTCGTTTTAAGGTTTTTGCAAAGATACGAAGTTTTTGAGAATGACCTCCTCCTGCCGATTGCTAAATTTTCGCCGAATGTTTCTTTTTTTCGGTTTTAATTGTGTAATTTTGCGACACGAACGAAAAATATTAAAAGAAATAAAATCTTATGGGAAGAGCATTTGAGTA
This sequence comes from uncultured Alistipes sp., assembly GCA_964612285.1. Taxonomy (GTDB): domain Bacteria; phylum Bacteroidota; class Bacteroidia; order Bacteroidales; family Rikenellaceae; genus Alistipes. Next base: position 8,404 of record CAZTCM010000069.1, read on the forward strand.
TCGCAAGGCGAGAAAAATGAAGCGCTGGGGTCACATGGCGCGTGTATTTACCAAGCTGGGTAAGGAGATTGAGATTGCCGTGAAGGCAGCCGGTCCCGATCCTTCGGCCAACACCCGCCTGCGTCTGTTGATGCAGAATGCCAAGGCAGAGAATATGCCCAAGGAGAATGTGGAGCGTGCCATCAAGCGTGCCACCGAGAAGGATTCGGCCGACTAT
>CAZTCM010000070.1:0-8602 GCA_964612285.1 uncultured Alistipes sp.
AGGTTCTTGGCGAGGGCTATATCCTCGAAATCCATCTTGCGGACGATGGATTGGATGATGAAGATTTTGTTGCCCGACTTCGAGCCCACCGACTTCACGACCATATCCTGCGGGCGGATAATCTCCTTCTCCTCGACGTATGCCTTGATGAGTTTGATGAACTCGGTTCCAAACTTTTTGGCCTTGCCCACACCGACGCCCGTGATGTTCTGCATCTCCTCGATGGTGATGGGATACTGCACCGACATATCTTCGAGCGAGGGGTCCTGGAAGATGACAAAGGGCGGCAGACCGTGCTGCTTGGCCACCTTCTTACGCAGGTCTTTGAGCATCGAGAAGAGCTCCTCATCGGCCGCACCACCGCGCCCGGGAGCACCTCCCTGCTCGGCCGGCGACTCATCCTCGTCGTAGTTGTGGTCGAGGGTGATGGTCACCGAGAAGGGTTTGTCGATAAAGCGGTCGCCTGCATCGTTGAGCGAAATCAGGCCATAGTTCTCGATGCTCTTGTCGATGAGCCCGAGGATGAGTGCCTGACGCATCACCGCCCCCCAGAAGCGGGCATCATGCTCTTCGCCGGCTCCGAAATATTTCAGTTTGTTGTGGCCGTAACTCTTCACCATGGCAGTCATCTTGCCCGTCAGGATGTGAATCAGATGGTCGACCTTGAACTTGTCGCCAATCTCCCCCAGTGCCTCCAAAGCCAGACGCAACGGCCCCTTGGCATCGATTTTCGGTTTCGGATGGCGGCAGTTGTCGCAGCAACCGCAGTTCGCCTCGGTATACTCCTCGCCAAAGTAGTGGAGCAGCGTCTTGCGACGACACATCGAACTCTCGGCATAGGAGACCGTTTCGAGCAGCAGCAGTTTACCAATCTCCTGCTCGGCAATCGGCTTGCCGTGCATGAACTTTTCGAGCTTCTGAATATCCTTATAACTATAAAAGGTGAGGCAGTGGCCCTCGCCTCCGTCACGACCGGCACGCCCCGTCTCCTGGTAGTACCCTTCGAGCGACTTGGGGATGTCATAGTGGATGACATAGCGCACATCGGGCTTGTCGATACCCATGCCGAAGGCGATGGTGGCGACAATCACATCGACCTGCTCCATGAGGAAGTCATCCTGGTTGGCGGCACGCGTCGCCGCATCCATGCCGGCGTGGTAGGCCCGCGCCTTGATGTCGTTGGCCAGCAGCAGTTCAGTGAGCTCTTCGACCTTCTTGCGGCTCAGGCAGTAGATGATACCGCTCTTCCCCTCGTTCTGTTTGATGTAGAGGATGATGTCGTGGTCGACATTGCGCTTCGGGCGAATCTCGTAGTAGAGGTTGGGGCGGTTGAACGACGAGCGGAAAACGGCCGCATCGCTCATGCCGAGGTTCTTCTGAATATCCATCTGCACCTTGGGCGTGGCGGTTGCCGTGAGGGCGATGAGCGGTGCCTGCCCAATCTCGTTGATGATGGGGCGGATGCGGCGATACTCGGGGCGGAAGTCGTGGCCCCACTCCGAGATGCAGTGCGCCTCGTCGATGGCATAGAACGAAACCTTGATTTTACGCAGGAAGGCGACGTTGTCCTCTTTGGTGAGTGACTCGGGGGCAAAATAGAGCAGCTTGGTCTTTCCGTCGAGCACATCCTGACGCACCTGTTGCACGGCGGTCTTGTTGAGCGACGAGTTCAGGAAGTGGGCGATGCCCGGGTTATCGGAGAAGGTACGCATCGAGTCGACCTGATTCTTCATCAGGGCGATCAGGGGCGAGATGACGATGGCCACCCCCTCCATGAGCAGTGCCGGCAGTTGGTAGCAGAGCGATTTACCGCCACCGGTCGGCATCAGCACGAAGGTGTCGTGACCTTCGAGCACATTTCTGATAACCGCCTCCTGATTCCCTTTGAAGGCCGAGAAACCGAAATACTCCTTCAATTTGGCGTGCAACAGCGCCGAGTCGTATTGTCCCATTTTGCTCTATCTTCTGCGTAAAACGTAATTTTCAATGTAAAGATAAAAAAAATTCGCGAAAAAAGCATAACTTTGTGAAAAAATTTACACAAAATATTTCTATGCGTCTCTACACCAGCGAACTCGTCAAGAAGTACAAATCGCGCACGGTCGTCAATCATGTGACCATCGACGTCAATCAAGGGGAGATTGTGGGTCTGCTCGGGCCGAACGGTGCGGGCAAAACGACCACCTTTTATATGATAGTGGGGCTCATCAAGCCCAACGAGGGTCAGATTTTCCTCGAAAACGACGAAGGGCAGGTTTCGGAGCTCACCCAACTGCCCGTCTACAAGCGTGCCCAAATGGGCGTGGGCTACCTCGCACAGGAGGCTTCGGTTTTCCGCCACCTCTCGGTCGAGGACAACATCCGCGCCGTGTTGCAGATGACCAACTACTCAAAGGAGTACCAACAAGAGCGCGTCGAGGCCCTCATTGAGGAGTTCCGCCTGCAAAAGGTACGCAAGAGCCGCGGTATCCAGCTCTCGGGAGGCGAGCGTCGCCGCACGGAGATTGCCCGTGCCGTGGCCATCAACCCCTCGTTCATCCTGCTCGACGAGCCCTTTGCCGGCGTCGATCCGATTGCCGTCGAGGATATCCAGTCGATTGTCGCCACCCTCAAACACAAGAACATCGGCGTGATTATCACCGACCACAACGTCGATGAGACGCTCGCCATCACCGACCGCACCTACCTGCTCTACGAGGGGAAGATTTTGAAGACCGGCACGGCCGAGGAGCTGGCTGCCGACCCGATGGTGCGCAAGGTCTACCTAGGCCAAAATTTCGAGCTCAAAAAGAGCCACCGCCTCACACAGGAGATGTTGGCCCGCGGCGGTAAAACAGAGGAGTAGCGACGATGGATAGTTCGGTTCCTTCCGGCAGCGTGCAAGGCACGCTGACCCCACCCTGCTCGAAGAGCTATGCCCAACGCGCCCTGGCCGCCTCGCTGCTGGCCGAGGGGGTCACGACGTTGCGCAACATCGAATTTTGCAGTGACACACGCTCGGCCCTGGCCTGCATCCGCACGCTGGGGGCGCAGGTCGAGGAGATCGACGCCTCGACGCTCCGCATCACGGGCGGTCTGCGGCCCCTCGAACCCCGCCTGCAAGTGGGCGAGTCGGGCCTTGCGTCGCGCCTCTTCACCCCGATTGCATCGTTGTGGGACTACCCCATCCGCATCGAGGGGAGCGGCACCCTGTTGCAGCGCCCCATGCAGATGATGATTGCCCCGCTGCGCCACCTCGGTGTCGAGGTGAGCGACACGGCCGGCCGGCTCCCCTTCGAGGTGTGCGGCCCGATTCGCGGGGGCGAGATTGAGGTCGACGGCTCTGTTTCGTCGCAATTCATCACCGGCCTGCTGTTGGCGCTGCCCCTGGCCGAGGAGGATACGACGCTGCATGTCGACCGCGCCGTATCGACCCCCTACCTCGACATGACCATCGACACGGCAGCCCGCTTCGGAGTCGAGATTTTCCACAAGGAGTACCGCGAATTTTTCATCCCGGGCGGCCAACGCTACACGGCCACCGACCTCTCCATCGAGGGTGATTGGAGCGCTGCGGCAATGTTGCTCGTGGCGGGTGCAGTTGCCGGCGAGGTGCGTGTCGAGAACATCTCGGCCCTCTCAAAACAGGCCGACACGGCCATTCTCGATGCCCTGACCCGCGCCGGAGCCTATGTCGAGGTCGAGCCTTCGGCCGTCACGGCCGCACGACGCGAGTTGCACGGCTTCGAGTTCGACGCTACCCACTGCCCCGACCTCTTTCCTGCCCTGGCCGCCTTGGCCGCCACGGCCGAGGGGGAGACCATCCTCTACGGCACCTCGCGCCTGATTCACAAGGAGTCGAACCGTGCCGAGGCGATTTGCGCCGAGTATGGCAAGTTGGGCATCGAGGTCGACCTCTCCGAAGAGAATACGATGCGCATCCGGGGCGGCACGATTCACGCCACGCGCGTCAAGAGCCACGACGACCACCGCATGGCGATGTCGCTGGCCGTTGCCGGCCTGCTTTCCGACGGGGAGATGGTCATCGAGGATGCCGAGTGCGTCGCCAAGAGTTACCCCGATTTCTTCGAGGATTTGGAACGAATCCGCCAAAAATAGGAGCCTATGAACCAATTCGGCAACACCTTCCGACTCTCCATCTTCGGCGAGTCGCACGGCCCCACAGTAGGCATCACGCTCGACGGGGTTCCGGCCGGCATCACCCTCTCGGAGGGGGATTTCGAGGCCGATTTGGCCCGTCGTCGCGGGGGTGCACAAGGCACCACGCCACGCCGTGAGGCCGACACCCCGCACATTCTTTCGGGGCTCTATGAGGGGTGCACGACCGGTGCTCCGCTCACCCTCCTCTTCGAGAACAGCAACACCCGACCGACCGACTACGCCGCGCTGCAACACCATTTTCGTCCCTCGCACGCCGACCGCGTGGCCTGCGACAAGTTCGATGGGCACAACGATCCGCGCGGTGGCGGCCACTTCTCGGCCCGCCTCACCATGGCGTTGGTGGCTGCCGGCGTCGTAGCCAAGAAGATACTCCCCGCCACGCTCCGCTTCACGACGCGACTTCAATCCGTCGGAGGGGAGTGCGACCCGACACGTTTCGAGGCGGTGATTGCCACCGCACGCACCGAGGGTGACTCGGTCGGAGGAGTCATCGAGTGCCGCATCGAGGGGTTGCCGAGTGGACTGGGCGAACCCTTCTTCGACGCCACGGAGAGCCTCATGGCACATCTACTCTTTGCCATTCCGGCGGTCAAGGGGGTGGAGTTTGGCGACGGCTTTGCTGTGGCGGCACGTCGCGGCTCGGAGAACAACGACCCGATTATCGACGCCACCGGCACCACGGCTACGAACCACGCCGGAGGGATTGACGGGGGCCTGACGAACGGCAATCCGCTCGTCGTGCGCGTAGCGATGAAACCCACGCCGAGCATCGCCCGCGAGCAACACACCTTCAACCGTGCCACGGGAAGCATCGAACCGCTCACCATCGCGGGTCGTCACGACGCCTGCGTAGCCCTGCGCGGTGCCGTAGTGGTCGAAGCGGCCGCCGCCATTGTGCTGGCCGATTTATACCGTCGCGGATAGGATGACGGCACACACCCTGATACAACGACTCAAACAGGCCCTCACGCCCCTCTACGAGGAGCGCGAGGCGCACCAGATTGCCCTGCTCGTGGCGGCCGACCGCGCCGGCAGCGAGGGCCATACCGCCTCGCTGCTCGCAGACCCTGCACGCGAAATCGACATCAGCGAAGAGGAGCTTGCAGCATTGACCGCCCGCCTTGGGCAAGGCGAGCCGATGCAGTATGTATTGGGGGCCACCGATTTCTACGGCCGACTATTTCGGGTCGATGCGCGCGTCTTGATTCCGCGCCCCGAGACCGAGGAGTTGGTCGATTGGATTCGTCGCAACGAGCGCACCGCCCTCCGTCTGCTCGATGTCGGCACGGGAAGCGGCTGCATAGCCATCTCGCTGGCCCTCGAACTGCCCGAGACGCAGGTGACGGCCGTCGATCTCTCGACCGAGGCGTTGCAGGTGGCACACGAGAACGCCGCACGGCTCGGAGCCGCAGTCACCTTCCGCCAGGCCGATGCGCTCGGCGACCTGACGCAGCACTTTGCCACAGCCTCGTTCGAGGTCATCGTTTCGAATCCCCCCTACATCCCCGCAGCCGACCTGCACACGATGCACCGCAACGTCGTGGAGCACGAGCCCCACATGGCTCTCTTTGTTCCCGACGACGACCCGCTGCGTTTCTACCGTGCCATTGCCCGGGCGGGTCACACGCTGCTTGCCGAGGGCGGGCGGCTCTACTTCGAAATCTACCACGAGGCGGCCGATGCCCTGTGCCAACTGATGGAGCAGTTGGGCTACACCGACATCACCGTGCGCCGCGACCTCTGCGATAAACCCCGCATGTTATGTTGCCGAAAAAGTCGATAACCAACCGTGCGCCCCGCACAAAGAGCGCCGAGGAGGCCCTCGCTGCGTTGATGCGTCTTTGTGCCCGCGCCGAGAAGTGCGAGGCCGATGCACGTCGTCTGATGCGCCGTTGGGGCATTGCACCCCAAGAGGCCGAGCAGGTCGTGACACGCCTGGTGCGCGAACGCTTCATCGACGACAGCCGCTATGCGGCGATGTTTGTGCGTGAGAAGCTCCACCTGAGCGGCTGGGGCGAGTACAAGATTCGGGCCGCCCTCCAACGCAAGGAGATTGCCCCTACACACATCAACGCCGCCCTCGCCGAGGTTGACCGCTCGCAGATGGGGGCCCGTCTGCACGAACAACTGCAACGCAAGCTCCGCACCGTGAAGGCCAAATCGCCCTTCGACCTGCGCACGAAGCTGATGCGCTATGGCGCCTCACTCGGCTACGATTTTGACACCGTGCGCGAAGCAGTCGCTGCGTGCACCTCAAACACCGACGACACATGCGACGACTTTTGCTGATGCTCGGCTGCCTGCTCCCGCTCGCGGCCGCAGCCCAATCGAACGACCGGACCTCCGATTATCTCTACCCGATTTGTGACGTGGCGCGTCTCTACTCCGCCAACTTTGGCGAGATGCGCCCGGGCCACTTCCACGCCGGCATCGACATCAAGACCGACGGTGTCGAGGGCAAGCCTCTCGTAGCCGCCGCCGATGGCTACATCTCGCGCATCGTTGTGCAGGCCGGCGGCTATGGCCGCGCCCTCTACCTCACGACCTCCGACGGCACGAACATCGTTTACGCCCACCTGCAACGCTTCCGCGACGAGATAGAGGAGCATGTGCGCCGCGAGCGCTATCGTCGTCAATCGAACAGCGTCGACCTCTGGCCTGCCGCCACACGCTATCCGGTGCGTCGGGGCGAGGTGATTGGCTACTCGGGCAACAGCGGTTCGTCGTCGGGGCCCCACCTCCACTACGAGATTCGCCGCGGCAGCGACCAGGCCCGCATCAACCTCATCCGCGAGGGGATTATCACACCCCACGACACCCTTCCGCCGCGCTTCATGAAGCTGCACTACGTCGAGGTGGACACCCTCCCCAACGGCATCCCGATGCGCACGCCCCTCACGAGCTACACCCTGACGCGCGGCACCGACCACATCTACCGCCCGACCGATTGCGCAACGATTCCCGTCGGCCGCAAAGGCTACTTCATCGCCGAAGTGACCGACCGCCGCAACAACGTACACAACACCTTCGCCATCTGGCGCTTGACAGGATATCTCGACGGCGAACCCTTCTTCGAGTTTCGCATCGACCACTTCCCCTACGACCTCTCGCGCACCTGCGATGCCGTGAGCTGCTATCCGTTGCAACTGACGGCCCGCAACGAGGTGATTCGCATGGCCCAACTCGCCGGCGCCCCCGACCTCTTCTACCCCGTGATGCAGGAGCGCGGCCTCCTCCGCACCGTCGCGGGCGAGCAGCGCTGCGTGACGATGGAGTTGGAGGATGACTGCGGCAACCGCTCGCAACTCCAATTGACGATTTGCGGACGCGACAGCTCCTTTGTCGCCACCCCTCCTGCCGATGTGCGGATGCAACCCCTCTATCCCGACCGCTCGGCCACCCTGCGATGTAGCGATGCCTTCACGGTCGACATTCCCGCCGGCGCCCTCTATGAGCCACGCTACGGATGCGCCGAGGCGGGCGAGGTAGCCGAGGTCGATTCGGGTGTCGTGGTGCTCTCTCCGGCCTGGCGGCTCTTTGCCGAGCCGCGCATCCCGTTGCGGAAGAGTATCCGCATTGCGATTCGCAGCGAGGTTCCCGCCTCACTGCAACCCCGTGCAACGCTGGCCCTGCGCAACTACCGCGGTAAGGCAGCCTGGGCAGGCGGGAAATATAGCGACGGAGAGGTGTGCAGCGAGCTGCGCAGCGTGGGTGACTGGTTTGTGGTGGCCGACACCCTGCCCCCGACCGTTCAACCCCTCTTCACCCCCCAGAGCAACCTCGCCGGCAAGCGAGCGTTGCGTTTCAAGGTCGCCGATAACTTCACGGGCATCGCTTCGTGGCGGTTGGAGGTGGATGACGCATGGGTTCCCTGCGACCGCTATCCGAGCCGCAGCCTGCTCGTCTGGCACATCGACACCCCGCCCACCGGAGCGTTGCATCGCGCCCGACTGACGGTCACCGACGGTGTGGGCAACCGCCGTCGCGAGGAGTTTTCCTTCCGTTGGTAGCCTCTTTTTCCCCTTCGGGCACCGCCTCCGCAGAAAGTTTTTCGGCCGAAGCGTTTGCAGATGGATATTTTTTCGTAATTTTGTGGCGCAAAATGCGATGGTCTCGTAGCTCAGTTGGATAGAGCAGCAGCCTTCTAAGCTGCCGGTCGAGCGTTCGAGCCGCTCCGAGATCACAGCAAGCGGGGCTGTCCTTTAAGATTGGACAGCCCCGCTTCTTTTTGGATAGGGGCAACAGCAATCGCCCCTCTCTCATTCCTATGCAGTGTATAACACCTATTTCGGTTGTTTGCCGATGTAAGCCAGGATACCACCGTCTACATAGAGGATGTGGCCGTTCACGGCATCCGAAGCCTTCGAGGCGAGGAAGACGGCGGGACCGCCCAGCTCCTCGGGATCGAGCCAGCGACCTGCGGGGGTCTTGGCGCAGATGA
>CAZTCM010000071.1:0-7092 GCA_964612285.1 uncultured Alistipes sp.
TCGTGGCGGTCTAAAAAAGCTCCACGACCGTCGCTGTGCTCGTTCAGATTGCCACACTCGCTTGCCGCTCGATCGCAAAGACCTCATACGGTTGATTGCGCCGGCCCTCATTTTGAATGCTCAATTTTGAATTTGCCAATGGACTTTATCTCCTTCTCCGAAACCCTCTACCCCTTTCTCGAACTGCAAGGCTTCCACCGCGTCTACTACCGGGTCTTGCAGGCCTTTGCCGAGGGTCGCATTCGCCGCCTGATTGTCACCATGCCGCCCCAGCATGGCAAGTCGGTGGGGGCCACGACCCTGCTGCCGGCCTACCTGCTGGGGCTCGACCCCGACTGCCGCGTCGCCATCGCCTCCTACTCGGGGCTTCTCGCCTCGAAGTTCAACCGCCGCGTGCAACGCATCCTCGACTCACGCGAATATGCCGAAATCTTCCCTGACACGACCATCAAACAGGGCTCCAAGCCGCAAGGCTACATCCGCACGGCCGACGAGGTGGAGATTATCGACCACCGCGGGTCGCTCATCTCGGTGGGGCGCGAAGGGTCACTGACGGGCAATCGGGTCGATTGTTTCATCCTCGACGACCTCTACAAAGATGCCCTCGAAGCCAACTCCCCGCTGATTCGCACCAACTGCTGGGAGTGGTACACCTCGGTCGTGCGCACACGCATGCACAACCACTCGCGCGAATTGATTGTCTTCACGCGCTGGCACGAGGAGGACCTCATCGGCCTGTTGCAGCAGCGCGAGCCCTTCGTCGAGCTCACCGCATGGAGCCAACTCGACCACCTTCCCGAGGATGCGTGGCTGCACCTGAACTTCGAAGCCTTGAAGGCCTCGCCACCCACCGAACTCGACCCGCGTCGCGAGGGTGAGGCGTTGTGGGAGGAGCAGCAGTCGGTGCGCCTGCTCGAAAACAAACGTCGCCTCGACCCTTTGCAGTTCGAGGCGATGTACCAGGGCCGCCCCTCCGTGCGCGAGGGGTTGCTGTACAGTGGTTCGTGGGTTGAATATGACACACTGCCGCACGAGATTGTCCGCCGCTCCTCCTACACCGATACGGCCGACACGGGCGACGACTACCTCTGCTCGATGAGCTATGCGGTCGATGCCGACGGGCTGATTTACCTCACCGATGCGGTCTATACGCGCGAACCGATGGAGGTCACCGAGGAGCTGGTGGCCGAGATGCTGCTCCGCTCGGGAGCCCGCACCGCCCTCATCGAGAGCAACAACGGCGGCCGCGGCTTTGCCCGCGCCATCCAGAAGCGAGCCCCGCCCGTGCGGGTCGAATGGTTCCATCAGGCCGACAACAAGGAGTCGCGCATCCTGACCAACGCCGCCACCGTGCAACACCTGATGCGCTTCCCGAGGGGATGGAACCAACGCTGGCCCGAACTCTACCACCACCTGACGACCTACCGACGCTCGTTCCGCGCCAACCGCTGGCACGACGCTTCCGATGTCGTGACGGGCATCATCGAGCGCGAGGTGACAGACCGCACAAAAAACAGGCTCCGAAGAGCCTGCTTCCTATGAGGATTATTGGTGACTTTGTTCCACCCCTTTGAAGTAGCGGTAGGTCGAGACCTTCAACTCACCGCAGGCCGCCTCGTCGCAGACCAGAATTCCCTTCGGGTGGGTTTGGAGCGCCGTGATAGTCCAGACGTGGGAGTAGGCCCCCTCAACGCCCATCTGCACGGCACGCGCCTTCTTCGGGCCGAGGGCCAGAATCATCACCTCGCGGGCATCACACACGGTCGCCACGCCCACCGTGAGGGCACGCTTGGGCACCTGCGCCATGTCGTTGTCGAAGAAGCGGGCATTGACCCGAATCGTATCCTCGGCCAAAATCTTGCAGCGTGTGCGCGACGACATCGACGAGAAGGGCTCGTTGAAGGCGATGTGACCATCCTCACCGATTCCGCCCATGAAGAGGTCGATGCCTCCGGCCGCCACAATTGCCTCCTCATAGGCGGCGCATTCGGCCTCCAAATCGGGGGCATTGCCATTCAGGATATGGACATGCCCGGGGTTGATGTCAATGTGCGAGAAGAAGTTGGTCCACATGAACGAATGGTAGCTTTCGGGGTGCTCTTCGGGCAGGCCGACATACTCGTCCATGTTGAAGGTGATGACATTGGCAAACGACACCTCCCCCGCCTTGTGGCGACGCACCAGCTCCTGGTAGGTGCCGAGCGGCGTCGAGCCGGTCGGCAGCCCCAGCACAAAGGGAGCATCGGTTTCGGCCGCCTTGCGGTGGATGGCTTTAATGATGTAGTCGGCAGCCCAGCGGGCCACCTGCTGCGAATCGTTCTCAATAATTAAACGCATAACGATATTCTTTTAGTTTAACAAACTATACATCCTATACATCTCTAAAACATGCGCACAAAGACCTCGATGGCCTGGTATTCGGGCAGACCGAGTGCATCGTACAACTCGGCGGTCTGCTGGTTGCGCTCCTCGACCCATTGCCACGCCTCGCGCTGATCGGTCTCGGCCTGCATCAGGGCATCCTTCTGCGAGAGGTGACGGTCGATGGCGTGACGCTTACGAATCCACTCATCGGGCGACAGGGGCACGGCCATGTCGACCAGCGCCACGTCCCACTCGCTCCACGAGCCGCGATAGAGCCACAGGTGGCACTCCTTGCGCCACGCATCCTCGGCCGTGCGCTCCAAGGCCTGCAACAGCGCTTCGAGGCACGAGCGGTGGGTGCCGTGCGGATCCGAGAGGTCGCCGGCTGCGTAGATTTGGTGGGGCTGCACCTCGCGCAGCAGCGCCACGATGGGGGCAATATCCTCCTCGGTCAGCGGCTCCTTCTTCACGCGCCCCGTCTCATAGAAGGGGAGGTTGAGGAAGTGTACGCACTGCTCGGCGTCGAGTCCGAAGGTGCAGACGGCCGCCTGCGCCTCGGCGCGACGAATCGCCCCCTTCAAATCGAGCAACAGCTGCGCCTCGGGGGCTCCGGAGCGTTTCGCGGCAACCAGCTCGACCACCTCGCGAACGCGGTCGCCGAGCCCCATCTGACGGGCCGTGTTGATGTTTTGCAACACCACATCGTCCTGCACGCCGTGGCTGCCCGAGGTTTGGTAGGCCACATGCACCTCATGCTGTTGCTGTACCAGGCGGATGAAGGTGCCCCCCATGCCAATCACGTCGTCGTCGGGATGAGGCGAGAAGATCAGCACCCGCTTCGGGTAGGGCTGCGAGGTCACGGGGCGCGTCGTATCGTCGGCATTGGGTTTGCCGCCCGGCCACCCCGTGATGGTGTGTTGCAGGTCGTTGAAGACATCAATGTTGATTTGGTCGTAGGTGCGGCCCTGTTCGAGCAGCTCCCCCAGCGAGTGGTCGATATAATCTTTATAGGTCAGCTTCAAGACCGGCTTGCCCACCTGACGGCAGAGCCAGATGACCGCCTTGCGCGTGAAACGCGGGGTCCACTGGCAGGCACCGACCATCCAGGGGGTCTGCTCGCGAATCAGCAGCCCCGCGGCACTGCGATCGATGACCACCTCGATGTTGGCATGCTCTTGGAGGTAGGTAGCGGGCACCTGATCCGAAATCTCCCCCTCGACCAGGCGGCGAATGATGGGGGCCTTCTGCTCGCCCCATGCCATCAGCACGATGCGTTCAGCCCGCATGATGGTACCGATGCCCATCGTGATGGCCATGCGCGGTGTGTGCTCCAAACCCTGAAAGGCCTTGGCCTGCACGACGCGGGTGTTGTGGGTGAGTTTGACCAGACGCGTGCGCGACTTGACGTAGGAGCCCGGTTCGTTGAAGCCGATTTGGCCATCCTCGCCCAGGCCGATAATCATCAGGTCGATTTTGCGGGCCTTGCGTTCGTAGCTGTCACAATAGGCCGAGATGTGCTTTTCGTCGACCGTAGCATCGGGCATGTGGATATTCTCGGGCAGAATGTCGATGTGGTTCAACAACTCCTCGCGGATGCGGTAGTTGCGGCTCTGCGGCGCGGTGGGGGCTATCGGGTAGAACTCGTCGAGCGAGAAGACCGCCACGTTGCGGAACGACACCTCCCCTGCCTCGTAGCGACGCACCAACTCGCGGTAGAGTCCAATGGGCGTGCGGCCGGTGGTCAATCCCAGCACGAAGGGCTGCTGGTCGTCGTAAATCTCATTCGGGAGGAAGACCTCGTTGTAGTTGCGAATGGCCTTGACAATGAGGTCGGCCACATGTTGCACACCGCGGTACTCATTCTCGTAGACCTGTGTACGAATGCGTTCGTAGCGGCGCAAAATATCGCGCGGGGTCGAGTCCAGAACCAGACCACCATCTTCGGGAAGCGTGTACTTGTTGTTCATCGTATCAATATTTGGTGCCGATGGCTGTTATTGCGGAATAAAAATATAGGTAATCGTCCCCACCTGGCGTTGGGGAGCCGCGGGGTCGATGTTGAAGGTCGAACGGCGTGCGGCATAGAGGGCCGTTTCGCGCATGCACTCATCTCCTCCCGAGCGCACACGGGCCGCCACGACCTCGCCGCCGTTATCGACCGTAATCTGCACCACGACCTCGCCGCCGGCCTCGCACTGGTAGGCCGGAATATGCAGGTAGCGCGACGTGCGCACGGGATTGGTCAGCGAGAAGGAGACCGTCACACTCCCTTTGTACTTGGCATCGCGACGCTCTTTGGCCTCATCGTTGCTCCCCTTTTGCCCCCGAATGGCCTCCTCCTCGGCCAGCCCCTGCTCCCACGCCTCGCGGTTGGCACGCATGCGCTCGACCGCCTCGGCGGCAGCGTCGTTCAGCGCCGCAGCATTCGTGCCACGGTCATCCTGCAACCGCTCGTCGGTGGCATTTTCGTTCGAGATACGGTTCTGCACGGCACTCCAATCGCTCTGTTCGCGCTGCATCTTCTCCTCGATTTCGCGTTGCAGGCGGTCGCGCTCGGCCTCCAATTCGGCCAGAGTTTCGAGGTCGATGTACATCCCCTGCATCGCATGGCGCTTGCCGACGACAATCTTCGACGAGACGAAGCAAATCATCAGCACCAGGTAGGCAATCAGCGTGACGCACAAGCCGATACGATGACGATAGGTCCACTCGCCCGCATCCTCGCGGCGATTGTCAAAGGGCAAATCGAGCCGACGGCGACGACGCGGCCGCGGAGCACGGGGCGGCTCGGCGGGCGAAGTGGCCGGTGGCACGGGGGTGGGTTGCGGATGCTCCATCAATCGTACGAATAGTTGTTATCAAGCTACAAATTTACAATTTTTTTGGCGAGTTGTATCACTTTGTCCCGATTTTTCTTTCCGCACCGCGCCCCAAGGCCCCTCAAAGCCCCATTGTGGAAAAAAATTTGGTTTTCCGCACATCTTTTTGTACCTTTGGCAAATTTAAGAAACCAATTTTTAGGAAAATGTCAACGAAACAACAGACACTGAAGGCCCCCATCACCTTCGCAGGCCACGGCCTGCACACGGGTGTCCGCGTGACCATGACCGTTCATCCCGCCGAGCCCGGCCACGGAATCGTATTCCGTCGTGTCGACCTCGAAGGACAACCCACCGTACCCGCGTTGTGCGACTATGTCACCGACACCTCGCGCGGCACCACCATCGAACTCGGCGCTGCCCGCGTGAGCACCATCGAGCACCTGCTGTCGGCCCTCTGGACCCTCGGCGTAGATAATGCCCTGGTCGATATCGACGGCCCCGAAGCCCCCATCATGGATGGCTCGGCCCGCGAATATGCCAAGGCCATCGAAGAGGCAGGCGTCGAAGAGCAGGCCGCCGAACGTCGCTACTTCCACGTCACCGAGAAGATGGTCTACACAATTCCCGAGAAGGGCGTGGCCATCATCCTCTACCCCGACGACGAGTTCTCCGTATCACTCCACGTCGACTACAACTCGAAGGTCATCGGCAACCAATACGCCACCTTCAACCCCGACGACAACTACCGCGAGAAACTCTCGCCCTGCCGCACCTTCGTGATGCTGCACGAGTTGGAGCCGCTGCTGAAAATGAACCTCATCAAGGGCGGCGACCTCGACAACGCCATCGTGGTGGTCGAGAACGAGGTCTCGGAAGAGACGCAGGAGCACCTGCGCCGCCTGTTCAACAAGCCGGGCCTGCACATCGAGCGCGGCTACATGACCGAGCTCCGCTTCAACAACGAGTTGGCACGCCACAAGCTGCTCGACCTGCTGGGCGACTTTGCCCTGCTCGGCATGCGCATCAAGGGCCGCGTGTGGGCAACCCGCCCGGGCCACTACGCCAACTCGGAGTTCATGAAGCAACTCAAACAGCGCATCCGCTCGGCCGGTGAGAAGCCCCGCTTCAAATACGACCCGAAGAAGCCGGCGTTGCTCGACATCAACGCCATCCGCAAAATCCTGCCCCACCGTCCCCCGTTCCTGCTCGTGGACCGCATCTTCCACTGCGACCAGGAGTCGGTGGCCGGCATCAAGAACGTGACGATGAACGAGCCCTTCTTCACGGGTCACTTCCCCGAAGAGCCCGTCATGCCGGGGGTGCTCATCGTTGAGGCAATGGCCCAGTGTGCCGGCATCATGATTCTGAGCAACGTACCCGATCCGGAGAACTATTCGACCTACTTCATGAAGCTCGAAGAGGTGAAGTTCAAGCGCAAAGTGGTGCCGGGCGACCAACTCCAATTTGAGGTACGCCTGCTCGAACCAATTCGCCGCGGCGTCTGCCTCGCCGAGGGCAAGGCCTTCGTCGGCGGTCAGCTCGCCTGCGAGGGTGTGCTGATGGCCCAGGTCGTGAAGAATAAACAGTAAGCAACCAACAACACAACTAAAATTTAACCCAAGAAACCATGATTAGCAATTTAGCCTACGTTCACCCCGATGCCAAGCTGGGTCAGAACGTAACCGTAGAGCCCTTTGCCTACATCGCCGGCGATGTGGTCATCGGCGATGACTGCTGGATTGGCCCCGGGGCCGTGATTCACGACGGCGCCCGCATCGGAAAAGGGTGCAAAATCCACACCGCAGCCTCAATCTCCTGCCTGCCGCAGGATTTGAAGTTTGCCGGCGAAGCAACGACGGCCGAGATTGGCGACTACAACGATATCCGCGAATGCGTCACCATCAGC
>CAZTCM010000071.1:7102-8490 GCA_964612285.1 uncultured Alistipes sp.
CCGCGGAACAGCCTCGAAGGGCAAGACCGTCGTAGGCAGCCACAACCTGCTGATGGCCTATGTGCATGTCGCTCACGACGACGTGGTGGGCAGCCACTGTGTCATCGCCAACCGCGTATCGCTGGCCGGCGAGGTGACCATCGGCGACTGGGTCGTTATCGGTGGCCATGTCGCTATCCACCAGTGGTGTACGGTGGGTGACCACGCCATGATTCAGGGCATGACCGGCCTTTCGCAGGATGTCCCCCCCTACATCATTGTCCGCAACTCGGATCCGGCCCGCTATGCCGGTCTGAACAAGGTGGGTCTGTCGCGTCGCGGCTTTACCGAGGAGCAGATTAAGTCGATTCAGGACTCGGCCCGCATCCTCTTCCAGAGCGACATGAACTATGCGCAGGCATGCGACGAGGTGGAGCGCACCATTCCCCAATCGAAGGAACGCGACCTGCTCATCGACTTCATCCGTGCGTCGAAACGCGGCATCATCAAGCCCTTCCGTTAATAGTGCGCTTGTCGCATCTCGAAAAAAAAGCAGCATTGTAAATCGCAATGCTGCTTTTTTTTCTGAAATCTATTGGTTTTCTGAAACTTTTGTCGTATATTTGCAACATGAAAACCAATAGGAGGCCGCCCGAAAGCGGCCTTTTATTGTGGTTTTAGGCTAATCAACACCGCAAAAATGATTGAAAAAGAGCAAATTACAGCGATTGCCGAGCGTCATCTCGAAGGCTCGGACCGCTTTGTCGTAGGGTGCAAAATCTCACCCGCCAACGAAGTTGAACTCACCATCGACAGCGATACGTCGGTCGATATTGAGCAGTGCATCACCCTGAGCCGCGCCATCGAGGCGGAGTTGGACCGCGATGCAGAGGATTTTGAGCTGACCGTCATGTCGGCAGGCATCGGCGAGCCGCTCGTTGCGCTGCGTCAATACCGCAAACTCGTAGGTCGCTCGGTGGAGGTGATTCTCAAAAGCGGTATCAAGGTGTTGGCCAAGCTCGACGAGGTGACCGACGAGGCCATCACGCTGAGCTATGAGGAGAAGCAGGCCGTCGAGGGCAAGAAGCGCAAGCAGCTGGTCACGGTGACGCGCACCTACCTCTTCGAGGATATCAAATCAACAGCCGAGTGGCTCGATTTCAAATAGTGCCGGCCGTTCACCTACCGCTACAAGAAACAACGAATAACAAAAATAAACGCAAAAACAATGGACAATCTTAACTTAATCAGCAACTTTGCCGAGTTCAAAGAGCTGAAAAACATCGACAAATCGACGATGATTGGTGTGTTGGAGGATGTATTCCGTCACGCACTGCAAAAGCAGTACGACACGGACGAGAACTTCGACGTGATTATCAACCCCGAGAAGGGCGACCTCGAAATCTGGC
>CAZTCM010000072.1:0-8462 GCA_964612285.1 uncultured Alistipes sp.
ACTTTTTATTATATACAAAAACCCGCCTAACAAAAAACTTGTTAGACAGGCTCTTGTGTTTTTGGACCGGATGGAAATGTCGTGATACCTCGCAGGCGGTATCTCAACTCCCATCCCTCTCATATTTCCCATTCTTCCCACGCTTTCGGTGGAATGGCCGATGGTTGCGGGGGCTCCCCGTTCCGATTATTTCTCCTCCTTGCGCTTGCGTTTTACGCGGTCGAGGTGGTCGATAAGCATCAGGCGGAAGGCCTCGCGGCGCGCTCGCAGGTTGCGACGCCACCCCTCCCAGCGCATGTAGCGTTGTCGTTTCTCGGGGTAGATGTCGGGCACCGTCACCAGGATGCCGGTCTCCTCGACATCGCCAAAATCGGGGTTGGTCACCGTGTCGAAGACCTTCATCGAGGGCGAGAGGTTCATATAGGCATTGACCAGCGGCGGGATGTTCTCGTCGAATTCGCGAATCTTCTGCACCAGAATGCGGTAGTTCTCCTGGAAAGTTTCGCCCGAGAAGAGCTCCTCGTAGTAGGGGTCGTCGAGGTCGAGTGCAATGGGATGAATACCTTCGACCAACCCTTCGCGGTCGGGGAAGTAGTGGCGCAAGAACCAGATGAGGGCGTTGCGGGCCACCTGCTTGTAGGAGGTATACATCGTCACCTTGCCAAAGAGGTATTTGATTTTGGGATAGAGCACGATGATGGCTCCGAGGCCGTCCCACAGGTTGTCCAACGCATAGATGCTCTTCGAGTTGGCGCGGGTTTGGTAGGCGGGCTGCACAAACGAGCGACCCAATTCGAGCGTATGGGGCAGGTAGCGACGGCGGAAGCGTTCGCTGAAACGGAAGTAGTGCTCGGTCGAGAGGTGGCGCGGGTTCGACGAGGTGCAGACGATGTAGCGGTAGCCGCCGATAATCTCTTGGGCTGCGGGGTCCCAGACGATGAGTTGGCAATAGCCATCCTCGGCCAGGTCTTCGGCATCGATGTCCACCTCCTCGCCGGTACCTCCGCCGGCACCGCGGAAAGCCTCCTCGCGCAGACGTCCCACCTCGCGCATCAGGTTGGGGCACTCTTTGGCCACGAAGTGGTAGATTTCGTTACCGGCACGATTGGTGTCGCGTATTTTACGTTCGGGGGTCAATTCGGCTAACAAGAGGGCGCGATCGACCGGAGCGATGATGGGGTTCATAGTTTAAGGAGGTTCTCTTCGCGACAAAGATAAGGCTTTTTATTTGGTTTTTGCCAAGGGTTGGAGCCGTTTTTCGAGGTCGTAGCACTTTTTGCGGATAAAATCGACCTGCTCACGGGCACTGAGTGAGGCCGGCAGGTCGCTGCATGCGAGGGGCTCGCCGACCACGATGCGGAAGTGGCGACCCTTCTGGGCCAGCATCTCGTCGACCAGCCACAGCATCTCGATGTTGGCCTTGATGCCCAGCGCCTTGCGGATGCGCGAGAGGCGGTAGAAGAACTTCGAGAGGTGCCCTTCGACAAAGATGGGTACGATTTTTCGGTCGGATGCTTTGGCCTTTTTTAAGAAGTTGGGGCGCCACGGGGTATCCTGCACCCGCCCCTCGATGAAGCGCGAGCAGAGGCCGGCCGGAAAGGTGAGCACGGGGAGGTTGCTGTTGAAGGCCTCGTCGAAACGGCGCGCATATTCAACCTTCTGCGCACCATGCTTGTTGACCGGCACCCACAGTGGTTCGAGGGGGGAGATGTAGCGCAGGATGTCGTTGACCACGACGCGCACATCGCCAAAGTGGTCGATGAGTTTGTCGGCCAGCATCATGCCGTCCATTCCCCCGAAGGGGTGGTTCGAGACAAAGAGGTAGCGCCCTGCGGGGTCGATGTGCTCGATGCCCTCAATCGAATAGCTCACCCCCCAATCGCTCAGGCAGGCGCGAATGAAAGGTTGCGGAGCGTAGTTCCAGTAGTTGTCGTAGATGTGGTTGAGCTCCTTTTCGTGGATGGTGCGACGCAACCAATTTACCACGGCGCGCGGTATCCAACGGGCCAATCGGGGAGCCTTCTCCTGCAATACGACGCCGACATCTATTTTTGCCATCTTCGGGTTCTCAAAATTTATATCGACAAATATAGGGATTCTTTTTCGAAAAATCCCTAACTTTACACCCAAATCGACCTATGGTCGAACTTATTTTCAGATGGAGAACTCGGTATACCACATTCCCGTATTGCTCGAAACGGCTGTCGAGCAGCTTGCTATTCGCCCCGAGGGCACCTATGTCGACCTCACCTTTGGCGGGGGCGGCCACTCGCGTCGCATTCTGCAATCGCTGGGCGCGGAGGGGCGCCTCTACTCCTTCGACCAGGATAGCGACACGCGGGCCAACTGCCCCGATGATGCCCGTTTCCACTACGTCGAGAGCAACTTTCGCTTTCTGCGCGGTGCGCTGCGTTGGCGCGGTGTGCAGGGTGTCGACGGCATTATGGCCGATCTCGGGGTTTCGTCGCACCACTTCGACGAACTCGACCGTGGCTTCTCGTTCCGTGGCGAAGCTCCGCTCGACATGCGCATGAACCAACGCGGGCGGTTGACGGCGGCCGACATCGTCAATCAATACAGCAACGAGGAGCTGACGCGCATCTTTCGCGATTGGGGCGAGCTGGATACCCCTTGGAAAATTGCCTCGTGCCTCGAACGAGCGCGTGCGGCGGGAGCCATCACGACGACGGCCCGTCTGGTCGAGGCGGTGCGCCCCTGCACCCCAAAGAAGGAGGAGGCGAAATTCCTCACCAAACTCTTTCAGGCGTTGCGCATCGAGGTAAACGGCGAGATGGAGGCCTTGAAGATGGCCTTGGAGCAGAGCCTCAAAGTGCTCAACCCGGGCGGGCGTCTGGTGGTCATCGCCTACCACTCGCTCGAAGACCGCCTGGTGAAGAATTTTATGCGCAGCGGCAACTTCGAGGGGCGCATCGAGAAGGATTTCTTCGGTCGTGCCGAGGTCCCCTTCGAGGTGGTGACGCGCAAAGCAATCGTCCCCGCGGCCGAGGAGTTGGAGCGCAATCCGCGCTCGCGCTCGGCAAAACTGCGCGTCGCCGTGAAATTGTAAGCAAACAAACGTTGCCATGTTAGAACACGACCTGGATTTCAACCCCGAACGAGCCGCCGAGGAGGCTCGCCGCGCCGAGGAGGAGCTTTTTGCCCGCCGCGTGCGCCGCGAGGTGCTGCGTGTGCAGAGCGGTGAGGCCGAGGAGGATATCCGCGCCGACCGCGAAGCGGAGGAGGAGGTGCGTCGTGCTGCCGAGGAGGCCGAGGCGCGCAAGGCGCGTCGTCGTGCCCATCCGCTCTTCCGACTGCTGTCGGGGTCGATTCTGGTCAGCGAGCAGGCGACTCGCTACTACCCCTACATGCTGACCATCGCCGGCATGTTCTTCTTGAACATCGTCGTGCTTTTCTGGTCGTTGCACCTCGACCTGCGCTATTCGCGTCTGGAACGCGAGGTGCAGAAGTTGCGCGAACGCTCGATTCGCTTCGAGGAGCAGCGTTATCGTCGTACCACCCACTCGGCCGTCAGCGCCGAGGTGGCACGGCGCGGTTTGGAACTCTACGACCCACAGCGGCCGGCCGAAATCATCGAATAAGCCATGGCACAGGAACCCTCGAAAATTAAAAGCGACATCCTGTTGCGTGTGCGGGCCCTCTACCTCTTCTTCGTGGTGTTGGTGGCGGTGATTCTCGTGCGGCTCATCTATGTGCAGTTCTTCTGTCGTGAGACGCGCATCAACGCCAAGCGTCTCTCGGTGCGCATCTTCCTGCCCGATACGCTCTATGCACGGCGCGGCTCGATTCTTTCGCGCGACGGCGAGCCGCTGGCCATCTCGATATTTCGCTATCAGCCCCTCTTCGATTTCGATTCGGAGGGTTTTCAGGACACCGAGACCTACCATCGCCAGAGCGATTCGTTGGCACAACTGCTCTCAGCCTATTTTGGCGACCGCTCGACGGCCGACTATCGCCGCCTGCTGCGCGAGAAGCAGCACAAGGCACGCACGACCTTCCGCCTGGGGCCCGAACGCGACACGACCTACTACCGCGACGAGGGGCTGCTGCCGCTACTCATCGACCTGGCAATGGGGCGCGCGCAGGTGACCGAGCGGGTGCGTGATACGATTCGCGCCCATCGACCGACGAAACTTTTTCCGCGCGAAGTCGATTATGGCGAATGGGAGGTGTTGCGCCGCTACCCGATTTTGAACTACAACATGGGCATGACCTACACGTTGGCCGAGTACGACCGACGCATCTATCCGCAGGGCGACCTTGCGCGGCGCACCATTGGTCGGGCGACCGAGAATGGACGCGACTACGGCTTGGAGATGTGCTATGCCGACGAACTGGCCGGCGAGAACGGCTTCTCGTTGCGACAACGCATCGCCCGCGGTTTCTCGACGCGCGTCGGGGATGCCGAGCATCGTGCTCCGCGTGACGGCATGGATGTCGTGACGACGCTCGACCTCAATGTGCAGGATGTGGCCGACAAGGCGTTGCGCGAACAACTCGAAGCGCAGCAGGCACAGTGGGGAACGACGCTCGTGATGGAGGTCGAGACGGGTGAGATTTTGGCCATGGCCAATCTGGGGCGTGCTGCCGACGGCACCCTCTCCGAGCGCGAGAACTACGCGCTGAGTCGCTCGATGGAGCCGGGTTCGACCTTCAAGTTAGCTACGGTGCTGGCACTCTTGGATGACGCAGGAATGTCGCCCGACAAGGTCTATGAGACCCACGACGGCGAGTCTGTAACGGTGGGACACGCTAAAAACATTCGCGACTCGCACCGTGGCGACCACGAAATTGCCTTGAAGCGCGCCGTGGCAGGTTCGTCGAATGTCTACTTTGCCAAGGCCTTCTGGGAGTACTATTGGCAGACGGGCCGCAAGCAACAACTCAGCGACTACCTGCACAACACCTTGGGGTTGGGCGAAACGGCCGGATTGGATTCGCTCGGTGAACGTCGACCGCAACTGACCACCGATTGGAAGGTTCCCGACCCGGGGGTGATGCTCGTGAAGATGGCCTACGGCTATCGCGTGCAGATGACCCCGATACAGATGCTCACCTTCTACAATGCCATTGCCAACGGCGGTCGCAAGATTGCGCCGGTGTTGGTGCGCGAGCTGCGTCGTGACGGGGAGGTGGTCGAACGCTTCGCGACGCACACCTTGCGCGAGCGCATCTGCTCGGATGCCACATTAGCCATTGTCCGAGACTGCCTCGAAGAGGTGGCCAAAACGGGTACGGCGGCCCCCTTCTTTCGTGATACGACACGTTTACGCGTAGCGGCCAAGACCGGTACGGCACAAATCACCTCGGGTGAGGCGGGACACTACCTCGGCTCGATGGTGGCCTACTTTCCGGCCGACAAGCCGCGTTATACGGTGCTTACGACCATCCGCACCCGTCAACAAGCAGGGAAGGCCTACTACGGTGCCTCGTTGGCCGGTCCGGTTGTGAAGCGGGTGGTCGACTACCTCTACGCCCGCGAACAGGCGTGGTCGCAACGCTTGCAGGGCGATGGTACGCGCCACTATCCCGAGCGAATGAAGGGGGGCTCCATCGAGCAGATTCGCGAGGTGGCCGAGGAGCTTGCTCCCAAGGTGCAGAGCGAGGTGCGTCGTGGTTGGGGAGATGTTGCGGTTGATTCGGCGGCTCATGTGCAGATTACGGCGCTCGATACGCCTCGCGATGCGATGCCCGATGTGACGGGGATGGGGTTGAAGGATGCGCTCTTTCTGCTCGAAAGCCGCGGCTTGGAGGTGACGGTGGTGGGGCGTGGTCGCGTCGTGTGGCAGAGCCTGCCCCCTGCGGCGCAGGTGCGTGGCGGAGAGCGTGTCACGCTGAAATTGAGATAACGAGATGAACGATATGAAACCATTATCGAGACTTTTGGCCGCATCGACGGTCATCGAACAGGTGGGACCTGCCGAAGTGCAGGTCGCAGACCTCGTCTACGATTCGCGGTGTGTGGAGCAGGGCAGCTGCTTCTTTGCCGTGGAGGGAACGCAGGTCGACGGACACCGCTTCATCGCCTCGGCCATCGAGCGAGGGGCACGGGCGGTGGTGTGTCGTCGCCTGCCCGACGAGTGCCCGACGGAGGTTGCCTTTGTCGTGGTGGAGGATGTGCAGGCGGTGATGGCCGAGATGGCCGCCGCCTTCTACGACCATCCGAGCCGCGAATTGAAGTTGGTGGGTGTCACCGGCACGAACGGCAAGACAACGACCGCCACGTTGCTCTATGACCTGGTGCGTGCCTTAGGGTATAAGGCGGGGCTGATTTCGACGGTGGTCTACAAGGTGGATAACCGAGTCATCGAATCGACCCATACGACCCCCGACGCCATTCGCCTCAATGCGATGATGCGCGAGATGGTTGAGGCGGGGTGTGACTACTGCTTCATGGAGTGCTCGTCGCACGCCATTGTGCAACACCGCACCCATGCGCTCCACTTTGCGGGGTGTCTCTTCTCGAACCTGACGCACGAACACCTCGACTACCACGGCACCTTTGCCGACTACATTCGTGCCAAGAAGGGGTTGTTCGACGGCCTGCCGAAGGGGAGCTTTGCCCTCATCAACCTCGACGACCGCAACGGTCGGGTGATGGTGCAGAATACGGCGGCCCGCGTGGCGGGATATTCGCTGCGGTCGATGGCCGACTACCGTTGCAAGATTCAGGAGATGCACCTCGACGGGATGCTGTTGCAGCTCGACGGATACGAGGTGTGGGTCCACCTTACGGGCCGTTTCAACGCCTCGAACCTCGTGGCCCTCTATGGCGCAGCCGTCGAGTTGGGCTTCGAGCGCGAGGAGGTCTTGGCCGCCATCAGTGCCCTGCATCCGGTGCGCGGGCGCTTCGAGGCGGTGCGTGCAGCCAATGGCACGATGGCCGTGGTCGATTATGCCCACACCCCCGATGCGTTGGAGAATGTGCTGCAAACCATCGAGGAGATTCGTCGTGAGGGGCAGCAATTGATAGTCGTGTGTGGTTGCGGCGGTAATCGCGACCGCACGAAACGCCCCGAGATGGCCCGCATCGCTGTGGCATACGCAACGACCGCCATCTTCACCTCGGACAACCCGCGCCACGAAGACCCCGAGGCCATTCTGGATGAGATGGTGGCGGGACTCGATGCGGGGAGTCGTTACCTGCGGATGGCCAATCGTGCCGAGGCGATTCGCACGGCCGTGATGCTGTGCCGAGCCGGCGACATCTTGTTGCTTGCGGGCAAGGGGCACGAAACCTACCAGATTGTGGGTGACGAACGCCTGCATTTCGACGACCGCGAAGAGGTGCAACGCGCCTTTGACGAACTGTGTAAATAAATGAAAGAAAAGCAAAAATATGTTCTATCATCTCTTTAAGTATCTGGACGAAGCCTACAACCTGCCCGGCTCGGGTATGTTTCAGTACATCTCGTTCCGCGCAGCCGCCGCCATCATCGTGGCACTGCTCATTGCTATCATCTTTGGTCGTGCCATCATCGACTTTCTGCGTCGCAAGCAGATTGGCGAGGATATCCGCGATTTGGGATTGGACGGGCAGCTGCAAAAGAAGGGGACCCCGACGATGGGCGGTGTCATCATCCTGCTCTCGATTTTGGTGCCGGTGTTGCTCTTTGCACGCCTGGACAACATCTACATCCAGCTGCTGCTGGTCTCGACCGTCTGGTTGGGGCTGATTGGCGGCTTGGACGACTACATCAAGGTTTTCCGCCACCACAAGGAGGGGTTGAAAGGCCGCTTCAAGATTGTCGGTCAGGTGGGTTTGGGTCTGATTGTCGGTACGACGATGTGGCTCTCGCCCGATATTGTGGTGCGTGAGCAGGTCAAGCAGCCCATCGAAACCATCTACATGAGCGAAAACGGTGAGGTGGTGCAGGAGGTGCAGCAGATGGTGGTGCTCGACTCCGAGAGTCGCAAGACGACGCAGACGACCATCCCCTTTGTCAAGGACAACGAGTTGGACTATGCCTGGTTTACGGGGGGCAACGAGAGGCTCGCCTGGTTGCTCTATGTGTTGGTGGCAATTCTGGTCGTGACGGCCGTATCGAACGGGGCCAACCTCACCGACGGTCTCGATGGGCTGGTTACCGGTGTGTCGGCACCGATTGTCCTGGTGTTGGGTATTTTGGCCTATCTATCGGGTCACATCGTCTACGCCAACTACCTCAATATCATGTATATCCCCGACAGCGGCGAGCTGGTCATCTTCGCCACGGCAATGATGGGCGCTCTGGTCGGATTCCTCTGGTACAACTCCTTTCCGGCGCAGATTTTCATGGGTGATACGGGCTCGTTGGCCATCGGCGGCGTAATGGCGGTCTTTGCGCTCTGCATACGCAAGGAGCTGCTGCTGCCGTTGTTGTGCGGCGTCTTTTTGGTGGAGAGCTGCTCGGTGATGTTGCAGGTGGCCTACTTCAAATACACGAAGCGGAAGTATGGCGAGG
>CAZTCM010000073.1:0-8386 GCA_964612285.1 uncultured Alistipes sp.
TTTCATACCATCGGTTACGAAGGGCAGGATAGCCAGGTGGCGTGCACGCTTAACGGCCTGCGCAACCTTCTTCTGGAACTTCTGCGAAGTACCCGTCAGGCGGCGGGGCAGAATCTTACCCTGCTCGTTGAGGAACTTCTTCAGGAACTCACCGTCCTTATAATCAACGTACTTGATGCCGAGCTTCTTGAAGCGGCAGTACTTCTTCTTCTTCACGTCAACCGATACCGGGTTCAGGTAGCGGATTTCCGACTGAGCTGCGTTGTTCTCTTGTGCCATAGTTTACTCCTCCTGTTTGTTTGCAAGTTTAGCACGACGCTTCTCCGCATACTCTACGGCAAACTTGTCCTGCTTGAAAGTTAAGAAACGAATCACGCGCTCGTCGCGGCGATACTGGGTTTCCAGCGTGTTGATAATCGAGCCCTCACCGGTGAACTCAATCAGGAAATAGAAACCGGTGGTCTTCTTCTGGATCGGGTATGCGAGCTTCTTCAAGCCCCAGTTCTCGCGATTCACAATCTGACCGCCGTTCTCGGTGATGACACCCTGGAATTTGTCAGCCACCTCCTGTACCTGTGCTTCCGACAGAACCGGCGTGACAATGAAAACGGTTTCGTAATTGTTCATACTGTTTTGTTTGTTAAAATGGTTATTCCCTTTTCGGGACGGCAAAGGTAACACAATCAGCGCGAAAAAACAAAATTTCCGAGCGAAAAAACGCTTTTTCTTTGGGATAACACCTCTTTTTAATTATATTCGCAGAACAAGTTGCCACAAAATTCATTAAAAAGTCGTCCCTATGGAACAAACCTTACACCCAGCCGAGCATCCTGCGCAGCCGCGCTCGATTCGCTGGCGGCAGATTTTAGCGGCCATTCTTCTGTGCAGCCCGTTTTTCTTCTGGATGGCCTATGGCTTCGTTCAACCTACGCTCCACGATGCCGGCTGGTCGCACGAACAGATCGGTATCTGCTACTCAATCATCCATACGGTATCTCAATTGATAGCGTGGTTGCTTCTCATCGGTATCGCGGCCAACCGCATGACGCGTGTGGCGGTGGGCATGATGGCTGGTTGGCTCCTATTTTCCCTTGTGTTGAGTGTTTTGGGGTATATGGGAGTCTTCCCCGATGGGCTCGGTAATCTGATGAATCCGCTCGATTCGTTCGTCTTCATCTATGCGTACTCGATTTTGTTGCGCAACAACGAGATTGCCGAATCACGCCGAAAGTGGATTATCCTACTGCCCGTCGAATTCCTCTATGGCGTTTTGTATATCTGTGCCGGATTGGCCCAAAAGGCTGTACCCGAAGGATTTGATTTCTACTACGAGCACATCTTCTTTTTCAGCAGCGGGTTCCAATGGTTCATGTATATCATGCGTTTGCTGTTGTGGATCGCGTGGTTCAAACTGACTCACTCGGAGGCCTTCGCCCCCACCTATGACGACGCGCCTGCTCCCGCGGGTGCCTACTCGCCTGCCACAAAATATATGGCGATGCCGATTGTCTGCGGTCTGCTCGGCTTTGCGCTGTCGTGGACGCTCTATCACTTTGCCGATGCGCTTGTCTAACCTTAACCGAATATAACGATGAAAGAGAAGATTACTTGGTTCTATACGATTGAAAAGGATTGGTGGGGCGACAAGGTGCAGTCGAACCCTTACTTCGCCACCCTTTCGCTGATGTTTGCCGCCCTTCTGGGGGCTTTGACCGGTGGCGGAAATACGCTCAACAGCTGGTTTGATTGGAATACCGAGGTGGTGTTGCTGACCTCGCTCGGGGTTGTTGGCCTGATCGCCGTGTATAATGTCGGCGAGTCGATTTTGGCGGCCCAAAACAACAAGGTGGCGACGCTGCGAGCCATCGTGCTCCTTGCGGCTATGTTTCTTGCCTTTGGCGTGGGCTATCTGATGGCGGTTGTCGTGCTGATACTCGTAGCACTTTGGCTCGGAGTCACCTTTCTCTCCGCAGCTTCGTCGGGCGGCAGCTCGAAGGGCAAGAAATACACGCTCGACGACGGCACGGAGGTGGTGCGCGAAACCGGCCTTTTGGGCGAGGAGTCGTTCCGCGAGAAGTATGGCTCGCGCACCTTCGAGCGCACCGGCAGCGATGAGGTGAGAGAGGTGTAAACACCGCGCTGGGAGGTTGCGCGATTTCGGGTGCAATTTCGCGTACAATTGTGGCATTGTTTCGAACGATTGCGACACGAAGCTGTTCGGGGTTGTGTTAATTTTGCAATAATAAAACCGAATTAACACAACCGAATATGCAACAATTCTTCAAACGTCTCGTTCTGCTCTTCGCAGGTGCGACGATGACCTTCGAGGCCTTTTCGCAGGTCACCATCCGCCAACTCCTTCCCATTGTTACCGATACCGAGGCGCGTATTGCGCTTACCCTCTTGGCTCCCGACGGCTTTGTCGGCGAAGCGAGGGCCACAATCACCTCGTGTGCCGACGATGCGGTGCTCTTTGACGGTGTCATCGGTTCGCTGAACCTGAAAGCTTCTGTCGAAGCGTCCGAGGTGGAGTTCCGCCTTAGTGATCTCCAAGCAAAACTCTGGACACCCACCACGCCCCACCTCTACCGTCTGACGGTACGTTGTGGCGGGGATACGGCCACCAAGCGTATCGGATTTCGCAAATTCGAGATGCGCGACGGGCGTTTTTACCTCAACGGCAAGCCCCTCTTCTTGCGCGGAAATGCCATCAACCCGCCCAACCGCGGCATCCCCAAGGCGTTGGAGGAGAGCCGCGAATTTGCACGCGACTATGTGCGTTTCTTGAAGGGCATGCACATCAACATCATCCGCATCCCCACGAATCAAACCTGGCTCGATGTCTGCGACGAGGAGGGTATGCTGATTTTCGGTGGGCGTTATGGCCGTCCCCGCGTGACCAAAGATGAGAAGCTGCCCCCTACCAATATTCCGGCCACCGTCAAGTATTATAAGGAACAAGAGTTCACGCCCCTTGCGTGGCACCCCTCGGTGGTCATCTATGTCATGAGCAACGAGTTGCCCTACGCTGGAGCCCTCGGCAGTCAGTGGGACCACCTCCTGCAATCGTGCTACGAAGAACTGATTAAGTGGGACCACACCCGCCCCTACATCGGCAATGCCGGCTATGGATTGGGCCGTGCAGCCGATATCTACGATGTGCATCGCTATTGGGGTTGGTACTACAACTCCTTCTTGACCTACCTGCACCTGCGCGATAAAAATCTGTGGCAGAATGCGGGTAAGACGCAGGCGGTCACCTTCACCGAGTGTGTAGGTAACTATACGGGTGTCGACGGCACCTACAACCTCTGCTCGCGCACGAAACAACCCGGTTCTCAGAAGTGTTGGACCGGCCACATCGAGGCCGAGCATCAGGGCGCTGCCGCGCTGGAATATCAGGCCTTCCTGCTGAAACAGGCTACCGAGTTTTTCCGCCGATTCCGCCCTCAAAATCCCTATTTGGCCGGCGTGATGCCCTTCACGATTCTGTTCCACCATTGGGACTCGGTGGAGAGTTTTGCCGAGATGCGCCCCAAGCCGGCAGCCTATCAATACGGCATCAGCTACCAACCGATTCTGCTCAGTTGGGAGAATTGGTACCACAATGTCTACGCCGGCAACACCGTCAAAGCCACCATACACATCGTCAATGACGATGACCTGACGCGCTCGTTGGAGGGGGCCAAGGTGGTGTGGCGCCTCGAAAACAGCCGTAAGATTCCGGTGGTGCAGGGCACCCTCAAACTGCCCACCATTGCCTACTACGACACTTGGTCGCAACGTGTGAACATCGACCTGCCGGAGTGGTTGCCGACGGGCAGCTATCGCCTGGTGGGTGAGATTCTGTGGAACGGCAAGTGCGTCTCGGCCAATACGTCCGACCTCTATGTCGCCGGTGCCGAATGGCAACCGAAGCGCGATGTGGCAGGCAACGTCGCCCTCTACGACCCCAGTGGTGCCACGGCAGCAGCCTTCGATAAAAACAAGATAGCCTATACGCGTACGACCTCCGTCCCCGACCTTTCCAAACAGCGTGCGCTGGTCATTGGCGAAGAGGCCTGGGATAGCTCGTTGGCGGCTCAAAAACAGGAGCTTGCCGCTTTTGTTCGGCAGGGTGGCCGCATTTTGGTGATGCGCCAGAACCGTCAATTCGACACCTCCTGGTTGCCTTGTGCGGTGGAGATGATTGAGAATCCGGCCCACTACAAAGCCTATCCTCCCACCACCTACGCCGTGCGTCATGGCATGCACATCAACATCGAGCGCCCGACACATCCGATTTTCGCAGGCATCGACAGAGAACAGCTCAAATTGTGGAGCGACTACACCGACTTTCACGAGAGCCATCCGGGCTTCCCTGCCATCTATCCCGTCACGGGTGGTTTCTCGGTGCGTAACGCAGATATGGCCCGCACGGCCGTATTGGCCAACTACGACCGCAACCTGGTCAGCACGGCCTTGTGTGAGTTTGTGGAGGGCGCAGGGTCCCTCTTGATGTGCGGCTTCGATTTTGCAGGCCGTGGCGGCATCGACCCCGTCGCCGACCGTCTGTTGCGCAATACGGTCAACTATCTGACGGCGGAGCAACCCGAGGAGGTGGCGATATTGGTTGAGGAGCCCATCTGGTGGGGCGATTTTGCCTCCGAGAGAGGTATTGTGACGGGAGCCAACAACGGACTGTTGCTCCATACATATCCCATCGTACCCACCGACCAGCAGAAACGCAGCCCGTTGAAGGTTGATAAATTGGGCTACAACTATGTTGGTTCGTATGTGAGTTGGAACAGCCGTCCGGGCATTCAATATGTAGGCAACGGCCGACGCCCCTTTGCGCCTTATAATTTTAGTGGCGGAGGTGCCGATCGGGTCAAAGCGAGTGATGCTGCTCTGGGCAACGGCTACTTCGTCGCCCGTGTACCGCAGGACCGCAGCACGATGAAGACCCTCCTGTCCAATCCCTCGGCCCACAATATCGAAATCACCATCAGCATCAATGGCGGCAACAAACAGTCGGTCGCCCTGGCGCCGCACGAGGAGCGTCTCGTCAAGACACCGCTGCCGAAGGAGCGTACCCTCCGCGTCGAGTTCGAGGGAAGCCGTTATTGTGTGCTTCTGATGACCGCATTCGAGTAAAGGAGTTGCCCGAAACGTGTGATTGCTGCATCACGTTTGTTGTACGGCCCCTATGAGCGAGGGAGGTTGCCCGCCATTTGCGGACAACCTCCCTCCCAATTTTGAATGCTAAATTTTGAATTTTACTCCTCGCTCTCCTCGGTCGGCAGTTTGAACTCCGTGAAACCGGCGCCAACGAGGATGTTGAACCAAGCGAAGCACTTCTTGATGTCCGAGACATGCACGCGGTCGCGGTCGTACTCGGGCAGCACCTCGGCAAAGGCTGCCTTCAACTGCTCGGGGCTTGCTTTGTGGCTGATGGCCTCCTTGCCCTCGGTGTGGGCATAGATGCGGGTAAATACTTCGGCCAAGGCGATGTCGTCACCCTCGGTGAACATCGAAATCTCGGTCAGGGCGCTCACGCGTGAAGTTGCCGAAGCGTTCATGCGCTTGCCGTCGATGAGCGACTCGACAATCACACCGCGCTGCGATTGTGCCACATATTTGAAAAGTCCGGGTTGGCCCGAGATGGCCAAAATCTCTTTCAATTCCATGATGTTTCTCTATTTTTCGTTTTTAATGTGAATATCCATCTGCGGATAGGGGAAGTGCATCCCTGCCTTCGGCAACTCGCGGTAGAAGAGCTCGTTGTAGGCAAAGAACACATCCCACAAATCGCTGTTCTTGGTCCATACGCGCACCGAGATTTGCAGGCTGCTGGCACCCAGCGCCGTGAGGTAAACCACCGGTGCCGGCTCCTTCAAGATGCGCTCGTCCTCGGCCAACAGGGCCAAAATCGTACGACGAGCCACCTCGAAGTCGTCGCCATAGGCGAGCGAAAGGCTCCACTCGACGCGGCGCGTGGGGGCGGTCGTGTAGTTGTCGATAATCGACGTGGCAATCGTGTTGTTCGGGATGTAAATCGTGCGGTTGTCGGCGGTGGTAATCACGGTCGAGAAGAGTTTAATCTCCTGCACCGTACCCGATTGTCCCTGTGCCGTGATGTAGTCCCCCACGCGATAGGGCTTCACCATCAGCACCATCACACCGCCGGCGAAGTTCTGCGCCGTACCGCTCAGTGCCATACCGATAGCCAGCGTGGCGGCCGAGAAGATGGCGATGAGCGAGGTGATGTTCACGCCGAGCGTCTGCACGACAATCATCACCAGCACCAAGGTCAGTACCACGGCAGCCGTATTGCGCATGAACGAGCGCAGCGAGATGTCGATTTGACGACGTTCGAAGGCCTTGTCGAGCAGTCTCACCACGCGGCGAATCAGCCAACGCCCTGCCCAGTAGAAGAGCAGTGCAACGACGATTTTCACCAATACCCACAGCGCTTGCTCGGCAAAGCTGCTCATCAACTCCGAGGCATCGAGGCTCATCAATCTGTCGAAGGCTCGCTGGAATTGCTCCTTTTGGATGCTGTCGGGAATCAGCAGCGGTTCGGTCGTTTCGGTTTGCAGAAAAAGAGGACCCATTGTGTGTTTAGTTTGTGATTAATTGCGACAAATGTAGCGAATTTTTTGATATGTTTTTTAACTTTGTCGTTCGAATTGTTAAAAAAACAAAAAGTACAGGAGCCTATGCGGTGGTTGTGTGGTTGTCTGTTGCTGCTTGCGGCCGGATGTTATGATGGGTCGTTTGGCGAGTCCGACGAAACCCCGATGGTGCCGGCCGTCACCGCCACCATCGCCTCCCTGCACGAACTGCTGGGGGAGGAGCCGCTCCCCATTCGCACCAATCTGGTCGTCGCAGGACGTGTCACTACCTCGGATCGCAGTGGAAATTTCTATCGTACGCTGATTGTCGAAGAGGAGGGTGGGGCAGCCCTCGAACTGATGGCTGGGCTCGATGCCCTGCACAACGACTATCCGACGGGAGCGCGGTTGGTGCTCTCGCTCGAAGGGTTGGCACTCGGACGACGCTTCGGTGTGTTACAGGTGGGGTGCGAGGCGGCTGCCGGAAGCAGTTATCCGACCGACTACCTCGGCTCGAAGGCGATGCTCGACCGCCATGTCGTGCGCACGGCCGACCCGCTCGCGACCCCGCAGCCGCGCCTGCATACCCTGCAAACCCTCCACGCGGCTTTGTGTGGTACGTTGATTCGCATCGAGGGGCTGCGTTTGGCCCCCGAGGAGGTGACCGAAAATTGTTGGAGCGGCTATCGGCGTTTTGTCGACCGGCAGGGCGATGTGCTCTATACCTATGTCCGTACCTATGCCGATTTTGCCCGCGAGGAGTTGCCCGTGGGCGAGTGTTCGTTGGTGGGCATTCTGCAACACGATGCGACGGGCGGCGGACGGTGGATTCTGAAACTGCGTGATGCGACAGATTGTATACAATAGGTGGCTGCTGCCCGTGTTGTGGTGCCTGGCCGTAGTGGCTTGCGACGATGCGAGTTCGCTCGACTATGCGCCGGAGGAGCCCCATGGCCAAATCTCGATTCGGATGCTCAAAGCGCAGGCTGCGGGTGAGGTGACCACCCTCAGCGAGGAGCTGGTCATCGAAGGGGTGGTGACGGCCAACGACCACTATGGGGAGTTCCGCCGACAACTCGTCGTGGAGGATGATAGTGGCGGCATCGCACTATCTCTCGACCATACCGCCCTCTACAAGAACTATCCGTGCGGCTGCCGTTTGCGCATTCGCTGCAA
Source organism: uncultured Alistipes sp. (assembly GCA_964612285.1). Lineage (GTDB taxonomy): Bacteria > Bacteroidota > Bacteroidia > Bacteroidales > Rikenellaceae > Alistipes. The sequence continues at coordinate 7,773 of CAZTCM010000073.1, forward strand.
CGGTCTGCTCCTTTATAACTATGGCGGGCGCATCGAGTTGGGTGCGACGGCCGATGCGTATGGCTCGGTGGCCCTCTCGCCCCTGCAAATCGACCGCCATGTCGAGCGGTTGGCGGTGGAGATGGTGACCCCCGCACCGCGCCTTTGTACCCTTGCTTCGTTGTGCGAGCAGGATATCGACTGCTATGTGCGCCTCGACGGGGTACGCTTTCTCGAACGTGCCACCTGGTGCGAACCGGATGTCGAGCAGGGTGGTTATCTCACCACCGAACGTACGATTGAGGATGCAGAGGGCTGCCGCCTGGTGGTGCGCACCCTCGGCTCGGCCCACTATGCAGACGAGCCCCTCCCCGAAGGAAGAGGCTCGTTGTGTGGTATTGTCAGCTATTTTGGCGGGAGCTACGCACTGCGGGTCAGCCGCCGCGGATTCTTCTTCTGACCGCTACTCCTCTTGGAGGGCAGCCCACAACATATCTTTCAACTGCTGGATGTTCAGCCCCGTTACCGACGAGATGAAGAGCGCCGGCACCCCCTCGGGCAACTCGGCACGCATCTGCTCGATGAGCTCCGCGTCAAGCATGTCACACTTTGTGATGGCCAGCAGACGCTGCTTG
>CAZTCM010000074.1:0-8244 GCA_964612285.1 uncultured Alistipes sp.
CGTGCAGGCTATCAAGTGCCTCACGGGGAGCGATGCCGAGGTGTTGGAGTTTATCGTCAAACCCAACTCGCCGGCCACGAAGGCCCGCATCCGCGACCTCGGACTGCCGAAGGATGTGATTGTGGGGGGTATCGTGCGCGGCGACAAGGTCTTCATTGCCGAAGGAAACACCGAAATCAATCCCTACGACCGCGTGGTGGTCTTCTCGATGCCCGCTTCGGTCGGAAAGGTCGGCTACTATTTTAATTAACCTGAATCCAATCCAACGAATAAGAAGCTACGATGTCTTTGTCAAGCAAACTATTCCGCCAATACCTCAACTATCGCCTGCGGCGCATCGACTACTTCCGACGCCATCCGCATGAGGTGCAGCGCCGCCAATTGGAGGAGCGTCTGCGTGCCGGTGCCGGCACGGCGTTGGGGCGCACCTATGGGCTGGGGCGTGTGCGCAGCGTGGAGGAGTTCCAGGCGGCGGTGCCCACCTTCGACTACGAGGCCTTCAAACCGTGGGTCGAGCGGATGTTGGCCGGCGAGCGCAATGTGACAGCCCCCGGGCGGGTGCAGTTTTATGCCCGCTCGTCGGGTACGACGGCCGATCGTAGCAAATATATCCCCATTACGCGCCACTCGATTTTGTGGAACCACACGCTCGGTATGCGCGATGCCGTGGGACTCTACCTCGACAGTTTCCCTCGCTCGACGTTGCTCGACGGCAAGACCCTCACGCTGGGTGGAACGTGTGCCCGCGAGGGGAAGAACCTGGTGGGTGACCTCTCGGGCATTCTGATTCACGAAACGGCGCGGTGGGGCAGTTCGATGCGGGCACCGCAGCCCGAGGTGGCGCTGCTGGCCGATTTCGAGCAGAAAATCGAACGCATTGCCGCCACATGTGCCTCGCTGCCCATTCATGCCTTTGCCGGTGTGCCGTCGTGGAACCTCGAACTGATGCGTCGCGTCTTGGAGCGCACCGGAAAGAGCCACCTGTTGGAGGTGTGGCCCGAGATGGAACTCTTCCTGCACGGCGGAGTGGAGTTCGCTCCCTATCGTGCCGCTTTCGAGGCGTTGATACCCTCGAAAGAGATGCACTACATGGAGACCTACAACGCGTCGGAGGGCTTCTTTGCCGTAGCCGACGACCCCGCACGCGACGATATGCTGCTCATGCTCGATTACGGCACCTTCTACGAATTCCGCAGCGGCGATCGGATTGTGCCCCTCGAAGGGGTGGAGGCGGGCAAGACCTATGCGATGCTTATCACCTCGGACAACGGCCTGTGGCGCTATGAGATTGGCGACACGGTGACCTTCACCTCGACCGACCCCTACCGGATTCGCTTTGCAGGGCGTACGCGGCAATACATCAATGTCTTTGGCGAGGAGCTGATTGTCGACAATGCCGACAAGGCGCTGGTCGAGGCGTGTCGGCAGACGGGGGCTGTGGTGAATGAGTATACGGTGGCACCGCTCTACATGGCCCTCGACCATCAGGGAGCGCACGAGTGGATTGTGGAGTTCGACCGCGAGCCCGACTCGACGGAACACTTTGCCGAGGCGTTGGATGTGGCCCTGCGGGCAGTCAATTCGGACTACGACGCCAAGCGACACTCGACCATCGAACGGCAACATTTGACGATTGTCGAACGAGGTTTCTTCCTCGGCTGGCTGCGCCGACGCGGAAAGAACAAGGTGCCGCGGCTGGTCAACGACCGGCGGATTGCCGACGAGTTGCATCAAGCGATGCAAAACGAAGGATGCAACAATCGAAATTAGGCTGCGCGCCCTAAAATACGGATTACTGGAAACTGAAAACTTCTCAAACTATGTATATTGCAATTGCAGGAAATATCGGTAGCGGCAAGACGACCCTGACCGAGATGCTGACCGAGCGGTATGGTGCAAAGGCCTACTTGGAGAATATCGACAACCCCTATTTGGGCGATTTCTACGAGGATATGCGGCGCTGGTCGTTCCACTTGCAGACCCGCTTCCTGGCCAGTCGTATCGAGCAGACGATGGCGATGTTGGCCGATAAGAGCCAGCACATGATTATTCAGGACCGCACCATCTATGAGGATGCCCACATCTTTGCCGGCAACCTGCACGAAATGGGGCTCATGTCGTCGCGCGACATCGAGACCTACATGAAGATTTTCCAGCTGGTGACCAACCTGGTGCAGAAGCCCGACCTGCTCATCTACCTCAAAGCAAGCGTGCCGACCCTTGTGCGCCAGATTCACAAGCGTGGGCGCGACTACGAGATGAACATCGACCAAGCCTACCTCGAACGACTCAACAAGAAGTACAACCAGTGGATTGGCGACCTCTACGAGGGCCCCGTGCTGGTGGTGGAGAAGGATCGCGAGGATTTCGTCGAGGATCCGGCGGTCTTCGAGCGCATCTGCGCCGAGCTCGATAAGTTGGATGTGCAGAAACGCCTCTTCTAACCGATGCAGCTGCCCGCACGATTTGTCGAACGCCTGCACGAGCAGCTGGGTGCCGAGGAGGCTGCGGCGTTGTGCCGTGCCTTGGAGGAGGAACCACCCGTTTCGGTGCGCCTGAATGGGGTGCATGGGGAGGCTGAGATGCTGTTGGAGCGGCTCGGGGCAGCACGGCGTGTGCCGTGGTGCGAGCAGGGTTATTACCTGCATAGGCGTCCTTCGTTTACGCTCGATGCAGCCTTCCATGCCGGTGCCTACTATGTGCAGGAGGCCTCGTCGCAATTCGTCGAACGACTGCTTCCGGCCGATTGTGCCGGCATGCGTCTGTTGGACCTCTGTGCGGCACCGGGCGGTAAGACGACCCTCTATGCCTCGCGTGTGGGGCGTACGGGGTTGGTTGTCGCGAATGAAATCGACCGCAAACGGGTGCAGGTGTTGACCGACAATGTGCGTAAGTGGGGCACGGGTAATGTGGCGGTGACCTGCACCGATGCTGCCCATCTGGCACAACTCGAAGGGTGGTTTGATGTGGTGGCCGTCGATGCTCCCTGCTCGGGCGAGGGGATGTTTCGCAAGGATGAGGGGGCGCGTGCGGAGTGGAGCGAGCAGAATGTGCGGCTGTGTGCGGCAAGACAAGATGAGATTTTGCGTGATGCCTGGCGCGCACTGCGGGCCGGCGGTACGTTGATATACAGCACCTGCACCTTCAACCGCGAGGAGGATGAGGGGAGTTTGGAACGCCTTTTGGCGCAGGTGGCCGACGAAGTGGTGGCGGCCGATGAGGTGGCCGTAGACCCCGCATGGGGTGTCGTGAAGGGGGAGGTGGGGCCTTTTCAGACCTTCCGCTTCCTGCCTCACCGCACGACGGGCGAGGGCTTTTTTGCCGCCGTAGCGCGCAAATCGGGGGCGTGTGCCGGACGCATGCGGCTGCCGCGTGCCAAGCGGTCGGCGCCGGTACCGCTCGATAAGGTGTCGCTTAAAGAGGTGATGCGTTGGGTGGAGGAGCCGCAACAGATGCAGTTTGCATGGGCCGGCGAGTGTTGCTACGGTTGGTTTTCCGAGCAGGCCGAGGCCATTCGCCAACTCTCGGCGTTGCTCCCTGTGGTCTACTCGGGGGTGGCAATGGGGCAACTCTTCAAGGGGCGATTGAAGCCCGATCAGGCGTTGGCTCATTTTGCAGGGTTGCGTCGGGATGCGGTGCCTCGGGCAGAACTCGACGCGAAGGAGGCAACGGCCTACCTGCGCAAGCAGGAGGTGGCCGCAGAACACTTTGCCGAAGGGATGAACCTCGTGTTGTGCGAGGGACGTCCGATTGGTTTTGCCAAACGGATTGGGGGGCGTGTGAACAATCTCTATCCGAATGTGTTGCGAATTTTGAAAAACGAATAGAATATGGCTGAAAGACTCTTTTACTCGATGGGCGAGGTGGCTGAAATGTTCGATGTGAACCCCTCGCTGCTGCGTTACTGGGAGGAGCAGTTCCCAACCCTCAAACCGCGCCGCAACAAGAAGGGCAATCGCCACTATACACCCGAGGATATCGAGACCTTGAAGAGCATCTACCACCTGGTCAAGGAGCGTGGTATGCGCATCGAGGGGGCGCGTAAGGCGTTGCGCGAGGAGCGCAAAGCGGGCAAAGTGGCCGACCATGCCGAGCTGTTGGAGCGTCTGCAACGCATCCGTGCGCTGCTCGAAGAGGTGCGCGAGGATTTGAAGGGTAACGAGACGGAGTTGGTTGCCGACGAGGAGCCTGCGGCGGTTGCGTCGATTGACAAGGGCGGTCGCGTCGTCGTCAAAATCGAGGAGCCGGCGACCCCGCAGGAGGCAGCCCCCAAGGTGCGTCGTCCGCGTCGCAAACGGGATGGCGAGGAGAAGGAACTCTTTGCCTTCTACGAGCAGTCACTCTTTTAACGATAAGTAGGCAAAAGTATGAAAATTAGCGAAATAGCAGCCGTTGTCGAATCCTTTGCGCCGCTCTCCTGGCAGGAGTCCTACGACAATGCCGGCCTGGTGGTCGGGCACCCCGATACGGAGGTGCATCGCGCCCTGTTGGCTGTCGATGTGACGGAGGATGTGCTCGATGAGGCGGAGCGCGAGGGGTGCGACCTGGTCATCACGCACCATCCGATTATCTTCCATCCGCTCAAACGGTTGAACTCGGCCACGCCCGTCGAACGGTGTGTCGAGCGGGCCATTCGCAGCGGTATTGCGCTCTACGCCTGCCACACGAACCTCGACAGCGCCCCTGAGGGAATGAGCTGGCGGCTGGCCGGGCAACTCGGCATCGAACACTGTGTGTTGCTCGAACCCTCGGCCAAGGGTGAGGGGGTAGGTTTTGGCGTAGTGGGCGAGTTGCCCGAGGCGGTGCCGACCCTCGATTTTCTGCGTTGGGTGCAGCAGCGGTTGCAGGTGTCGACCATCCGATACAGCGACCTTGCGACGGAGCAGGTGCGGCGTGTCGCCGTGTGTACGGGGGCAGGGGCTTCGCTCATGGGCGAGGCGCGTCGTGCAGGTGCCGATCTCTACCTCACGGCCGACCTCAAATACAACGACTTCATGACCCCCGACAAAGCCTTCACGGTGGCCGATATAGGCCATTTTGAGAGTGAATATTGCGCAATTGAAATTTTATTTGATATTTTGTCAAAAAAATTATGTACCTTTGCACTCTTGAAAAGTGCGGCAACGCGCAATCCGATTCATTATTTGTGCGAAAAATAAACTAAAACAAGAGATATGGCAACACAAAAAAAGACCGCTGAGGTGGATTACTCGATGCAGGAGAAGATTCTGGCTCTCTACGAGTTGCAGAAAATCGACAGCCAAATCGATGCCATCAACAAGGTAAAGGGCGAGCTGCCGTTGGAGGTGCAGGACCTCGAAGATGAGATGGCCGGCCTCACGACCCGCATCGAGAACATCAATGCTGAAATCGAGGAGCTCAACACGCTCACCAAGCAGCGCAAGCGCGAGGTGGATACGGCCCGCATCCAAATCGGCAACTACAAGGAGCAACAGACCAACGTGCGCAACAAACGCGAGTACGACGCGATTACGAAGGAAATCGAGTACCAGGAGTTGGAGATTGAGCTTGCCGAGAAGCGTCTGCGCGAGTATGCCGGAGCAATGAAGGGCAAGAAGTTGCAGTTGGAGGAGGCCGAAGCGGCAGCTGCAGAACGTGCCACCGACCTCAAACTGAAAAAAGAGGAGTTGGAGGGCATCGAGGCCGAGACGGCTCCCCAGGTGGCTGCCTGCGAGGAGAAGGCTGCCGAGGCGAAGGCCAAAATCGACGAGCGCCTGATCGTTGCCTACAACCGCATCCGCAAGAATGTGCGCAACGGCATGGCTGTCGTTACCGTCAAGCGTGATGCCTGCGGTGGTTGCTACAACCACATCCCGCCCCAGCGTCAGGCCGATATTCGTCAGGGAAAGAAAATTATCGTCTGCGAGTATTGCGGTCGTATTCTGGTGGCCGATCCCGAGCAGGAGTAATCGGTACACACGGAGGTGCAGCGAGGGGGAGGGTCCCCGCGCTCGAAAGAACGAGTCGTTTCCACGAAAAGTGGGGCCGACTCGTTTTTATTTGGATTGGATTCCTATAAAATGTGCAATTAAACCTATTAAATTATTTCCGATTATTATAAATAATCGTTAACTTTGCAGAGTTATAACTGACCTAAAAAGCAGGACAATGAAAATTGCACTGGCCCAATTGAACTATACCATCGGTGATATCGACGGCAACTGCGCGAAGATCATCGATGCGATTCACAAAGCCAAAGCTCAGAAAGCCGACCTCGTGCTCTTTGCCGAGCAGGCTGTGAGCGGTACTCCCGCCTTCGATTTACTCCGTAAAACCACCTTCCTCGAACTGTGTGAAGAGGCCCTTGACCGTATCGCCGAGGCCTCGAAAGGCATCACGACCATCGTGGGTTGCCCGATGCTTACGGCCGAGGGCACTGTCAGTGCAGCGGTGGTCATCGAGCAGGGCGAAATCACCCATACGGTGGGTAAACGTCATATCACGGCTCGTCGCGAGATGGGCTTCCTGAACCCCTCGACCGGATATGAATATGTCAAGATTGCGGGGCAGAAGTGTGTTGTGGTGGTGGGTGATGATATTCGCCGCGAGTCGAAATTCGACTGCGACGTCGAACTGATTCTCTCCGTCAATGCCCGCAAGTACAGCAAGGGCGGCATGACCTACCGTCACGAGACGATGCGCAACATCGCCTTTGCCGAGGGGAAGAGCATCGTCTTTATCAACCAGGTGGGCGGCTCGACCGAGATTGTCTACGACGGCACGTCGGGGGTGATGAGCAGTCGGGGCGAGACGCACCTCTTGATGAAGAGTTTCGAGGAGGATTTCCAAATCTACGACACCAAGGCACATTACGAGCCGATTCGGGTGGGCGAGGCGCGTTCGCGCACGGCGATGGTCTATGCCGCGGCGTGCTGCGGTTTGCACGATTTCTTCCACAAGAACGGTTACCAAAAGGCCTGTGTAGGCCTGTCGGGCGGTATCGACTCGGCAGTCGTGGCCTGCATGGCTGTTGAGGCGCTCGGCAAGGAGCATGTCCATGCCCTGTTGATGCCCTCGCCCTTCTCGCCCGATATGTCGGTGGAGGATGCCAAGGAGCTGGCCGAGAACCTCGGCATCTCCTACAATGTGATTCCGATTTCGGACATCTACAACAGCGTGCTCGACACGCTCAAACCGGTCATCGGCGGCATGGAGTTCGATTTCACGGAGGAGAATATCCAGACGCGTATCCGCACGGTGCTGCTCATGGCCTTGCAGAATAAGACGGGGCACATGCTGCTCAACTCGTCGAACAAGAGTGAGAATGCCCTGGGCCTCTGTACGCTCTATGGCGATACGGCAGGTGCTTTCAGCCCGACGGGCGACATCTATAAGAGCGAGATGTATGACGTGGCTCGTTACATCAACCGCACGCACAACGACCTGATTCCCGAGAGCATCCTGACGAAGGAGCCTTCGTCGGAGCTGCACATCGGCCAGAAGGATAGCGATATTCTCCCGCCCTATGAGGTGGTCGATGCCATCCTCTACCGCATGATTGAGGAGAGTCAGCACCGCGAGGAGATTATCAATGCCGGCTTCGACTCGGGCGTGGTGGAGAAAATTCACGCGATGATTATGCGCAACGAGAAGAAACGCTACCAGTTCCCGCCCGTACTGCGTCTGTCGGCCTGTGCCTTCGGTCATGAACGCCTGATGCCGCTGACGAATAAATACGGCGATTAAGCGAGCAAAGAGAAATAGAAATTCAAAATTAGTTTTTATTACTTCTAAAACCATCCCCCGAAACAATGTCGCAAGAGATTTGGCATAGTGGTGTGGTAGACCGCGTCGAGGGTCGCAAGGTGGTGGTGCGCATCACCTCACGGAGCGCTTGCGGGTCGTGTGCCGCGCGTCAGGCCTGCGGGTTGGCCGAGGCGACCGAGAAACAGGTCGAGGTCTATACCGATGCGGCAGCCGACTACCACGCGGGGGATACGGTGGAGGTAGGCGTGAAGAAGAACATCGGCGGTAAAGCCGTGGCGCTGGCCTATGGCGGTGCGCTGGTGGTGTTGCTTGCGACGCTCGTGCTTGCGATTACGGTGCTGGGGCTGAACGAAGGGGTGGCCATCCTCACGACGGTAGGAGCCGTTGCGCTCTACTACGCCGTGCTGTGGCTGCTGCGCGATAGAATAGAACACACAATTCAATTTTCAATAACCAAACATTAAATGGAAGTATTACTTTACACGATCCTGACACTGTGTGTGTTGGGTGTCCTCG
>CAZTCM010000075.1:0-8189 GCA_964612285.1 uncultured Alistipes sp.
CTCGAAGGCTATTGCCAAGTGGTTCGAGGGCAAGGAGATGGCCCTGGCGATGGGTATGGAGATGGCCATTGCCCGCCTCGGTGTCTTTGCCGTGATGTGGTTGGCTCCGATGATTTCGAACAAATTCGACCAGTCGGTTGTGGCTCCCGTCGCCTTCTGCACAGTGCTGCTGATGATTGGCCTGTTGAACTATACGATTTTTGTGCTCATGGACCAGAAGTTCGACAAGCAGCTCAAAGCCGAAGGCGGCCACGAGGAGCAGTCGTCGGAGGAGGAGTTCCAGCTCAAAGATCTCGGCAAAATCTTTTCGAGCAAGATGTTCTGGTTGGTGGCGTTGCTGTGCGTACTCTACTACTCGGCCATCTTCCCCTTCCAGCGCTATGCTCCGAACTTCTTGGAGGTGACGCTCGGTATCGATGCCGAGTCGGCTTCGCGCCTGTTCAGCTGCTTCCCGATTTTGGCCATGTGCCTCACACCGTTCCTCGGTGCACTGCTCGACTTCAAGGGTAAGGGTGCTACGATGCTGATGATTGGTGCCGTGATTATGATCGCCTGCCACCTCTCGTTTGCTTTCCTGCTGCCGATGTTTCCCTCGAAGGGGTTGGCGCTGCTGCTCGTGGTGACACTCGGCGTGTCGTTCTCGCTGGTGCCGGCAGCCCTCTGGCCCTCGGTGCCGAAAATCATCGACTCGAAGATTCTCGGCTCGGCCTACTGCGTGATTTTCTGGATTCAGAACATCGGTCTCTGCCTGGTGCCGCTGCTGATTGGTACGGTGCTTGACAAGACGGGTGGTTATGTTGCCCCGATGGTCATCTTTTCGTCGTTTGGCTTCTTGGCCTTCGTGATGAGCTTCTACCTCAAAATCGAGGATAAGAAGAAGGGGTATGGGTTGGAGTTGCCCAATATTAAACGATAGGTGAATAGGTAACAGCGGTTATAACTGTTATATAATTTCTGAGAACGAGAGCGTGTCCAACCCTACGTTGGACACGCTCTCTGTCTTTTTTCGGTATTCAATGCTGCCGCGTCATTGCGAGCGAGCGCAGCGAGCGTGACAATCTGAACAGACGCCGTGACGGTCGAGGAACTTTTGTAGACCGCCACGAGCCTCTCACGGCTCTCGCGGTGACGTGGTATTATAGGTCGCGCAAGCCTAATTTTGAATGCTAAATTCTAAATTTTGAATTTTAATAGAGGTTGTCGTACATCGACTGCGACTTATCGTATTTGAGGTCTTGCAGCGAAGCGGCCTTGACGCCGATGTTGAAACTCCAACTGCGGTGGAAACCGAAGGGAATCCACGAGAAGGACATCTGCCAACAGTGCAGGTCGCGTGTGATGGAGATGGCCGAGGTGGTCAGCTTGCGGGTCTTGATGTCGTAGCCGCCCTGGAACGTGACACCCATCTTCGGGGTGACGTTGAGCGAGCCGTTGAAGCCGAGTGTCTGCGTGATGTTCTTGCGATAACCCGTCGTACCATTATTTACATAGGCAATCGAGTAGTTCACCGCGTAGTTGAATCCCAGATTCCATGGCAGCGAGAAGTCGTAATAGGTCTGTGCCATGTATTGTCGTCGCAGCGTGGGGTCCATGTGCCCATAGGGGTCGAAGAAGGGATTCTGGTACTCGGGCGGGATGCTGTTGATGTCGTTCATGGCCGCCTGCGAGTTGTCTTCGCGCGACTTGAAGGTGTAGCCGAACGACCAACCGAGTGAGGTGATACGACCCGGGAAGAAGAGTTTGTCGATACGTCGGCCCTCGGGTGTCACCTCGTAGGGGTCGAGCGTCGTCGAGAAGTTGATGCCGAAGTTCTTGACAATGGTCGTGCGGAAGGTCAGCGGGATGGTTGACAGACGCATCGAGTCGGCTAGGAAGTTGTACGAGGCACTCAGACGCAACTCGTCGATGAGCTTAATCTTCTTCACACCCGAGGTGTCGCGCTTCGAGAGCACCTTCATTTCGAGGTTCTGCGAAAGCGAGAAGTTCATCGACATCGAGCGGCCCGACGAGGGAACACCATAGGCATTGATGGCGTAGGGCGAGTAGGTCTGGAAACGACCCGTCGAATCGACCTGCCGCGTGCGATAGTAACCATACTTCGGGTCGGAGAAGTCGGGGGCGTAGGAGAAGCCTACCGAGGGGGTGATGGTGTGGCGGATGGCCTGAATCTTACGGTCGCGCTTCTTCTTTGTGAAGTCGAACATACCATAGAGGGTCGTCGAGGCCGAGGCCGACATCGAGTAGTTGTAGAGGCGGTAGAAGCCATACTCGGCATCGAGCGTGTCGGTCTGGTTGGTCATCGGGTTCCACTCATACTCCTGACGCTTGAAGTACCACTTCTCGTTGTAGTTGAACGAGGGGGTGAAGTTGATGTAGTTGAAGATGTTGAACGAGGCGGAGATCGGTAGCGAGTGCTCGACGCCGTTCTTCATGTTTTTCAGCGTCTCCTTCGAGAAGATTTCATCCTCGGTCGTATTCACCGAGTTGGTCAGCTTACCGGTGTACTGCATCGAAATCTTCTCGTACCAGCGGTCTTTGCCCACCTTCTCCTTGCGCTTGAAGGGGTAGACACGCGAGACGTTGAAGACCATCGTGGGCAGCGTGACGGCAATCGACTGATTCTGCGAGTTCTGCGAGATGGCCATGTTGGCCGAGAGCGAGAAGGGGGTGCCGGCCCAATTCTTCGAGAAGGCAATCGACGAGTTGGTCTGTGTCGACAACATGTCGTTCAGATTCGTAGCCGAGTACTTGCTGTAACCGCTCGTGGCAAAGTTCACCGAGGCCGAGAAGGTGGTTCCCGGGTTGGCCTTGGCATCCTGGGCGTGGGACCATTGGATGCGGAAGTTCTTCTGCTTGATGTAGTCGGGCTCGCCCTTTTCACCCGTCTTGATGCTCGAATATTGGAGGTTGAAGCTGCCGCTGTATTTGTAGCGCTTGATGTAGCGCGAAGCAGCCGAGGCCTCCCACGAACCGAGCGTGTAGAAACCGCCGCGCACGGCTAGGTCGGCGTGGTCGCCGAGCGTGAAATAGTAGCCCATGTCGCGCAGGAAGAAACCCTTCGAATACTCCTCGCCGAAGGTCGGCATCAGCAGACCCGACTTCGGTCCCGAACTGATGGGGAAGAACCCTTCGGGAATACCGAGGAAGTAGATGGGCACATCCTCCATGACGAGGTAGGCGGGACCCGTTACGACCTTCTTGCCCGGAATTACCTTCGCCTTGGTCATCGCCAGGTAGAAGTGCGGATGGTCGGTATTCTCGCAGGTCGTGTACTTGCCATTCTCGATGTTGATGGTGTTGTCGGTCATCTTCTTCACCGAGCCGCCCACGAGCCAACCATCGCCCTGTTGGGTTGCTACGCCCTTAATCTTCGCCTTTTTCGTGTCGAGGTGGTAGGTAATCGTGTCCATCTTGTAGCTCTCCTCGCCCTCGGTGTATTCGGGCTTGGTGACGATGGCTACGCCGTCGAGCGAGTCGGGCTTGCCATAGGCATAGACGAGCTTCGAATTGAGGTCGATGCGCATGAAGTCGGCTTTGAGGTTGCTCGTCTGGTAGGTGACGTCACCCTCGTTGTAGATGTAGACCAATTTATTGCGCACGTCGTAGATGAGCGAGTCGGTGTTCTTGCCCGTGATGGGGTCGTCGAGCACCTTCTCGGCCGGACGGGGTTGGCGCACCGTGTCGCGAGGGGCGGTTACCTGCGACAACGAATCGACGGCCAATGAATCCTGGGCCAATGAATCCGATGCGAGGGTGTCGCGTTGCAACGTGGCGAGGCTGTCGGCCGTGCGACGTCGCTCGTTGCGGGTGCGGCGAATGCGTTCACGGCGCATACGCTGACGCTCCGACGGCTCCTCGGCGGGTTGCAGGCGGGTGCTGTCGAAGGTCGTCACGACCTCGGCGGCTTGGCTCAGGCGCAGGCTGTCCTCCGTGAAATCGCGGCCGAGGGGTGTGCCGGCCGAAAAACCGAAGAGCATCTGCGCGGCAAAGGCCGTCAGGCAGGCCGAAAGAAGATATTTTGTCGTTCTTTTCTCCAAAATCTACCGTAAATCCCGAAAAAATTCGTACTTTTGCCGACAAAGTCGGCAAACCGCCCCGCCGCGGAACTCTGCTTGCTCCTTGCGGGCCGATTAACTCGACAAAGATAGGTAAAAATTTAGAGATAGAACCAATTTTCACCCGTTAAAAAATATGCGCGCGCGTATAATTCTCGTTTTTGCGGCTCTTGTGATGAGTTGCGTGACGCTCGGAGCAGCCGAGTCGTCGGCCTATGGTGTGCGGGTCGTGGTGCTCGATGCCGGTCATGGCGGCAACGACCCGGGGGCCTGCTATGGCGGTGTGCGTGAGAAGGATTTGACCTTGAAGGTGGTTTTGCGGCTGGGCAAGATGATTCAGACGAAGATGCCCGGGGTGAAGGTGGTCTACACGCGCACCGGCGACAAGGCGCTCGCGGCCACCAAGGTCGAAGATTTGCAGAAACGCGCCGATTTGGCCAATCGGGCCGAGGGCGACCTCTTCATCTCGGTCCATGTCAATGCGGCGAAGTCGACCGCTGCGAAGGGTGTCGAGACGCTTATTATGGGTGAAACTCCCAAGGAGCAGCAGTACAACGAAGAGGCCCTTTTTGCCACCAATCGCGACGATTTGTTGGATATGTCCGACGAACGCGAGGCGGCCATCGTGCGGGCCTACATCCAAAATCTGCAATTCACCTACGGCCAATACAGCGAAGCGATGGCGCGTTGCATTCAGCAAAACTATACGAAGGCAGGGCGCCACTCGCGCGGCATCAAACGACAACCGCTGCGAGTGCTCTATGCCTCGAATATGCCGGGTGTGCTGACCGAGATCGGCTTCCTCTCGAACAAGGAGGAGGCGGCCTACCTCAAATCGGAGAAGGGTATCAACCAACTCGTACAGTCGCTCTACCAGGCCGTGCGCGACTACTCGGACTATGTGCTCGAAGCACGTCGCATGGAGGAGCAACCTCTCGCTGCGGTGGAGGAGGGGAGTGCGGCTGCGGGGAGTACCCCTGCCACTCAGCCCGAACAGAAACAGCCCGAGCAGAAGCCGGCCGGAGTGACCTCGGCCGAGGCTCCGAAGGCCGATGTGCCGACCCTCTACGACCCGCGTCTGTATCGCAACCAAACGACGAATTCGACAAGCGCTGCGACACCCCCTGCAACAAGCGAAAAGAGCATCAAGAGCGGGCAAGGCGCAAAAAGCACAAAGAGTGCGAAAAACGATGCGCCGAAGAGCCATGCGACCACCACCACGACGCGCCATTTCTACACGGTGCAGGTGATGGCCTCGAAGCGTCCGTTGTCGTTGCAGTCGTCTGACTTCAAGAAGTATCGCGGGCGGGTGTGCCAATACGAGAGCGAGGGGCCCTATCGTTATAAGTATGGCGTGGGCGAGTATGCCACGCGTGCCGAGGCGCTCAAAGCGGCCGTGGCCGTGCGTAAGAGCTTCCCGCAGGCCTTCGTGGTCGAGGTCTCCGAAGGACGCTCGGCAGCACCCAAAAAGTAAAACGAAACATTCTGAAACAGAACACTATGAAACGTGAAGCAAAAATCGGCATCTTTGCCGTGGCAATGATTCTGCTGGCGTGGGGCGGCATCCGCTTTTTGAGTGGGTTGGATGTATTCAGCCGCAATGCCGAGTATGTTGCCGCCTACGACCAGGTGGGCGGTGTGCAGGAGGCCTCGGCCGTGATGATGCAGGGGGTGAAAATCGGTTCGGTCTCGCGCATCGAACTCGACCCCTCGCGCAGTGACAAGGTGCTGCTCTACCTGACCATTCGTCGCACCTACCGCATCCCCTCCGACTCCGAGGCACGCATATTCAGCGACGGATTCCTCGGGGGCAAGGCCGTGGAGATTATCTATGGCAAGGCTTCGACCTTCCTGGCCGAGGGTGATACGATTCGTTCGAGTCGCGACCGCGATTTGATGGATGTGGCGGGGTCGGAACTCGACTTCTTCAAGCAGCGTTTTGCCGCGCTGGCCGACGATTTGGGACGCACGTTGCACAACCTGAACGCCCTCTTGGAGGCCAACGCAGACAACCTCACGGCGACGCTGGACCATGTCGAGTCGCTTACGGGCGATGTGGCTGATTTGCTCTCGACCGAGCAACAGCATCTCCACCGCGCCGTCGAGGGGCTCTCGGAGTTCTCGACGATGCTGGGCGAGAATGCTCCCCGCATCGACAGCCTGATAGGCAGTGCCGGAGCCATCGTTGCCTCGCTCGACGAGGAGGCCTTTGCCGAGAAACTGACGACGACCATCGAGCGTCTGAACGGCCTGTTGAGCCACATCGAGCAGGGTGAGGGGAGCCTCGGTGCCCTGATGAATGACCGGGCGATGTACGACAACCTGACCACGGCAAGCAATAACCTGGCCGAGCTGCTGGCCGATGTGAAGGCCAATCCGGCGCGCTATGTCCACCTGTCGGTCTTCGGAAAGGATGCCGATAAGGCGGCCGTCAAGGCGGAGAAGAAGGCGGACAAGGCGGAGAAAAAAGCAGAGAAAAAGGCGGCTAAGAGGGCCGAAAAGGCGGCAAAGAGCAATAAATAATGATCTATCCGGCAACCTTCGAACAGAAAATCGGTTTCGACCGCCTGCGCGAGCAGGTGGCGGCGCGGTGTACGATGACCGCCGCTCGACGACGCATCGCCGAGCAGGACTTCTCCTCCTCCTATCGCGAGGTGGAGCAGCGGTTGTCGTTGGCCGACGAGATGCGGCAGCTGCTCCTCATGGAGTTCGATTTTCCGGGGGGCGACTATCCCGATACGGAGGCCGTGGTGGCCAAACTGCGCGTCGAAGGGGGCTTTCTCGATGCCGAGGAGATGTTGCTGCTGCGACGTGCCTTGGAGTTGGTGGATGCCATCGCCGGGTTTATTCGTGCGCGCGCCAAGAGTTATCCGCGCCTGCATGAACTGACGCGCGGCGTGGCGCAATTTCCCCACCTGGTGGCCGCTATCGACCATGTGGTCGACGACCATGCCGAGGTGCGCGATACGGCTTCCGACGAACTCTACTCGTTGCGCCGTGCCATTCGCGAACGCGAGGGGCAGGCAGCCAAACGATTGCAGCAGGTGTTGCAGGCGGCCAAGCAGGCCGGCATCGTGGAGAGCGATGCCCAGATTTCGGTGCGTGACGGCAAGACCGTGATACCGGTCTCGGCAGCCAACAAACGCAAATTGGCCGGATTTATCCACGACGAGTCGGCCACGGGGCGCACCTTCTACGTCGAGCCGGTCGAGGTGGTAGAGTTGAACAACGAGTTGCGCGAGTTGGAGTATGCCGAGCGTCGCGAGATTGTCCGCATCCTGACCTGCCTGACCGAGTTGCTGCGTCCCGAGGTGGAGCAGATTGCCGCTACGGGCGACTACCTGGCCGAGATTGATATGTTGCGCGCCAAAGGGCGTTGGGCGTTGGACAACCGGTGTGTGAAGCCGATCTTGTCGATGGACGACCGCCTGGTGCTGCGCGAGGCGCGTCACCCGATTCTCGAACAGAGCCTCACGGCGCAAGGGCGCGAGATTGTCCCTCTGACGCTGACGCTCGACCGCTCGAAGCACATTCTGGTCATCTCGGGCCCCAATGCCGGCGGTAAGTCGGTCTGCTTGAAGACGACCGGCATCGTGCAGTATATGTGTCAATGCGGCTTTCTGGTGCCGGCTGCCGAGATGACCGAGCTGCCCCTCTTCGAGTCGATGTGTATCGACATCGGCGACGAGCAGTCGATGGACAACGACCTGTCGACCTATTCGTCGCATCTGCGCAACATGCGCCAGATGTTGCAGGCGGCATCGCCCGCGACGTTGGTCCTCATCGACGAGTTCGGGTCGGGTACGGAGCCCATCATCGGCGGGGCGATTGCCGAGGCGATTCTCGACCGCCTGGTGGTGCGGGGTTGCTATGGCGTGATTACGACCCACTATGCCAACATCAAATACTACGCCTCGTCGACCGAGGGTATCTCGAACGGCGCGATGGCCTTCGATGTGCAGCACATTCGCCCCCTCTTCCGCCTCGAACAGGGGAAGCCGGGCAGTTCGTTTGCCATCGAGATAGCCCGCAAAATGGGACTCCCCGAGGAGTTGATTCGTACGGCGAGTGAGAAGGCGGGCTCGGACCATATCAACCTCGAAAAGCAGCTGCGCGAGATTGCCCGCGACAAAC
>CAZTCM010000076.1:0-8170 GCA_964612285.1 uncultured Alistipes sp.
GGCACAACGCGAAGATGGCTGCATCCCCGATGTCGTTCCCGCCTTCTGGAACTACTACACGGACGGTATGGTGTGGCAGTCGGTGCTGCCGATTATCTGCGAGATGCTCTACGAGCACAACGGCAACATCGAACCGTTGCGCCGCAACTACGAGGTCATGAAGCGGTGGATGGACCACATGCGCAACCGCTACATGAACAGCGAGGGACTCATCACGAAGGAGAAGTATGGCGACTGGTGTGTACCGCCCGAGTCGCTGGAACTGATTCACAGCCGTGACCCGCAGCGCACAACCAACCCGACCCTCATTGCCACGGCCTACTATGCAAAGGTCTCGACGATGATGGCACGCTTTGCCGAGATGCTCGGGTTCGAAGCCGACCGCACCGACTATGCGGCACGAGCCATTGCGGCCCGTGAGGCCTTCAACCGCGCCTTCCTCCACGTCGAGGAGCACTCGTCGCCGGCCAAGGAGCCCCACACGCTCTACCCCGAGCACATCTACTACGACAACAACACCGTGACGGCCAACCTCTTGGCCGTGGCCTTCGATTTGGTGCCGGAGCAGTATCGCGCCGAGGTTGAGAAGAACATCCTCAAAAAGCTCCTCATCGACAACAAAGGGCACATCAGCAGTGGCGTCTGCGGCCAAAATTGGACCCTGCGCTACCTCTCAAAGATGGGACGTGGCGATGTGGCCTACCTGCTTGCATCGCAGAACACCTACCCAAGTTTCGGCTACATGATTGAGCGCGGCGCGACGACTATCTGGGAGTTGTGGAACGGCGACACGGCAAGTCCGAAGATGAATTCGGGCAACCATGTGATGATGCTCGGCGACCTGATTCCCTGGTTCTACCGCGACCTGGCCGGCATCAATCCGGCAGCACCCGCCTACAAGCGTATCCGTCTTGCGCCCGACCTCTCGATTGACAACCTCAGCGAGGTTGCGGCTTCGTATGAGTCGTTGCACGGCACCATCCGCAGCGCCTATCGCAAGAGCCCGATGCACCTCGACTGGGAGATTGAGATTCCCTGCAACACGGAGGCGGTCATCGTGCTGCCAACCCTCGACGAGCAGGCCGTCAGCGACCCCGATGTACGCTATATCGGGCGTGAGGGCGATTGTTCGTTGTGGCGTGTACCGTCGGGCCGCTACCACCTCTCGGTGGACCTCGACCCAACGCTGGGCGGACAGCGCGAGGGCATCCTGCTCGACGAGTTCCTCTACGAGCGAGCCGACTTCCCGCAGTGCCACGCCTCGACCATCGAGGAGTTGCCCAACGGCGACCTGATTGCCGCCTTCTTCGGAGGCACGCGGGAGAAAAATCCCGATGTCTGCATCTACACCTGCACGAAGAAAAAGGGGAGCGACCGCTGGTCGGCACCCACGAAGGTGGCCGACGGCATCCAGAACGACACGTTGCGCTACCCCTGCTGGAATCCGGTGCTGTTTCAGATTCCCGGCAAGCGCGAGTTGTGGCTCTTTTATAAGGTGGGGCCCAATGTCCCGAACTGGAAGGGCTATCTGATTCGCTCGAAGAACGGCGGCAAGAGCTGGTCAAAGCCCGAGCAACTGCCCGACGGCATCTTCGGAGCCATCAAGAACAAACCCGTCTGGCTCGACGGGCGCATTCTCTGCCCCTCGTCCGACGAACTGGGGGCGTGGACCTGCCACTTCGAGTGGACCAACGACCTGGGAAAAACGTGGCAGCGCACCCCAAAACTCGACGGAGCACTGAGTGTCCCGACCCGCTTCCGCCCGTTGGTCACGAAGCGTGACGAGTGGGGAAAGGTGGCTGCCGACCCCGCGAAGGCATGCCCCATTGAGGCAATTCAGCCCACGATTTTGCGCCTGGCCGACGGACGGTTGCAGATGCTCTGTCGCACGCGCAACGGCAAGGCCGGCATCGCGTATAGCGAGGACCGCGGCACCACCTGGTCGACGCTGAACCTCTTGGAAACGCTCGGCCACAACCAATCGGGATTGGATGCCGTGACGCTCCGCGACGGACGCCATGTACTCGTATACAACAACTTCGAAACCATCGACGGCACCCCCAAAGGGCCGCGCACCCCCCTCTCGGTGGCAGTTTCGGAGGACGGCATCCATTGGGAACACCGCATCACGTTGGAGGAGAGCCCCATTGGCGAGTACTCCTACCCCTGCATTATCGAGGGGCAGGATGGCACGCTGCACATCCTCTACACCTGGCGCCGTACCCACATCAAGCATGTGGAGGTGAAGCTCTAATGCAAAATGAATAAGTTTCCGAAAACGTCATTGCGAGCGAACGCAGGGAGCGTGGCAATCTAAACAAGCAAAACAGCAGTCGTGGTGCTTTTTTAGACCGCCACGAGCCTTACGGCTCTCGCGGTGACGTTTTACCCTCCTCCGATTTTACAAGTGGTTCGAAAAATCGGCATGCCAAACCTCAGAATGGGAGTAATTAACAGAAAGAGAGCCGGTTACACGACTCTCTTTCTGTTAATTGCATATTTCCGTTATCAACTGATGCAGCAGAATCCTTATTTTTTCAGTTCCGAGGCCTTTTTGATGATTTCCGTGAGGGTTTTTATCTGAAAAGCACTCTCCACGGTTACAATCGCTACAACGGTATTCGAATAGTCTATGGCCGATTTCACACCCTTTAATTTCATCGGGTTTTTCACGCTCTTTACCTCCTCGGAAGCCTCAGGGACGAGTTTTACAACGGCGGGTAAACTCTCGCTGCTCAACTTTGTGGCACTAACCAGCATAAGCTGCAAGGCTTCGAGGTTTACGGCTGCCTGACCTTCAGCATTGGTGTTCGAAAGAGCCTTGTTGGCTTCATGCAAGCCCACCGAAATAGCCACTGACTCCGTCGCTACCTCACTCGCCCTGACAAGCAATTCATCCACCTTGGCAAAGCCCGTGTTCTTAGGCTTGTTCAGCTTTTCGAGCTGTGCAAGGCGGTCAAGCGAAGCCTGAACCTCCTCTGCCGACTGAGCCGACACCGTGACTGCTGCGAACAACAACGCAACACACATCAATAATTTTTTCATAATTGTAAATTTTTAGGTTGCCACCCGACACCTTAGCAGCTCTTTATACATGAAGAAAGCGTGGTGCCGAAAGCTAATTTCAGAATTGCAGGTCGTAGGATTACCTTGTAGTTGAAAATAGCATGCAGCCTCCACGCCCATATCCAATAGGATATGACGCGAGAAGTTGTCAGCCTCTCCCACTACTTGTGAATTTCCTACGTTCGCAATTCGGGAATAAAGCTTACACTTTCTGTTGTCTAAGGCAAAGATAGAAAAAGTTGATAGAACCTCCAAAAGATTTTTACTCTCTTGTACCAATCAATATAGAAATAGCCCTTGATTAGAACGCTGACCACACCCACCCCTTGAATTAGGTAAGTCCGTTGAAAAGCAGAGAGATTACAACATTCCAAAACATATCATGCAACATTTTTTTGCTTCGGCGCTTGTTTTTACAAAATCTCTTACTACCTTTGTCATCGAAAGGTTCTCCTCCACATCGTCGTTTGTAGCCAAAAGACAAACAGCATGGGAGGCGTGAAAAGGAAATTCGGTGAGAATCCGAAACAGTACCTGCTGCTGTAAGTTCCTAACAAATGTTTGTTGCACAAGCCACTGGGAGACTGGGAAGGCGCGACAAGCGGAACAAGTCAGAAGACCTGCCTTTCGCCATAGATGTAAAACCTGCAGGTGTACGGGTGGGAATCACACTTCAAGGGGCCAAACCTGCCTTCGAGCACACAAAGGTGTACGGAAAGGAGGGAGGGCATCGGGGGGGGGCGAAGAGGAGAAGAAGACAACCCGCAAAGGTGACCGGTCGTTGAAGTGAGGGATTTTCAGGATTGCCGCCGTACTCCGCCAGGGAGGAACGGCGATTCTTTTTTTTGAGAGGAGTTCGTTCCGACCGGCAGGCCGCAACGAACTTTATTATTATGCGCATAATTCAACATATCAAGACCATGAAACGAATTTTGACTTTGTCGCTGCTCATGGCAGCCACCGCCCTCTTTACAGGGTGTTCGGATGACGACGGAGGAAGCACGCTGCGTGTGCTGACCTTCGAGGATGCCGACTACGCCGGTTCGACGGCCCACTATTGGTCGTCGCTCATTGACGAGGTGCAGTATGGAGGGGCGCTTCTCTACGGAGTGCAAGATCCCAACACCTACCTCTTCGGGTCGGTTAATTACAGTTGGTACGACCGCGGAAACACCGAGCTCCACCACGCATTGCCCGTCAATTGGGGCGTAACAAACTATGCCGGAGGCGGGCATGCCGTATCGAACTACACCGCAGCAACGCTCAGCGAGGGTGATTACACCACCCAGCTGGCCGTGTTGGCAGCTACCGGAGCCGGCGGTCACAACGGCTCGCGCAACTTCTGCGTACACAATGGGTACAGTGACGGCACGGGCAACTCGGCCGAGAACCTCCCCGCCCTCACCTTTGGCGATGGCGTGGCGCGCACAATCGACCACATGTGGGTATGTCCGACGAACTATGTACTCAATGAGCTGACCGGTTCAACCTCCAATGAGAGTTTCTTGAAGGTGGTGGCAACGGGCTACGATGCTACGGGGGCTCGGATTGCCATTCAACCCGAGTTCTATCTCGAACAGGGCGGTAAGATGCCGACCGAGTGGACGAAATGGTCGCTCACAGCGATGGGCAAGGTGACAAAGGTAGAATTCAACATTGAAGGGAGCTATGTAGGCGACTATGGCCTCTATGCACCCGCCTACTTCGCCTACGACGATGTAGCGGTGGTCTTCGAAACAACCCATTAAACACCTACTAAACACATTTTTTCACGATGAAACAACTTTTCAAATGCGGATTGGCCGCCCTGCTCCTCGTCGGCAGCTGGGCGTGCGAATACGACGACAGCGACCTCTGGAACAAGGTCGATGAACTCGAAGAACAGGTAAATCAGAACAAGGAGACCATCGCCACGTTGCAGGCGCTGTTGCAAGCCCTCGAAGAGGGAAAGATGGTCGTGGAGGTCGAAACAACCACCGACGGCTATAAACTCATCTTCGACGATGGCACGGTGCTCGAAGTGAAGCACGGCGCCAAGGGCGACAAGGGAGATAAAGGCGAACAAGGCGATAAGGGTGACAAAGGCGACAAAGGTGATAAGGGCGACCAGGGCGATAAGGGCGAAGATGGCGATATTCAATCGGTCGTCGAGACCGAGGATGCCGTCATCATCACGCTGAGCGACGGCACGGTCATCACCCTGCCCAAACTCAACTTCGGCCTGACTCCGGCCGAGGGTGCATCGACCGAGGTGTGCTGTGGCACGAAGGGCACAATCGCCCTCACAGCGAAGAAGGTGGCCTCGTGCGAGTTGTTGAGCGGCACCCACGCCGATTGGCGCGTAGCCCTCACGGAGGAGGACAACAGCTATGCCCTCTCCTACGAGGCTCCGGCCACCCTCACCGAGGAGAATCGCAATACCGAGGTGCGCTTGATGGCAATTGATGCGCAGGGCAACTGCAAGGTCTGCACGCTGAGCCTCTCGGCCTACGCCTTGCGCTACCTCACCTTCGAGGATGCCGACGCGAAGTTCTCGCCCTTCACCGTGACGGGCTACGACAACGCCACGAGCAGCTACTACGACCACACCGTGACCACATGGAGCGAACTGATTGATACGCCCGAGTATGGCGGTCCGCTGCTCTATGGAGACTATGGTTTCAACGGTGAGGCACGCGGTTGTGACTACCATTGGTACGACGAGAACAACACCTTCCTCGCCACGGCACTGCCCCTCAATTACGGAAGTGCGGTCTACTGGGGTGGCGGCCACATCGTGAGCAACTACGCCTCGCTCGACTACACCACCTACGGCACCTACCAAAACCAGCAGACGGTCTATGGAGAGCCCGGGCAGGGTGGTCGCAACGGCTCGCCCAACTTTGGCATGCACTACGGCTACAAGGATGGCTCGCCCTACAACATGACCGAAAACCTCCCCTACCTATATTTCGGCGACGAGGTGGCACGCATCATCGACCACATGTGGGTGATGAACTCGACCTATGCCATGAATTGCTACATGGACGGCAACGGCCTGACGGCAAAAATTGGCGAGGAGGATTGGGTGAAGGCGGTAGCCACGGGCTTTGCGGCCGACGGCTCGACCACCACGGCCGAAATCTACCTCTGCAACGGCCCCGACGGCATCGTCACCGAGTGGACCCGCTGGGACCTCTCGTCTCTGGGCAAGGTGGTGCGCGTCGAATTCAACATCACCGGTTCGAGCGACAACGGCTATGGGTTCAGCCAACCCGCCTACTTCGCCTACGACGACGTAGCGGTACGTTTCTAACCGAGACCACCACAAAGAAACTGTCGCAGGGCAGTCTAAACACACTTTTGGGTATTTGCTTGCAAGGGCAGCGTCGCTCCAATCGGGGCGGCGCTTCCCGTTTTTTTTAGACCGCCACGAGCCTTGCGGCTCGCGCGGTGACGTGTTGTAAATCGCGCCAGCCTAATTTTGCTCTTTGAATGCTACATTTTGCATTGCCCACCGCTCCACCGGAAATGTACAGTGGACCCTGCTTGCGCTCCAAGCGCTCACTTGCAAAAAAAATCGCGCGAAAATTTGGTTTATAAAATAAACTACTTTATATTTGCACTCGAAAACAGATACGAACCAAAAAACTTCACACGATGGAAACACGCAAAATGACCGAGGTCGAGAGCCTCGAACTGATCACCTCGATGATTCGCTCGTCGCGTCGCGAGTTGGCCAAGAACTCCTACCGCCCGTTCCTGATTTGGGGCTACACAACCCTCGCCATCACGTTGGTCGAGATGGCACTGCATCTGCTGGCGACCCCTGCCGTGAGTCCTGCATTCAGAATGTGGATTTGGTGGACAATTCCTGCTATTGGTGGTGCACTCTCCTATCTCTTCCGCGACCGTGAACCGCAGACCAAATCGCCCCTTGATGTCAATATCGGTGCGGTGTGGACCATCCTTACATTTACAATGATGCCGATTCTGACGATGATTATCATCGTTTCGGGAAGTGCCGGATATCTGATTCTGCCGATGATTCTGACCCTGATGGGTGCCGCTACGATGATTACGGGGTCGATGTCGCATTTGAAGGTGGTCAGCCGAGGAGGTTTTGCCTCGATTGTCGGGGCCGTGCTCATCTCATTGCTGGCCTTCTGGTTCAAAAAGGCGGTGGGAGCGACTCCGGTCAAAGAGCAAGGCGAGTTGATTGAATGGTTCATCACAGGGCAACTGGTGATTTTCGCTCTCTCGTTTGTCTGCACGATGATTATCCCGGGCCACGCCATGAAGCGAATGTTTACCAAACCCAAAGAGCAGTAGTATGTTGCCCTCGCTCAACCCCTTGTTACACTCCGAGTTGCGTCTGGCCGTCATCTCGATTCTGATTTCGGTCGAACAGGCCGACTTTGTCTACCTCAAACAGCAAACCGGAGCCACGTCGGGCAACCTCTCGGTGCAGATTGATAAGTTGCAGAAGGCGGGCTACATCGCCGTAGAGAAGTCGTTTCGCGGAAAGATGCCCTGCACCATTTGTCGCATCACGAAGGAGGGAATCAACGCCTTCGAAGCCTATGTCGAGGCGCTGAAAGGGTATATCGGCCGCTAATACGCCCATGCAAAACAGCACGAACGGTCGACTGTCCAATGACAGTCGACCGTTCGTTTACAGTTCCTTCAACAAACGATTTTTGACTTGCGCGGACAAGCGAAACGTAAAAATTTGCCGTTTGGGGAAGATAGTCGTGAATGGCATAAACGGATGAATTTCAAGGCTTGCGAAGCCCGAGAAACCGCAGCATACTGGGCGTATGTGAGGATTTCGAGGGCAAGCGAAACGCAGAAATTCGCCGTTTAGGACATTCACATTAGAAGCCCTTGCCGATAGCAATAAAGTCCTCGGCTTTGAGGGCAGCACCACCAATCAGGCCACCATCCACATCAGCCTTGGCAAAAATCTCGGCAGCATTCGACGGCTTGCACGAACCACCGTAGAGAATCGGGCACTCCTCGGCAGCAGCACCAAACTTTGCGGCCAGCACCTCGCGGATGTAGGCGTGAATCTCCTGTGCCTGCTCGGCCGTGGCGGTCTTACCCGTACCGATGGCCCAAACCG
>CAZTCM010000077.1:0-7924 GCA_964612285.1 uncultured Alistipes sp.
CGGGCACGACGCGAGGGGAACAAGATGCGAAATTCGGACAAGTGGTCGGCATGGCGCTCGTAGAGCGCACGGGCAACCTCCGCAAGAAAACTGTTCATGACCTGATGCTGGGATAAATTCGGCCACTAAATTACAAAAAAATGGGGAATTGTGCAGGAAATTCGGGGATTTGTTTGTACTTTTACCACATGAGAGCGAAGATTCTGAATGCGAGTGCCGGCTCGGGAAAAACCTACCAGTTGGCCTACCAATATGTCCGTGATGTGGTGGAGCATCCCACCATCTATCGGCATATCCTCGCCGTCACCTTTACGAACAAGGCGACCGAGGAGATGAAATCGCGCATTCTGAAAGAGATACACGCACTGGCCGAGGGAAAATCGAGCAGTTACCTGCAACGTCTCTGTCACGAACTGAACCTCTCGCCCGAAACAATTGCCAAGCGTGCCCGCGAAGCCCGCACCCGCATCCTGCACGACTACTCGCGCTTCACGGTGCTCACCATCGACACCTTCTTCCAGCGCATCCTGCGTGCCTTCATCAAGGAGTTGAACCTCGACCTGAACTACAACATCGAACTCGAAACGGCCCCGATGCTCGCCAAGAGCGCCGATGCCCTCATCGAGGAGATTGCCTCCAACCGCGAATTGTTGCAGTGGATGAGCCGTTTTGTCGAGGAGCGCATCGAGGAGGGGCGCCCGTGGGATATACGCGAGGGCATACTCTCGCTCGGTGGCGAGATTTTCAAGGAGGGCAACAAATCCTCGCTCACCCTGAAACGCTCGCGGCGCGAATTGGGCGCCTTGGTTCGGCAGGCATCCCAACGCAGTGAGGAGCTCCAACTCAACATGCAGAAGAGAGCCCTCGAAGCCGTCGAACTAATCACCCGGGCCGATGCCTCGGTGGAGGATTTCCCCTACAAGTCGAGCGGTTTTGCCGGCTGGTTCTATCGCCTCTCGGAGGGGGAGTTTACCCCCTATGGAGCTCGTGTCGTGAAGGCGTGTGAGGAGGATGCCGCCTGGGGCAAGGCAGGCAGTCGTTCGCAAGCTCTGCGCCCCCGCCTGCAACCGCTGCTCATCGAACTACGCGACAGCTACGACCGCAACCAACGCAATTGGAACACGGCAGCCCTGCTTCGTGAGACCTACCGCAGTTTTGCGCTGCTGGGTGACCTCTACGAGAAGGTGCAACAACTCTGCGAAGAGGAGCAGCTGATGCTCCTTTCGGAGACGAAACACCTGCTCGCCGAATTTGTCTCCGAGCAGGATGCCCCCTTCATCTACGAAAAGGTCGGCAACCGCTATGAGCGATTTCTGATTGACGAATTTCAGGACACCTCGGCCAAGGAGTGGGAGAACTTCCTGCCACTGCTGCACAACGCCATGGCGCAGACCGAAAAGTGTGCCGTATTGCTCGTCGGCGACATCAAGCAGTCGATTTATCGTTGGCGTGGTAGCGATTGGCGCATCCTGCACGAAGGGGCCCGCGAAGCGTTGGGCAAGGCCGACACCCGCGTGGAGCACCTCGCCGAGAATTGGCGCAGTCTGCCCGCCATCGTACAATTCAACAACCAGGCCATCGTGCAGTTGGTGGCCCACGACAACGCCTCGCTGAACAATCAACTCGCCGAGGCGGCTGCACGGGGCGACATCACCCAACAGCAGGCCGCAGCCTTGCAAGACACCCTGCGCGACGCCTACTTACAGGTGGCACAACATCCGCGACGCAACGAAGAGCACGAGGGGTATATCTCGCTCGAAAGTTACAACGAGGAACCTCCGGTGGTTGAGCGCATCTGCCAACTGCTGCGGCTGGGATTCCGCCCTTCGGACATCATGATTTTGGTGCGCAGTGCGACCGATGGAGCACGCATTGCAGCCGAACTGCTCGACTTCAAGGGACGCAATCCGGATCCGCGTTATCGCTTCGACGTGATGACGCAGGAGGCCCTCATCATCGGCTCGGCGCCCATCAACACCTTCCTCATTGCCGCCCTGCATCTGGCCGTCAATCCCGAAGATTCGATTCATCGGGTCCTCTACAACCAATACCTCAAACGAGCCTTCGATACGCCGCTCAGCGACGAGGAGCGCGACTTCTTTCTAGCGTTGCGCATGCTCTCGCCCGAGGAGGCTTTCGAACGCATCGTACTGCGCCATGCATTGCAACACCGTCCTGACGAGACGGCCTACCTGCAAGCGTTGCACGAACAAATCATCGCTTTCTGCAACCACCGCATCGCCGACATCCCCCTCTTTCTCACCTGGTGGAAGGAGCAAGGCGCAGGGCGTTCGCTCAGCGTCGAGCAGAGTGCCACCACCATCGAGGTCACTACCATCCACAAAGCCAAAGGACTCGAAAAACCGGTGGTCATCATCCCCTATTGCGCCTGGTCGCTCAACCCCAAATCGAGCGGTGCGGTCAGCAACATCGTCTGGGCCGAAGCCGAGGGAGGTGAAGCGGCCCAGCTGGGGCGTTTTCCGGTGCGATTCAAGCAGCAGATGGCCTCGTCGGAGTTTGCTGCAGCCTACTACCACGAGTTGGTCTATTCGCACATCGACAACATCAACCTGCTCTACGTCGCCCTGACACGCGCGGCCGAGTCGCTGCATATCTTCTACCCCACGCGTCCCCGTAACCACGTCGGCACCCTGCTGCGTCAGGTGGTGCAGACCACCGAAGAAGGGCGTTGTCGCCTGGGAACGATGGAGGGGTATCACATCACGACCGAGGAGGGTGAACGCTTCGAATTCGGTACCTGCTGCGGACCGGTAGAGAGGGAGAAGCGAGACTCCGAGAAGCAGACCCTGCTCTTGCAGGAGTACCCCACGGCCGAGGCCGATTTGCGCTTACGCTTCCCCTCGCAGCGTTATTTTGAGGGGGAAGAGCAGGTCGAACTCTCTCCGCGCAACTTCGGCATTCTGATGCACCGTGCCTTCGAGGAGGCGACCGACCGTGCCACCATCGCAGCAGCCATCCACCGCATGCAGCACGACGGAGTGCTCTCCACAGAGGAGGCTGCCACCCTCGAACAACAAATCGACCACGCCCTGGCCGAGCCGACCGTCAGCAGTTGGTTTGACGGTTCGTGGGAGGTAGTACGCAACGAGGCGCAAATCATCGTTCCAAAAGCCAAAATATCGCGTCGCCCCGACCGTGTGATGATACGCGGTGAGCGGGCTGTTGTCGTCGATTACAAATTCGGCGAGCGCGACACGACGTCCTATCGGGCGCAAATCAAACGCTACTGCACGTTGCTGCGCGAAATGGGATACCGCGAGGTAGAGGGTTATTTATGGTATGTAAAACTGGGTAAAATCGAAAAAGTGGCATAGGCTATGAGACGCATCGTGCACATCCTTCCCCCGAGATTTCGTCGTCGCGGCATCCGCGTGGCCGTGACACTCTTTCTACGCGCCCTGCTCAACATGGTCGGCTTGGCGATGCTCATCCCGATGTTGACCCTGGCGCTTGACCCCGAGAGCCTCTCGGGCAGTGGCATGGCGGCAACGCTCTATGAGGCAGGAGGTTTCCGCACCCCCGAACAATTTGCTTGGGCGGCAGCCGCGACCATCATCCTCATCATTGTACTCAAATGTGGGCTGAATTTCCTCCTGGCGCGGGTCGAGCGGCGTTACATCTACGACCTTTACACGGCCCTCTCCACCCACCTCTATCGTCTCTATCACCACCGCGGATTGCCCTTTATCAAGAGCCAAAACTCGGCCATGTTGGCCCGCAACGTCAATGTCGTCTGCCTCGCCTTCACGGCCGGCGTGCTGAAACCGGCCGCAGCCATCGGCTCGGAATTGATGTTACTCACGCTGCTCTTCGGGGCGCTGGCACTCTATGCACCGTTGGCAGCCCTGCTGACCCTCGGGGTCTTCCTGCCGGCAACGTGGTGCTATTATCGGTTTGTGCGTCGTCGCATCAACCGCTATGGCGAAATGGAGAATCGCGCACAACGCGAAAAGTCGCGCATCGTGGCCGAGACCTTCCGCGGATATGCCGACATCGAACTCAACGGCGCCTTCCCGATGATGTTGCAACGCTTCGAGCAGGCGATGCGCGAAGTGGTCGCCACGCGGTCGAAGGAGGCCGACATCGGGTTGCTGCCCGCCATTGTCACCGAGTTGGGATTGGCCATCGGCATCGCCCTGCTGGCTGCCCTGAGTTTTTCGCTTGATGCCGCAAACAGCCACCTGCTCTTCGGGCTCTTTGCCGTGGCGGCTTTGCGCCTGATGCCTGCGGTGCGCGCGCTGCTGTCGAGTTGGACCACGATTCGCTACAACCGCTATACGATTGAAATTTTAGAGGCGTGTGGCGACGAGGAGTTGCCTCTCGCAACTACGCAGGAGGAGGTAACAACCCACGTTGAAGCCCTCCCTTTTACCCACGAAATTCGACTGTGCGACCTCACCTTCTGTTTTCCCGACACCACCCGCCCCCTTTTCGAGCACTTCTCGCTCACGATTCGCAAGGGCGAACGCATCGGTATTCAGGGCTGTTCGGGCGCCGGAAAGACCACCCTGTTCAACCTCCTGCTGGGGTTCTACGAACCTACGGGCGGGAGCATCGAGATTGACGGAGTACCCCTCACGACTGCCAATCGTCGCCGGTGGCAACAACGCGTCGGCTATGTATCGCAGACGCTCTTCCTCATCGACGGCACCTTTGCCGAGAATGTGGCGTTGGGGCTCTCTCCGGATGCCATGGACCGCAGGCGCATCGAGGAGGCGTTGGAGGCGGCACAACTGGGCGAGTTTATCCGCACACTGCCGCAAGGCATCGACACCCCGATTGGGGAGTGCGGTTGTCGTCTTTCGGGCGGTCAGCGCCAACGTATCGGCATTGCGCGTGCCCTCTATCGTCGGGCCGATGTGCTCCTGCTTGACGAGGCGACCTCGGCACTCGACAGCCGCACCGAACAAGAGATCAACCAGTCGGTGGCCCGCCTGGCCGAAGCCGACCGTTCACTCACCGTATTGGTCATTGCCCACCGCGAGAGTTCGCTGACGGGGTGCGACCGCATCATCACCCTTGAAACACCTCAAACGAATGAATAACAGCCAAAAATACCGCATCGCGGGGCTCGACATCGAATTGCGTGCCCCCCACTTTACCTTCCGAGGATTGGCCCCCTTTCAACTTCCCGACACCGTCGAGGAGCCCTTCGAACCGGTACTTATCCTCGACAATCAGCCCCCCTCGGCCCCTGCACAACAACCTACACGTCACATCGACACCTTCGATTTCCCCGATGCCAATGCCGACTGCCGGCTTGACGCGGCTGAAACGGGCTATCTGTTCACGATGACGGTGCGCCATACGGGGCGCGTCGTGCAATTCGAGATTCCCTATGAAGGGACACATGCCCACTGCAACGTAACTCCCGAGGATGATCCGTCGCTCTTCCGCTTTGGGTTGTGGCTCACCTTCAACATCCGCTCCGTCGTGCGCGGGGTGGTGGCCATCCACTCTTCGGTACTCACCTACCGACTCGGAGCGGTACTCTGTTTAGGCGAATCGGGCACCGGAAAGAGCACCCACACCCGTCTGTGGCGGGAGCATATCGAGGGGGCAGGACTGCTCAACGACGACAGCCCCTTTGTCCGCATCACCGCGGGCGGAGCTCGGGTCTACGGCTCGCCCTGGAGTGGCAAGACCCCCTGCTACCGCAACCTCGACTACCCCATTCGGGGCTTTATGCGCCTCTCGCAGGGCCCTCGCAACGGGATTCGTTCGCTCGGCGTCTTGCAGGCCTATGGGGCGTTGCAACCCTCGTGTCCCCCCTCCTTCATGCACGACGAACGGCTCTTCGATGCCACCAACCGCCTCCTCTCGGAGTTGCTCCGACGGGTCAAGGCGTGGCACCTGTCGTGTCTGCCCAATGTCGAGGCGGCCGAGTTGGCGCGTGACACCATCTTCAACGACTGCGAGCATGAGTAACAACCGAATGTTGTTTAGCACCGTGCGCGACCTGCTACTTGAAGGGGAGTCAGTACGCATCTCCGTGCAAGGGCAGAGCATGCTACCCTTCTTCCGCAGTGGATCGACCATCCTGCTCCGCCCCATTCGTGAGGAGGATTTCCGCCCCTTGACGGTCGTCATGGCCGATGCCGGCAAGAGTTTTGTCGTGCATCGCATCCTGCGGGTAGAGGGAGATCGGGTCACGCTGCTGGGCGATGGCAACCTCGTAGGCACCGAGACCATGCCCCGCAACAAGGTCTATGGCGTGGTCGATTGTTCGCGCCTGCATCGTGCGTTGGCATGGTGCTGGATGAAAGGACGACCGCTGCGTCGTTTCCCGCTCGCCATCCTGCGACGCATCTGTCGAAAATAGCACATCAACAACCAACAACACGATAACAGGGCAATGTGATCGTGTTATTATTGTTGATGCCTCCCTTACTTGCCTACCGGCAACAAAAAAGGTCACCACCCAAGCGGGCAGTGACCTTTTCATTAGATGCTTTGCAGCAATTACTCACCCAGCGCGAAACGCTTGTAAGCAACCACCGTAGCCTCCTTGTCAGCCTTGTGGATGAACTCGGCAATCGACTCCTTCTCACCCACTACGCACTGATTCAAGAGCGTGTTCTCCTCGAAGAACTTGCGCATCTTACCCTCGGCAATCTTCTCCAAGATAGCCTCCGGCTTGTTGGCATTCTTCGGATCCTGTTTCATAGCCTCGACAGCAATCTTGCGCTCGTGCTCAACAACCTCGGCGGGGCAGTCAGCCACGTCGATCGAGATGGGAGCCATGGCTGTAGCCTGCATGGCAACAGCGTGAGCCGTCTGCTCGTCAATCTCCTTGTTGAAACCGAGAATCGTACCGAGCTTCTTGTTGAAGTGAACGTAAGCGTGGCAGTAGGGAGCCTCGATGCGGGCATAGTAAGCCAACTCGATCTTCTCACCCGTCTGACCCGACTTCTCGGTAACGAGCTCCTCGACCGTGTGACCCTCGGCGTCCTTTACTGCGAGCAGTGCGTCGCGGTCAGCAGCATCGGCAGCAACGGCCAAATCCAACATGGCGTTTACCGAAGCGGCATACTCCTCGTTCTGAGCAACGAAGTCGGTCTCGCAAGCCAGGCAGAGGATGTAGGCCTTCGAGCCTACCACCTTCGTGGCTACCATACCCTCCGTGGCGCTGCGGTCGGCGCGCTTGGCAACAACCAACTTACCCTTCTCACGGATAATATCCTGTGCGCGAGCGAAATCGCCCTCGGCCTCCATCAGAGCCTTCTTGCAGTCCATCATACCGGCACCCGTCATCTTACGGAGCTTCATGACATCAGCAGCTTTGATTTCCATAGTCTTAAATCCTTTTTTAGTTGTTAGAAACTTGGTTCATGCAGGAGCGCGACCTTACTCGGCCTGCTCCTCCGCAGCCTCGGCAGCCTCCGTAGCGGAAACAACCTCCTCTACGGCAGCCTCCTGGGCATCAACAGTAGCCTTCACGGCCTTCTTGATGCGGGGCTTGGCCTCCTTCTTGGCGGGAGCAGCAGCCTCAGCCTCCTGAGCCTCCTTCTCCTTCTCGAGGCGACGCTCCTCCGAACCCTCGGCGATAGCGGCACACATTACATCGAGAACAACGGCGATCGACTTCGTAGCATCGTCATTTGCAGGGATTACATAATCAATATCGGTAGGATCACAACAGGTATCAACCATTGCAAATACGGGGATGCTCAGACGCTTCGCCTCCTTCACGGCGTTCTGCTCCTTCTGTACATCGACAACGAACAGAGCGGCCGGCAGACGCGTAAGGTCGGCAATCGAACCGAGGTTCTTCTCGAGCTTGGCACGCTGACGCTCGATCTGGAGCTTCTCGCGCTTCGAGAAGTTATCGAAAGTACCATCGTTCAACATCTTGTCGATGGTGGCCATCTTCTTAACGGCCTTGCGTATGGTGGGGAAATTG
>CAZTCM010000078.1:0-7921 GCA_964612285.1 uncultured Alistipes sp.
AGGCGCGTATCAACTACCTCGCCTATGCCCCCGAGATTGCCGCCGTGATGCTGCGTCGTCAGCAGGCCGATGCGATTATCTCGGCACGCGAGAAGATTGTCGAGGGTGCCGTGTCGATGGTGCAGATGGCGCTCAAACAACTTGCCGACGAAGAGATTGTCGAACTCGACGAGGAGCGCAAGGCAGCCATG
The DNA here is from genome assembly GCA_964612285.1 of uncultured Alistipes sp. GTDB lineage: Bacteria > Bacteroidota > Bacteroidia > Bacteroidales > Rikenellaceae > Alistipes. Next base: position 192 of record CAZTCM010000078.1, read on the forward strand.
GTGTCGAACCTCTTGGTGGTATTGTGCGCCGATGAGGCCGCCACGCCTGTTGTGAATGCCGGTACGCTGCACCACTAAATCGTGAGCAATGGCCAAGGAGGCACAAAAGAGTTTCGTACTGCGCATTGATGCAGCGACGATGAGCGAATTGGAGCGTTGGGCCGAGGATGAATTTCGCTCGGTCAACGGCCAATTGCAGTGGCTCATTGCCGATGCCCTGCGCCGTAGCGGACGCTTGAAAAAACCGAAAAAACCAAAGAACGATGGCAACGATCCGACCCTTCCGCTTTAATCTGCTTCGCGCCAAGGCGGTCAACACCCCCTTTGACCATGCGCGGTGCGCTCACCTGCACGAGTTGTTTGCGAAGAAGAACGACGATTCGTGGAGCCACATCACCTCCAAAACACTGTGGGCTGCGGTCGATACCTTGCTGCTGGGACTCTTCCTCCTCCCCCTCACCAAAGAGGGCGGCGCAGGGGTGGTGCTGCATTGGGTCGGCGTGGGTTCGGTGCTGCTCTACATCATTAAATCGCTGTGGCGCTACACCCGCTACGCCCCGCTCACGAAGTGGGGGAAGATTCGCACAAATGCCCTCTGCGGCGGTTTGGCCATGATTGGCGCGGCACTCTACCTGCTGATATTCAAGGAACTGTCGCCCGAGAAGCAGACGGCAATGTATGTCGTGATCGCCCTCGGAGCAGCCGCCCTCGCGCTCTTCGGCTACGCACTGGTGCGCTATCGCCAAATTCGCAGCGAGGCGACCTACAACGCCGAGCAGATTCGTCGTCGGGCCGCCCGTCGCAAAAAGCTTGAAATGCTATGAACTTCCACGTCATAAACCGTCGGGCCAGCCGCATCAATCGACTCTCCCGCAAGATAGAGAGACGCGTCGACCGCGAGAATCCCAAGCGCAAGCGGCGTAAACTATTCATGGTCCTATTCAGCATCGGATTTATCCTGCTCGGAGCATGCGTGAACACCTTTGTGAAGCAAGCATGGATGGACGTGCTGTTGATGCTGTTTATGGCGTTCTGGCTCCTGACGGAGGAGTACCTGCGCCTCAAAGGGTGAGCACCGCGTCGCAAATGGCGTGAAATGATGCTCATGTCGGGATGTGGGATTCTGATTATGACCTTCTTCCCCTTAGCGATGTGGATGGATCACATGGAGGGCAAACAGGTCGTCACCTTTGCATGGATTTTCCTAACCCTTGCGTTCCTATCGTTGCTGCTTTTTGGTTACTCCGCCTGGCGTTTTATCCGCATCAAACGTGAGATTGCAGAGGAGATTGAGCGCATCCACCAACGTGAGCGCCGTCGCAAAAAATTGGAGTTATTATGAAAAAAATCGTCGTCTTTACCGGTGCCGGCATTTCGGCCGACAGCGGGCTGAAAACCTTCCGCGACAGCGATGGGTTGTGGGCAGAGTATCGCATCGAGGATGTCTGTACCCCCGAAGCGTTGGCTCGCAACCGCGCACTCGTCATCGAGTTCTACAACAAACGTCGTCGCGAGTTGGAACACACCGCACCCAATGCCGCCCACCGCGCCGTAGCGGCATTGGAGCAGTGGTTCGACGTAGAGGTCATCACCCAGAATGTCGACGACCTGCACGAACGTGCCGGCTCGTCGCACATCACCCACCTGCACGGCGAGCTGCGCAAGTTGCGTTCGTCGCGCAACCCCGATCTCATCGTCGATTGCGCGGGCTGGGAGCAAAAGCTGACCGACACCGCCCCCGACGGGTCGTTGTTGCGCCCCCACATCGTCTTCTTCGGCGAGGCGGTGCCGATGTTCGACCGCGCCTGCAAAATTGCTGCCACGGCCGACATCTTCATCGTGGTAGGCACCTCGCTGGCCGTCTACCCCGCCGCCTCTCTCGTACACTATGTGCGCCCCGATATCCCCATCTACCTCGTAGACCCGGGAACACCCGACACACGCCTGATTCGCAATCCGCTGACCCACATCCGCAAACGAGCTGCCGAAGGGATGCCGGAATTGACCACAAGATTGGTCGAGGAGTTGAAAATTAAAGCGTAAGCCTTTCGTGCTTGCGCTTTTTTTCGTACCTTTACGCGATTTTACGCGCAAACAGAGATGTTGGAGAGTTATTATACCTTTTTGGCCGTGATGGCCGCCATGGCAGTCGTGGTCTTTGTGGCCCTGCACTTTGTCGAGGCGGGCTACGGCTACCTGTTCAATCCCAAATTCGGACGACCGATTTCGAACAAGGTGGGATGGGTGTTGATGGAGAGCCCCGTATTCGTCGCCATGACCCTTCTTTGGTGGTTGTCCGACCGTCGTTTCGAAGCGGCCCCTTTGGTGCTTTTCCTGCTCTTCCAGGCCCACTATTTCCACCGCTCGTTCATCTTCCCGTTGCGTCTGCGCGGTAACTCGAAGATGCCGCTCGGCATTGTCTTGATGGGGATGCTCTTCAACACGCTGAATGCTTTGATGCAGGGTGGATGGATTTTCTACCTCGCACCGGAAAACTTCTATGCCGACTGGTTCAGCCAACCCTATATCTACCTCGGAGGGGCTCTCTTCCTCGCCGGCATGGCCATCAACCTCCACGCCGACCACATCATTCGCTCGCTGCGCAAAGAGGGCGATACACGCCACTACATCCCCTATGGCGGGATGTTCCGCTATGTCACCTCGGCCAACTACTTTGGCGAGCTGACCGAGTGGGTGGGTTTTGCCATCGCCTCGTGGTCGTGGGCCGGTGCAGTCTTCGTGCTGTGGACCTTCGCCAACCTCGCACCGCGTGCCGCCTCGCTGCGTCGTCGTTATGCAGCGGAGTTTGGCGAGGAGTTCACGCGACTGGGCCGCAAACGTATTCTTCCATTCATCTATTAAAGCGATGGAATCGAAACTCTTTACTCCGTTCAAATTGGGCCCTATCACTCTTCGCAACCGCACGATTCGTTCGGCGGCGTTCGAGTCTATGGGCAAGGATTTCGGCCCGACCAATCAGCTCAAACAATACCATGTAAGTGTGGCTCACGGCGGCGTCGGCATGACGACCCTCGCCTATGCCTCAATCAACCGCAGCGGCATCTCGTTCAACAAGCAGTTGTGGCTGCGCGAGGAGATTGTCCCTGCGTTGCGCGACATCACCGATGCCATCCATGCCGAAGGGGCTGCTGCCGGCATCCAGATTGGCCACTGCGGCAACATGACCCACTGGTCGACGGCCGGCTCATTTCCCGTATCGGCCTCGAACGGATTCAACCTCTACTCCCCCACCTTCCATCGTCGGCTGCGCCCTGCCGAATGTGTTGAGATGGCCAAGGATTTCGGCCGTGCCGTCGTTACCGCCCACGAGGCAGGATTCGACTCGGTCGAGGTGCATGCCGGACACGGCTACCTCATTTCGCAGTTTCTCTCCCCCTGGACCAATCGTCGGCACGACGAATTTGGCGGTTCGCTCAACAACCGCATGCGCTTCATGCGGATGTGCTTGGAGGAGGTGATGACCGAGGCCGAACGGCTGGGTATGGCCGTGCTGGTCAAGCACAACATGGAGGATGGCTTCAAGGGGGGCATCGAGGTCGGGGAATCGATTGAAATCGCCAAAGAGATTGAGCGTTTGGGCGTACACGGCATCGTACTCTCGTCGGGCTTCGTATCGCGTGCACCGATGGCCGTGATGCGCGGTCGTATTCCCACCAAGACGATGGGTTACTACATGGGGTGGAACGAGTGGTTGCAGAAGATTGTCGTATCGCTCTTTGGGCAGTGGATGATTAAGCAGTACGACTTCAAGGAGTGCTTCTTCCTCGACAACGCCCGCAGATTCCGTGAGGCGCTGCACCTGCCGTTGGTCTATGTCGGTGGGCTGGTTTCACGCGAAGGTATCGAGCGGGTGCTCAGCGAGGGATTCGAATTGGTGCAGATGGGACGTGCCTTGATTAACGACCCGTCATTTGTCAATAAGCTGCGCGAGGGTGACCTCACGACGCGCTCGGGCTGTGACCACCGCGACTACTGCATCGCCCGCATGTACTCGCGCGACATGCAGTGTTGCCACAACTGCAAGGAACCGATTCCGGAGCGGCTGTGGCGCGAACTGAACAAAATAAAGTAGCATGAAACGAGGTCAAATCGCAAAAGGGTCGGCTTGGGCCCTGATTACGGGTGCCGGTTCGGGCATCGGTCGTTGCTATGCCCGACGTCTGGCCGTCCTGGGCTACAACCTGATTGTAGTGGGCAACAACGAGGAGCCGTTGCGTCAGGTTGCCGAGGAGATTGCATCTCACGAAGGGGTCAAAGTGCGTTCCATCGTACTCGATTTGGCGCGTATCGATGCCGCCGACGAGCTCTACGAAATGATAGCCGCAGCCTCCATCGAGATTGATGTGCTGATTAACAACGCCGGCATCTTCTCCTTCTGCGACGTGCTCTCGACCGACGAGAAGCGCATCGAGCGCATCCTGCTCCTGCACGATATGACCGCCACAAAACTCTGCCGATACTATGCTGCCTGCATGATTGAGCGCGGCATTCGCGGACATATTCTCAACATGTCCTCTTATTCGCTCTGGATGCCCTTCCCGGGCTTGGCCGTATACAGCGCCTCGAAGGCCTATCTAAAAGCCTTCTCGGTGGCCTTTGCAAAGGAGGTCGCCGAGCACGGGCTCCGCGTTACAGCCATCTGTCCGGCCGGCGTGGCCACCGACCTCTACGGGCTACCTCCGAAACTCCAACAACTGGGCATACGCATCGGAGGATTAATCACGGCCGATCGCTGCGCCCGCCGTGGCTTGAATGCATTGTGGCGCGGAGTGCGTTGCTCGGTACCCGACTGGTGGAATCGTCTGTGGATTCCGTTGCTGGTCAGCCTACCGATGTGGGCAATTCGCCCTTTGCGTCGTTATACCATGAAATTTCAAAAATAGGAGATGCTCAGCGAGATTAAAAACATCGTTTTCGACCTCGGAGGGGTCATCGTCGATTTGGAAATGGAGCGCGTTCGCGAAGCCTTTCGTGAAATAGGGATGCCGCGCATGGCCGCCTTGATGGACCCCTGCTATCCGGTCGCCGTCAACGAGCAACTCGAACGAGGGGCCATCTCGTGGGAGGAGGCGTGCGACGAGATGCGCCGCATCGACAACCGCCCCGAGGTGACCAACGAGCAGTTGGCGTGGGTCTATGCCGAATTTCTGGCGCGAGTTGATGTGCACAAAATCGAGCAGATTGAGCGTTTGCGCCACCAAGGCTACCGCACCTACATCCTCTCGAACACAAATCCCGTGGCCTACGAGGTGGTGCGCCGCCATTTCCAAGCCGCCGGTCGCACAATAGAGGAGTGCTTTGATGCGATTTTCCTCTCCTTCGAGATGAAGGCGCTGAAACCCTCACCGGCAATCTTCGAGGAGGTAATTCGTCGTACGGGTATTCGCCCCGAGGAGTCACTCTACATCGACGACGGCGCCCGCAATGCCGATGCCGCCCATGCACTCGGTTTTCAGGTCTTCTGTCCGGAGACCAACGGCTCGTTTGGCCACATCTTCGATTAAGGTTATACGACCAACAACAAATCACACAACAAAAAGGTGCCTGACCTGTTTTAGATCAAGCACCTTTTCTTGTGGCACACCCCTCTCCTACTTCTTCACAATCTCGAAATCGGCAAAAAGCAGCACCTCATCGCGGAGCGTAGAGCGCAACGAACCATTGCTGCCCACACTGCGGTAGATACCCCACTTGGGTCGCATGCCCGTGGTTCCGATACGCCAGAAATTACGCCCCTTATCCTCGATGTTTACCAGCTTCTTCCCATCCGAAAGGCGCGTGATGAGCAGTGAATAGCTGCCCTTCTTGGCAAAATTTACGCGCTCGGTCACCGCAACCCATTCGCCCAGAAAATCGCTCAAATCGACCTTCGCAAGGTATTGGTTACCCCCACCCTCTTCGGTAGGCGGCACGAAGATGACCTGAAACTGCTGACCACTTGACACCGAACGTGCCGTAAAGGTAATCGCAGGCATCGACACATCGGCCGTACCCTCCTTGTTGTCAATTCCTTTGAGCTGGTGGATGTGGCAGAATTTATCGGTCGTCACCATCCCTTTGGGCAGGCAGAATTTCCAACGCATTTCGAGCGTTTCACCCTCCTGGGCCACCATCGAAGCGGGGGATTTTCCGTCGGTCTTAATCTCGTTACGCTGGCGGTCTTTGACATCGGTCTTGCCTCGATCGTCGTCAATTGCTGCGTGGATGTGAAATTCAAAGATATTACGCGCCAGCCATTGCGAATAGCTTTGCGTGATGTGGCGGAAAGGCGCCGAGGCATGCGAGCCCGATGCGTCGGGCGTTTCGTAGTTATAGCCCTGCTGCGTAATGAGCGTATAGGTCGAGGCATCGTTGCCATCGGCCACCAGGCGTCCTGCGCCCGATGCAACGACCGGCCACTTCTTCAAATCAACCGTCTCGCCCTCCTCGTTGTTCTCTCCGTTGCCGTCATCAGGGACTTCATCTCCCTCTCCACCCTCATCGGGCTGTTTACCACTCTCCTGCTCCTCGCTCGGGTCTGTTTCAGGCACCTCAAACGAACGATCCGTGCATGCTAACGAAAGCATCAAGGATAAAGTACAAAATAAATACCACATTTGGTTTACCAGATTTTTGGCGTTACGCATTTTTTTTAATATCTTTGTAAAACGAATTGGTTTACCAATTCAAACTGATGCAAATGTAAGAAGAATTTTTTATTAAAACAACTATCAAGATGAAGAAAAAAATCCTTTCGGCACTGCTCATCTGCATGGCCCTGGCAGGAGCCTTCGCCCAAGAGAAGGTCCCGACCAATCGTTACTCGATGAAACTAAAAGCGGAGGCCGATGGCAGCTACACACTACTCAACGCCCATCGTTATGCCAAATTCATTGATTTGAGCGGTTTGAACGATTTATTGGTGCCCTACGAACACAAAAACAACCGCCTTTCGAGCAAAGATTACAAGGGTGTCGAGGTCAAAGAGGCGATTTACCGCACCCACAAGGGGTACGAATTGCAGTTGGCCATCGACATGGCCGTAAGCGAGACGCCGGCACCCGTCATGTTCTTCGTGCACGGTGGCGGCTGGGCGCGTGGCACGAACGGTTCGTCGCGCTCGCTTTCGCAGTATCTAGCCAAGCAGAAGGGCATCACGGGTGTGCGCGTACAATACTCGCTCGCTCCGCAACCCGGGGTCAATGTCGAGGTGTCGATTGCCGACATCGAGGCTGCGGTCGAATATATCCGCCAACACGCCAAAGAGCTGAACATCGACCCTTCGCGCATCGGTTTCTACGGCACCTCGGCGGGCGGTCACCTGGCCGGTGTTGGTGCCATGAAGGCCCCCGAAGCGAAGGTCTTCGTGGGTGTCTCGGGCATCTACGATTTGGAGACGGCAGCCATCTGCATGCGCTCGAAGCAGGAGGAACGCATCAACTACTTCTGCCAGCGCAATCCGGCAGTCTTGCGCCGTTCATCACCCCAACAGCTCATTCCGAAGCGATGCAAATGTGCCGTGCTGTTATTCAGCGGTACGGCGGATATCACGGTCGAGTGTGAGCAGAGTCGCAACTTTGCCGAGGCGCTGAAACGCAAAGGGGTGAAAACGGTCGAGCTTGCCCTCTACGACTACTACGACCACCCCCTCTCGTCGAAGGCATCGGATAAGATGGAGGAGATTCTCTTCCGCACGGTCGCTCTCATCACCGGGCACCTCTAAACACCAG
>CAZTCM010000079.1:0-924 GCA_964612285.1 uncultured Alistipes sp.
AGGTCTATGGCTCGCACGAGTTCTATTCGTTCGGGCTGGGTGACCCCTACTGCATCTCGTCGATGTCGGGCAGTGGCACGGGCGACCTGATGGATGCCATCCTCGCCGCCCTGCCCGAGGAGACCTCGGCCGAGGAGGATGAGGAGTTGCCGCGCATCACCATCGTCGGCCGCCCCAACGTGGGTAAGTCGTCGATGACCAATGCCCTCCTGGGGCAGGAGCGCAACATCGTCACCTCGATTGCCGGCACTACCCGCGACTCGATTCGCACGCGCTACAACAAATTCGGCATGGACTTCTATCTGGTCGACACGGCCGGCATGCGCAAGAAGGGCAAGGAGATGGAGGATTTGGAGTTCTACTCGGTGATGCGCTCGATTCGTGCCATCGAAAATTCCGACGTCTGCATCCTGATGCTCGACGCCCAGCAGGGATTGGAGTCGCAGGACCTCAACATCCACAACCTCATCGTTCGCAACCGCAAAGGCTGCGTCATCGTGGTCAACAAATGGGACCTCATCGAGAAGGACAACAACACGATGAAGGAGTGGATCGAGTTCCTCAAAAAGAAGCTCGCCCCGTTCAACGACATTCCGATTGTCTTCACCTCGGTACTCGAAAAGCAGCGCATCTTGGAGGTGCTGAAAACCGCCATCCGCGTACATGAAGCCCGCAAGCGTCGCATCGCCACCTCCGAGCTGAACGAATACCTGTTGCCGCTTATCGAGAACTACCCGCCCCCCGCAACAAAGGGAAAGTATATCAAAATCAAATACGTCACCCAATTGCCCACCCCCACGCCGCAGTTTGCCTTCTTTGTCAATCTGCCGCAGTATATCCGTGAGCCGTATCGTCGTTTCCTCGAAAACAACATGCGCGAACAATGGGATTTTTCGGGGGTGCCGATTCAGATTTACTTCCGAC
>CAZTCM010000079.1:1024-7790 GCA_964612285.1 uncultured Alistipes sp.
AAAAGTAGAAATGAATCAACAGGCGTTTTCAAAGGTTGCACACCCCCGAAAATCCTGTATAGACAATCCCTCCAAACCTCCCTTTGATAAGGGAGGCTTAAAAAAGAGGGTGCCGATTCAGATTTACTTCCGACAAAAGTAGAAATGAATCAACAGGCGTTTTCAAAGGTTGCACACCCCCGAAAATCCGGTATAGACAATCCCTCCAAACCTCCCTTTGATAAGGGAGGCTTAAAAAAAGAGGGTGCCGATTCAGATTTACTTCCGACAAAAGTAACAATGACCACTTATGGGAGTTTTCCACAATTCTCATAACCCTCATAACCCTCATAACTCCCAAAAGATGAAGGTCACAAAAGCCATATTCAAATGCAGTTCGGAACGCATCACGCAGGTTCCGAAGGATGCGTTGCGCGATATCGCCTTCATCGGGCGCAGCAATGTCGGCAAGTCGTCGCTTATCAACATGCTCACGGGACACAACGGCCTGGCCAAGGTCTCGGCTACCCCGGGTAAGACGCGCCTCATCAACCACTTCTGCATCAACGACAGTTGGTATCTGGTCGACCTGCCCGGGTATGGCTATGCCCGCACTTCGAAGAGCCAGCGCGGCGCCTTCTCGAAAATCATCACCGACTATGTCTTCAAGTGCGAGAAGATGTACTTCCTGTTCGTGCTGGTCGACATCCGCCTCGAACCCCAGAAAATCGACCTTGAATTCATCAGTCTGCTTGGCGAGCACGGGGTGCCCTTTGGCCTGATTTTCACGAAGGCCGACAAACTCTCCAAGGCGCAACGCGAGCGAAGCATAGCCGCCTACAAAGCGGTATTGGAGGAGCAGTGGGAGGAGTTGCCGCCCCACTTTATCAGCTCCTCGGAGCGTCGCGTAGGGCGCGAAGAGATCCTCGATTTTGTCGAAGAATGCCTAAAAACACCCTAATTGTTGATAAATGTTCAAAAAAGAGCCCCCAAAAAGGCTCTTTTTTCAACCTATTGTCCTATCTTTGCATCAGCAAAAAATCCCGTACACTACAAAGTCATGGCTATACACAAAATCAAAATCTTCGCAGGCCGCGCCACGCGACCGCTGGCCGAGAAGATTGCAGCGAGCTTCGGAACGACGCTCGGCCAATCGGAAATTCTCAATTTCAGCGATGGTGAGTTCCAGCCCACCTACAACGAGTCGATTCGTGGTTGCACGGTCTTCTGCATTCAGTCGACCTTCCCGCCGACGGACAACCTGATGGAGCTCTTGATGATGGTCGACGCCGCCAAGCGTGCCTCGGCCTATCAGGTAGTGGCCGTCATGCCCTACTTCGGTTGGGCCCGTCAAGACCGCAAAGACCGTCCCCGTGTGCCGATTGGCGCCAAACTGGTGGCCAACATGCTCAAAGCTGCCGGTGCCGACCGCATCATGACGATGGACCTGCACGCCGACCAGATTCAGGGCTTCTTCGACATTCCGGTCGATGCGCTCTATGCCAGCGGCATCTTCGTGCCCTACATCCAGAGCCTGCACATCGAGGATCTCTCGATTGCTGCCCCCGACATGGGTGGCGCCAAGCGCGCCAACACCTATGCCAAATACCTCGGGACACCGATTATCATCTCGCACAAGGAGCGCGCCAAGGCCAATGTCGTGGGTAAGATGACCGCCATCGGCGAGGTGGAGGGCCGCAACATCCTCATCGTTGACGACATGATTGACACGGCCGGCACGATTTGCATGGCCGCTGACATGCTGATGGCTCGCGGTGCCAAGAGTGTGCGTGCCGCCATCACCCACCCCGTACTCTCGGGTCCGGCCTACGAGCGCATCAACCAAAGCGCCTTGCAGGAGGTGATTGTCACCGACACGATTCCGCTCAACCCCGACAAAGACCTGCATAAATTCACGGTGCTCTCCGTGGCAGATATCTTTGCCGATGTCATCGAACGCGTACACAACTACAAAGAGATTTCATCCATCTTCTTCAAGTAGAGGGGGGGGGTATAACATACAGAGGGGCTGACCGAATTTGCTTGGTCAGCCCCTCTGCAATTTACTTCAATCCATTATAACTCATTCAGAAAATCGGCCAACGCCTCGTTGAAGGCCTCGGGGCGCTCCATATTGACCATGTGTCCACAATCGGGTACAATGACCAGACGGCTGTTGGGCAGGTAGTCCATCATGGCCGACGGACGCGGTGCCTCCTTGCCCGGGCGGTGTCCCTCGATGAAGAGGGTCGGCACCTGCGGACATCGCACACGCAACGAATCCATCGCCTCGCGCGCATAGTAGCAGTGCACCTCGTGGTGCAACGCCTGCCAGCCATCCCAATCGCGAATCATACGCCCCAACGGCCGGCGCATCCGCTCGGCCGCAGAACCGCCGCGCATCAAATTCTCGAACCACGTCTGCTTGTAATTCTCCACCCCCTGCGCATAAATTGCATCAATCGAAGCCTGTTTTGCGGCTCGCTCCTCATCGCTCATCGGCTCGTTGATGCTCGGCGTGGAGCGGATATGCCCCTCACAAAGGGTTGCCGAAAGGAGTCGCTCGGGGTACATCGCCAAGAGGTCACCCACGATAAAACCACCCATCGAAAGGCCTACAAGGTGGGCGCGTTCGATGCCAAGCCCATCCATCAGTCGTACCAGGTCATCGGCATGGGTAAAGAGTTGTTGCTCATCCTGTTTCGACGAGCGGCCATAACCACGGGCATCGTAGGTAATCACCCGATAGTCGTCGTCGAAAAGTGCCACCTGCTCGCGCCACATACGGCTGTCGAGCGAGTGACCGTGCACGAAGATGAGCGGCTCGCCTTGGCCGCGTACTTCGTAGTAGAGTTGCGCATCGGGCAGCGTCATATATCCTCGCTGCACATCGTCACATGCGGTAGTTGCAAGCCCGGCGAGCAGGCCCCAAAAGAGCATCAGCTGTTTCATCATCACTTTTTTCGGTTTATTTTGTCGCAAGGTACAAAAAAATTTGGACGTTCGCACAAAAAACACTATATTTGACCTAATTATGCCGACCTACTTTGTCGGCCAGAAAAACGAGCAAAAAACTTTAACTAACTATCAACTTTTCAACCATTATGAAACGCTTTTTATCCTCGCTCACCTTGGGTGTAGCCATGCTTTCGACGAGCTGCTGCCACCAAGAAGCCACCACCCTCACAGGGTTGAAGCATGCCGCCTTCGAGGCGACCATCGACGGCGAAGAGCTCATGCTCTACACGCTGCGCAACGCTGCCGGCACGGAGGTGACCGTTACCCCCTTCGGTGCCCGCATCGTCTCGATTGCCCTGCCCGACCGCACGGGCGCCATTCGGGATGTCGTACTCGGTTTCGACAACTTGGAAGACTACCGCAACATCCCGTCGGATTTTGGTGCCGCCATCGGCCGTTATGCCAACCGCATCGCCAACGGCAAATTTACGCTTGACGGCGTAGAGCACCAGTTGCCGCAGAACAATTTCGGCCACTGCCTCCACGGCGGCCCGAACGGCTGGCAGTACAAGATTTACCACGTTGAGGAGGCAACCGAGCAGGCCATCACCCTCTCGCTGCACTCACCCGATGGCGACGAGCAGTTCCCGGGCAACGTCGTGGCGAAGGTGACCTATACGCTGACCGATGACAACGCACTCGACATCGCCTACGAGGCCGAGACCGATGCGCCGACCATCATCAACCTCACAAACCACACCTATTTCAACCTCGCCGGCGACCCCTCGAAGAGTGTCCTGAACGATGTGCTGAAAATCAACGCCGACACCTTCACGCCGTGCGACGACACCTTCATGACCACGGGTGAGATTCTTCCGGTCGAGGATACGCCGATGGATTTCCGCGTGCCGAAGATGATTGGTGCCGAGATTAACAACTACGACTATGTGCAGTTGAAGAACGGTAACGGCTACGACCACAACTGGGTACTCAACACAGCAGGCGACATCACCAAGCCGGCCGTAGAGCTCTACTCGCCCGCCAGCGGCATTGCCATGGAGGTCTACACGACCGAGCCGGGCATTCAGGTCTACACGGGCAACTTCCTCGATGGTACGGTGACGGGTAAATATGGCGTGGTATACAACCAGCGCGCCGCCATCTGCCTCGAAACACAGAAGTACCCCGACACGCCCAACAAGGCCGAGTGGCCCTCGTGCGTATTGCGCCCGGGCGAGAAGTACACGAGCCGTTGTATCTATCGTTTCAGCCTTCGCGACTAACACCGATTATTTTTAACTCAAAACAACTATAACCTATGAATCTGATTGAAGCTTTGCAGAGCAACGGTTTCGCGATGATTGACTACGCAATCGTTCTGCTGTACATCATCCTGCTCGTGGGACTGGGTTTCTTCCTCTCGCGCAGCAAAGACGGACAAGAGAAATCGTCGAACGACTACTTCTTGGCCGGCAACACCTTGACCTGGTGGGCCGTGGGCGCCTCGCTCATCGCGGCCAACATCTCGGCCGAACAGTTTATCGGCATGTCGGGTTCGGCCTTTGCGTCGGGTATCGCAATTGCCGCCTACGAGTTGATGGCCGCCACCACACTGATCGTCGTGGGTAAGTTCCTGCTGCCGGTGATGATTGAGCGCAAGATATTCACCATCCCGCAGTTCCTGCGCGAGCGTTACAACTGGGGCGTGGGCTTGGCCTTCTCGATTTTCTGGTTGTTCCTCTACGTCTTCATCAACCTCACGTCGGTTGCTTGGCTCGGCGCACTGGCCATCAAGCAGATCTTGGGTATTCCGGCCGCTCCGGACATGCTGCTCGGCATGGAGATTGACATGACGTTGCTGGTCATCATTCTGATTCTCTTCCTCGTGGCAGGTGTTTATTCGATTTACGGCGGATTGGCCTCGGTGGCTTGGACCGATGTGATGCAGGTGACGTTCCTCGTGGGTGGTGGTCTGATTACGGCCTACTTCGCCCTGGACTTCATCGCCGGCTCGCTCGATATTCAGGGCGGCGCACTCGGTGCTTTGCAGGAGATTATGTCGAAACTCGGTGCGGTCGAGGGCGATAAGCATTTCAACCTCGTCGTGACGCGCAACGAGGCCCTCTATCCCGAGATGACGAGCGACCCCTACTTCACGCTGCCGGGTATCGCGCTGATTGTCGGTGCACTGTGGCTGACGAACATCGGCTATTGGGGCTTCAACCAGTACATCATCCAGAAGGGTCTGGCCGCCAAATCGTTGTCGGAGGCCAAGAAGGGTATGATTTTCGCCGCTTTCTTGAAGATTTTGATTCCGTTCATCGTCTGCATTCCGGGCGTATGTGCCTATTACATCATGACGCAGGAACCGGATTTGTACAAGACCCTGGCCGGTGAAATCGCCCGTTCGGACGACGCCTATCCCTTCCTGATTCGCAACTTCACACCGACCGTCGTCAAGGGTCTGTCGTTTGCCGCTCTGGCCGCTGCCGTTATCTCGTCGCTGGCCTCGATGTTCAACTCGACCTCGACCATCTTCACGATGGATATCTACAAGCAGTTCATCAACAAGGGCGCCTCGGATCGCAAGCTTGTATCGGTGGGTCGTCTGACCTCGGTGGCTGCCCTCGTTTTGGCACTTATCGCCGTCTACCCCATCATGGGTGCTGCCGACCAGGCCTTCCAAATCATCCAGGAGTACTCGGGCTTCGTCTATCCGGGTGTCGTGGTCATCTTCGGTCTGGGTCTGTTGTGGAAGCGTGCTTCGGGCACAGCGGCTGTTGTCGCAGCCATCGGCACCTTCGCCTTCTCGGTACTCTTTAAGTTTATGATGCCCGAGGTGCCGTTCCTGATTCGCATGGGCTATGTATTCATCGCCTTGGTAGTCTGCTTCATTGCCCTTTCGTTGCTCAGCAAGAAGGCGGTGAAGGCCGACCTCTTGGACGAGCACACCGTCAAGACGCAGCTCTTCTGGAGCCGTGTCACCTTCGTGGCAGCCCTCGTGAGCCTCGCACTCGGCATCATCGGTGTCCTCGATCCGACGATGAAAGCCAACGGTTTCGAAGCCTTCTTCTTCATGTGTGCCATGATGCTGACCATCTCGATTTACCTCCGCTCGAATGCCGTGGATAAGGTACAAGACCCGAAGGCCGTGAAAATCGACCTCTCGATTTTCCGCTCGGATGCAGCCTTCAACTGGGGCTCGGTGGGTGTAATCGTCATTTTGGCTGTACTCTATTATTTCTTGTGGTAATATGCTGGAAGCATTGAAAGAGAAGGTCTGCAAAGCCAATTTAGACCTTGTAAAACACGGCCTGGTAATCTTCACCTGGGGCAATGTATCGGCCATCGACCGCGAAACGGGGCTGGTGGTGATTAAGCCCAGCGGTGTCGATTACGACGACATGAAGGCCTCGGATATGGTGGTGGTGGACCTCGACGGCAACATCGTCGAGGGCTCACTGCGCCCCTCGTCGGATACGGCAACGCATCTGGAAATCTACAAAGCCTTCCCCGAGGTGGGCGGTATTGTCCACACCCACTCGACCTATGCCACAGCATGGGCGCAGGCAGGCAAGGATATTCCGAATATCGGCACGACGCACGCCGACTACTTCCATCGCGCCATTCCCTGCACCGACCCGATGACGGCCGACCAGATGGGCGAGTATGAAAAGCACACGGGCACGGTCATTGTCAACCGTTTTGTCGAGGCGGGGATGAATCCGATGCACACGCCGGGTGTACTGGTGCGCAACCACGGCCCCTTTGCCTGGGGCAAAGATGGTGACGAGGCGGTGCACAACGCTGTGGTGATGGAGCAGGTGGC
>CAZTCM010000080.1:0-596 GCA_964612285.1 uncultured Alistipes sp.
GGTTGGTGGATTGGCCGCAAGATGCAAACCTCGGCTATGACGACCAACCTCAATGTCAAATACCGCAAACCCGTTCCGTCGAGCAACGAGTCTACGCTCGAATTGCGCTGCCGGCTCAAAGAGCAGAAACGTGCTTTCGTTGTGCTCGAAATGACCCTTGCGGTCGAAGGGGAGGTGTGCACCTCGGCCGAAGCAACCTACTACTGTTTCCCGAAGGAGAAGGCGCTCTCGGAGTTCCGCTTTCAGCCCTTCGAACTGGAAGAGTAGCAAATGTATTTCAAAACGTAGAATACAAAATTCAAAATTAGGACAATTGGCAGGGTGATTTCAATAAAACCTCTGGCGACCATTTTTGGATGCTAAATTCTAAAAATTGAATTTATGTTCGTATCTTTGTCCCAATTATGGAAGAACTCAACCAAACTGTTTTGACCGAGCGCGACCCCTATGACGTGATTGTTATCGGGGCCGGTGCTGCGGGAATGATGGCGGCCGGTACGGCTGCCCGTTCGGGCAAGCGAGTGTTGCTGCTCGAAAAGATGGAGAAATCGGGACGCAAGGTGCGTATCTCGGGCAAGGGACGTTGCAATGTAACC
>CAZTCM010000080.1:606-7718 GCA_964612285.1 uncultured Alistipes sp.
CCAACGCCCGACCCGCCGAGGAGTTTTTGGAGCATGTGCGCACCAATCGCGAATTTCTGACCCAGGCCTTCTCGGAGTTTAACAACCGTGCGACGATTCGTTTTTTCGAACGACAGGGTGTAAAACTCGACATCGAACGCGGTGAGCGTGTCTTCCCCCACAGTGGCAAGGCTTGGGACATTGCCAACGCTCTGCTCGAATATTGCGTCGAGGCGGGCGTGAAAATCATGTACGAAACATGCGTAACGGAGATTATGACCCTCGGAGGAAAGATTTTCGGGGTGCGCTATCGCAACAAGCGCGGCTTCGAGCGCAAGGAGGAGTGCGGGCAGGTGATTCTCTGCACGGGCGGCGTCTCCTATCCCGCGACCGGTTCGACGGGCGACGGCTATTCGTTTGCGGCCGACCTGGGCCACACCATCGAGCCATTGCGCCCTTCGCTGACTCCGCTCAAAACTTCGCATCCGCAGATGAAGTACCTGCACGGCCTGCTCTTGAAGAATATCCGTGCCACGCTCTATGTCGATGGCGAGGTAGTACGCGAGGAGTTTGGCGAAATCGGCTTCTCGGAGCGAGGTATCGAGGGCGCCGTGGCACTGCGCGTCAGTCGCGATGCCGTGGATGCGCTGATTGACGAGCGCAGTGTAAAGTTGGTACTCGACCTTAAACCGGCCCTCGACGAAGAGACGCTGCGCAACCGTATCGCGCGCGAGATTGCCGAAATGGAGCCCACCGAATTCTTTGGCGAGTTGATGCGTCGTCTGCTGCCCAAGCCGATGGTGATGCCGTTGGCCCGTGAGTTGGACATCCATTCGAAGAACTACATCTCGAAGGTCACCGAAGCCGAAATCAACCGCCTCATCAAGACCCTCAAAGGACTTACATTCCCCATCACCGACTACGCCCCGTTTGAGTATGCCGTGACAACAGCCGGCGGAGTGCGTTGCGAGGAGGTAAATCCCTATACAATGGAGTCGCTCAAAGTCAAAGGGCTCTATTTTGCCGGCGAGGTGCTCGACCTCGATGCCAATACTGGCGGCTACAACCTGCAAATCGCCTTCTCGACGGGGCGTTTAGCAGGTCTGTTGAAAAAGTAACTCCCGCCCATGAAACTCAACGGACGCACCCTTAAACGCCGACTCTTCGGCCTGACAACCCTTCCGACGAGGGTTGCCCGTGCCCGTTATTTTCGAGGCCATGGGGTTCATTCCCCCTTTGTCTACGCCATCGTGCGCCAAGTCTTCATGAAGAGCCGGCTGGCGACCGAGGAGCATGTATTGTTCGACGCCCTCGTAGCACGCAACTTCGTGCGTCGTCGCGCCGTGCAGATGCAAAACCTCTACACCCATTGCGGGTATGGCTCGTGGGCCATTGATGCGCTGACCAATCCCTGCGACCTCTGCATCCTGACCGAAGCGGTGGGGGAGCCGGAGACCCGCGAATTGGTCACACGCGCCGTCCGTCGCGGAACCACCGTTGCGCTGATGTCGCCCTACAACGGCCGTGAGCGCGCCGAGCTCTGCCGTCGTCTGGCCGAAGCTCATGCCTGCACCTCGGTGGATAATCGCGGTTACCTGCTGCTATTCACCAATCCTGCATTACCGAAACAACACTATCGGATATGAAAATCTATACCAAAAAAGGAGATGGCGGCATGACCTCACTCATTGGCGGTGAGCGCGTCTTCAAGACCGATGAACGCGTCGAAGCTTATGGCACGGTGGATGAGCTTTCGGCCTTCACGGCGATGCTTGCAGACCTGCTGCGCGAAGACCCGACGGCCGCATCGTGGGTCGAGGAACTGCATCGCATCCTCTCGCAGATGATGAGTATCGAGGCGCTGTTGGCCCTGGGCGAGGGGGGGAGTGACAAAGTCGCACCGTTTGACCCTGCGCATATCGACTGGATCGAAGCTCGCATCGATGCAATGCAGGCGATGGTCAAGCCCCTCACGAAATTCACCATCCCGGGCGGGCATCAGACGGTGTCGGCCTGCCACATCTGCCGCACGGTCTGCCGACGTGCCGAACGAATGGCACTGCGCGCCGACCATCGATGGGGGATAGATGCCGCGGCCAAACAGTGGCTCAACAGGCTCTCGGACTACTTCTATCTGCTGGGACGCACCCTCTCGGAACACTACCGGATTGAGGAGCATCCGTGGATTCCTTAACCGATTGAAAGTCAAAGAGCGAAGATAGCGTCTATTTTCGCTCTTTTTTGTTTGTTTTTCCCACTTTTTTTATACTTTTGCACCTCGATACGGCGAAAAACAAGCGACGTATCACGATAAGCATTTGATTAACAAGACTTAAAACCATTAGAATATGTATTGGACACTTGAATTGGCTTCCAAATTGGAAGACGCACCCTGGCCCGCAACGAAAGAGGAGCTCATCGACTATGCCGTTCGCTCGGGCGCCCCGCTCGAAGTGTTGGAGAACCTGCAAGAGATTGAGGACGATGGCGACATCTACGAGTCGATTGAGGACATCTGGCCCGACTATCCCTCGAAGGACGACTTCTTCTTCAACGAGGAGGAGTATTAATTTAAGACTCGCATGTTACAAAGAAGCCGTCTAACAAGGTGATTTCTGCGTTCCGCTCGCCCTCAAAATCCGCACATACACTCAGTATGCTACGGTTTTTCGGGCTTCGCAAGCCTTAAATCCCTCTTGTTATACAACTTCTGACAAAAGAGTGCGTTCCAATTCGTTGGGGCGCACTCTTTTTATTCCGATGCAAAAAAAAGAACAAACAGTAAGAAACTTTCCAAAAATAGATTATCTTTGTATAATGCATAAAAGCATATTCATGCAACTTTCCGAAAAGGGATAAATAAAGCAACAAAAATCGATAGCCATGGCTGCACTAAGTTGGAACGAAATAAAGGAACGCGCAATAGCATTTTCCAAGAAATGGGAAGACACCTCCGACGAGAATGCCGATGCAAAACCATTTTTGGTGGATTTCTTCAATATCTTCGGGATATCCGATCGTCGTGTAAAATCATTTGAGCATCGCGTAACAAAACTTGACGGCCGGAATGGTTATATTGATATGCTTTGGAGAGGCAATATCTTGATCGAGATGAAAAGTCGCGGGAAGAACCTTGACAGAGCGTTCAAACAAGCCACCGAATATTTTGCAGGACTTGCAGAGTACGATCTGCCCAAATATATCTTGGTTTGTGATTTCAGCACATTCCGCCTCTATGATTTGGATAGGGAAAAGACCTTTGAATTTCCCCTCAAAGACCTTTATAAGCGCGTGCATCTCTTCGGTTTTATAGCGGGATATAACACCAAAATAGAGCTAAAAGAGCAAGACCCTGTCAACCTCAAGGCAGCCGAGGCGATGGCCAAATTACACGATAAGTTAAAAGAGATTGGCTACGACGGCCACAGCCTTGAACTCTATCTTGTCCGTCTGCTTTTCTGTTTATTCGCGGACGACACCACCATATTCAACAAAAACATATTCTACGAGTATATCCGCAATCACTCCTCGGAAGATGGAGCCAATCTCGCATCGGTCATCAACGAAATATTCGAGATCCTCAACACGCCAAAAGAGAAGCGGTTAAAAAACATCCCCGACGAACTGAATGAATTTCCGTATGTCAACGGCAAACTATTCGAGGAGCGTCTGCCGCTTGCCTCTTTTGACAGCAAGATGAGAGCCTCCTTGCTCAATTGCTGCGCCTTGGATTGGGGTTCTATCTCACCTTCAATCTTTGGAAGTATGTTCCAAGGAGTTATGGATAGCAGCAAGCGAAGAAATCTTGGGGCGCACTATACAAGCGAAAAAAACATCCTGAAACTGATCTCTCCGCTCTTCCTTGATGAACTAAAAGCAGAGTTTGAACGAGCAAAAACCAATGAAAAGCAGCTGTTGGCTTTACATAAGAGAATCTCCACAATGCGCTTTCTCGACCCTGCATGCGGTTGCGGAAATTTTCTTATTGTCACCTATCGTGAATTGCGCCTATTAGAGTTAGATATTCTGAAAGCACTTTATGGCTCACAGCAGACCTTTAATATTTCCGATCTGATTCTCTGCAATGTCGATCAGTTTGTGGGTATCGAATGTGAGGAGTTTCCTGCCCAAATCGCCAAAGTCGCTATGTGGCTGATGGATCACCAAATGAATATGCTCTGTTCGCGCGAGTTCGGCGAATATTTCGTTCGCCTGCCCCTCCGCCACGCAGCCAACATCATTCACGGTGATGCCTTGGAGCTTGAATGGAACGAAGTAATCCCACAAGAAGAGTTATCGTACATCATCGGTAATCCGCCTTTTGTCGGCGCACGACTGATGACCAAGGAGCAGAGCAAGCAAACCGAGAGTGTTTTTGACAACATTCGTGGGGCAGGCAATCTCGACTATGTTACAGCGTGGTATGCGAAAGCCGCTAAATACATTCAGAACACGCGTATTAAGGTCGCTTTCGTATCAACTAATTCGATTGTGCAGGGCGAGCAAGTGGGCATTCTTTGGAACATACTGCTGAATAAATATGGTGTTAAGATACATTTTGCACATCGCACCTTCAAATGGAGCAATGAGGCGAAAGGCCGAGCCGCCGTATATTGCGTTATCATCGGTTTTGCCAATTTCGATACCGATAACAAGACACTATTTGAGTACGAAGACATTGCCGGAGAACCCCACATCTTAAAGGCAAGAAACATCAACCCCTATTTGGTTGATGCAAAAAATACTTTAATAGAAAATCGGACAACACCTATCTGCGATGTTCCTGCGATTGGTATTGGGAATAAACCTATTGACGGCGGCAACTACCTATTCACCAAGGAAGAGATGGAGGAGTTTGTCCGATTAGAACCACGATCGGAGCAATACTTTCGACCTTGGTATGGAGCCGTCGAGTTTATTCAACAAAAGCCGCGCTACTGCTTGTGGTTGGGCGATTGCTCACCGTCGGAATTACGATCTATGCCGCTGTGTATGGAACGCGTAAAGAATGTACAGGCATTTCGATTGGCAAGCAAAAGTGAGGGTACGCGTAAGATTGCAGAAACACCCACTCGCTTCCATGTTGAGAATATGCCGGAATCATCGTATATAATTATACCTCGGGTTTCATCTGAAAACCGAAAATATATTCCTATGGGATTTTTAGATCCTATCACATTAACAAGCGATTCAAGTGTAATTATCCCTAACGGCAACCTCTACCACTTTGGCGTACTAACCTCTGCAATGCATATGGCGTGGACAAAGTGCGTATGTGGTAGATTAAAGAGCGATTTCCGATACTCTGCCGGCATTGTTTACAATAATTTCCCGTGGCCGTGGAATATTTCAGACAAGCGACAAGAAAGGATAGAACAGTGCGCAGAGGCCGTATTGGAGGCTCGCCAACAATTTCCCAACGCCTCGCTTGCAGACCTCTACGATCCTTTGGCAATGCCACCCGCGCTGATGAAGGCACACCAAGCGTTGGATAGAGCGGTAGATGCAGCCTATCGTTCCGCGCCCTTCACGACCGATACGCAACGAATAGAATTCCTATTTGATTTGTACAATCAGTATAGTGCAACATTATTCCATACAAAAAAGAATAAGAACAAATGAGTACAAACATCATATACCACCAGCATTTCCCTTATGTGATTTCATTTTCAAATAAAAAATAAACATATTCAAAATTCACAAACTCAATGGCTAATGGTATAATGTATAAAATTTAACTATATCATGAAAAAGAAGATTCTACTGATGCTGGCTGCGGCCTTGGTCTGTACAACAACGATGGGGCAGAAAGTGCGTATCGCCAATCGTTATTCGATGGATTTGGTCAAGAACGACGATGGTACTTACGCGCTCAAACACCCCAAAGATTACAAATTTGTCAACCTCGACGAGGTGCCCGACCTGCTAACCTACTACAAGGCACGGCCCATCGCGGCGAGCAAGCACTATGCACAGTGCGTCAGCGAAGAGTATGTATACAAAACCTATCCCGAATATGAGTTGAAACTGATTGTCGATCGTGCCGTGAGTGACGAGCCGGCCCCCTTCATCGTCTGGATTCACGGAGGCGGGTGGACCTCGGGCAGCAACAGCGCATTCAGTGTCTCGTCGCAGTACATCGCCGTGCAGAAGGGGATTGCCGGCGTGCGCATCGCCTACACGCTCTCGGGGCAGCCGCATGCGAGAATCGACGTCACGATGGAAGATATTGCCGATGCGGTGAAGTGGGTGCAGAAGCATGCCAAGGAGCTGAACATCAATCCCGAGAGTTTCGGTTTCTGTGGGCAGTCGGCAGGTGCTCATCTCTCGGCAGCTGCAGCGATGAGCATCAAAGGCTCGAAGGCGATGGTGGGGTATGCCGGGCCCTACAACCTGCGCAAAATGGACATCGCAGCCCCGAAGAATCAGCGACGCAAAGCCTATTTCTACAACCTCGCGCCCGAAATGCTTAAAGCCTACTCGCCCTGCTATATGGTGCCCAGAAAGCATATTCCGGCATCGCTGCTCTTCCATGGAACGGGCGACCGCCTGGTAGACTACACCCAGAGCGAGGAGTACGCCGAAGCGATTCGTCGGCGTGGCGGCGAGGTAGAGTTGGTCATCTATCCCTACTACGACCACAACCTCCACGGAAAACGCAGCGACAAGGCCAATGAGATATTGCGCATGACGGCAGATTTCTTCGAGCAGCACTTGAAATAGGCGCAAACGAAGGGTAGGGGCATCGGGGGTGTTGCACCCAAGGGCCCCTGCCCGGCCTCTTTACCGGTGAAAGGAACTCGCCAGAGGGCGGATGAGGGCTTTGCGAGGGGTAGATTGCGCCGGAAATCGACACAAAAATCAAAAATAGCGGCCCGACTTTTTGCAAAACAAAAAATATTGGCTACATTTGCACCACCAAATCGGATACGTCCGGCACATTTGGCGTTGATCTCGTAGCTCAGCAGGTAGAGCACAACACTTTTAATGTTGGGGTCCTGGGTTCGAGCCCCAGCGGGATCACAGAAAGCGAAAATCGAAAGGTTTTCGCTTTTTTCTTTTATATCAGGCAGTTATCCGCAACCCCGTCTAACTCTTTGAAACAGCGCGTTTTATTTTGTCGCACATTTGTC
>CAZTCM010000081.1:0-7699 GCA_964612285.1 uncultured Alistipes sp.
TCAAACAAAAAAAAGACCTGCCTAACATTTTTTTTATTGTTAGACAGGCTCTTTTTTATGCATCGCTACGATTGCGCCATCCATGCACCATGGCCGCCACAGCCCCGAGCAGAATCACGAGTGAGGCGATGAGCATGATGGTGCTGACTGTGTTCCAATTCGGTGCGCGGAAGCGCCACTCGACGGTGTGCTCGCCGGCCGGCAACTCCATGCCACGCAGTACATAGTCGGCACGGAAATAGGGGGCCTCCTCGCCGTCGACATAGGCGGTCCACCCCTTGTCGTAGTAGATTTCCGAGAAGAGCGCCACCGCCTCGACGGGAGATGTGTAATGATAGCACAGGTAGTTGGGGCGATAGGTTTCGAGCGTGATGTGGCTCTCCGACGTGTCGTTGCGCAGCGAACGGATGCGCTCCTCGTCAGCCCCCGCTACAACTGCCGTGGTGCGCAGGTCGACCTGTCCCAGCAGGTCGATTTCGGCCTGAGGCGAGGGGGCCAGCGCCACCTTGTCGACAAACCACGCAGCGCCAAACTCCGTACCGCGACGTTCAGCCACGGGGCGACCCGAATCATCGGGCAGAATCAGGTAGCGCGTGTTGAGCATATCGAGCACCGCCTCGTTGCGGGACGAGAGATAACGGTCAATCAAATCTTGGTAGCGGGCCAACTTCGCACCATGATAACCACCCACCGAGCGGTGGAAATAGGAGGTCGTGGCATCGTTGAAGGGGCTCACCGTGAGGTTCAGCACACGATACCCGGGCTCCTTGTCCTGTAAAATCGCTTTGTCGGCGGCCGTCATTGTGATGCGACGGCGCGAAGCGGGTTGGAAGTCGTCGTGGTTCAAAAAGCGCAGGTCTACGGGAACCAGGTCGATGAGCACCACTGCGGCCAGTGAGGCTGCGAGGGCAATTTTCCCCATCTTGCGGGTGACGTAGAGCGCCACGGCTCCGGCCGCCAACGCCACCATCACCAGCGAACGCCACGCATCGGCCTGCATCATGGCGATGCGCTCGGCAGCCATCGCCGCACCAATCTGTTCGCCCCATTCGACATCCATACCGCGGTCAATGTAGGCCTGCATGTCGTTCGCGGCAAAGAGGTCGTGCATATAGCCGGTCATCAATTCGACCGCCTCCCCCTTGCCAAACGAGAAGAGCGTGCCGCCCAAGAGAATCATCACGAGGCACAACCCTGCGGTGATGGCTGCGGCACGTTCCACGCTGCGCAGCTGCACCCGCATCGGGAGGGTGCTTTGTGCCAATTCGCGCAGGGCTAAGGCGGCCAGCAACGGCACGGTCCACTGCACGACGCACAAGGTCATCGAGACGGTGCGGAATTTGTTGTACCCGGGCAGGTAGTCGAAGAAGAACTCGGTGAAGGCCATCCAGTTACGCCCCCACGCCAAGAATAACATCAGCGTCGAGATGCCGAGTATCCACCAACGGTTGCGCCCCGAGGTGAGGAGCACTCCGAGCAGGGCCAGAAAGAGGGCTGCCGCTCCGAGGTAGGTGGGGCCGGCCGTATAGGGTTGTCCGCCCCAGTAGGCGGGCAGTTGCTCGGCCAATCCGTTGAGGCCCAGGTCATCAACCACGGCCGCCACGGCTCCGTCGGGGGCAAAACCCGTCGCCGAGTCGCGCCCTGCGAAGTCGGGAATCAGCAGGTTCCAACTCTCGGCGCGGCCATAGCTCCACGCCGTGGCATACTCCAAATCGAGGCCGCCTGCCGCAGGCTCACTCTTTACGGCCAGCTCCGAGCCGCCGCGAATCGTATCCTTCGTATGCTGCATCGTGTACCACAGCGGTGCGAGGTTCGAAAGTACGGCCACCACGCCCACCGTGGCAAGCAGGGCCGTGCGTCGCAGGAAGTCGCCCACGCGCTTGCTGCGCCATGCCACCACCCCCTCGCTCAACCAGAAGGCGGCCATGGCCATCAAGAAGTAGTAGGTGATTTGCGGGTGGTTGGCCCCGATTTCGAGCGAGGCGGCCACGCCGGTCAGCGCAGCCCCCTGCCAGCGGTTGCCGCGCAGTGTCATCCAGGCCCCACCCATCATCAGCGGAGCCCACACCATCGCCCACATCTTGGTGACGTGTCCTGCGCCGATGATGAGCAGGAAGTAGGTCGAAAAACCATACGCCAAGGCGGGAGGAATCGCCAAATATCCATCCACGCGGCAGATGCGCAACATGAGCCACATCGCCGCCATCGCAAAGAAGAGAAAGGCCATCGGCGTGGCCAGCAGGTTCTTCACGCGGCCGATGCTCTGCACGACGAGTTGCGTCGGGTAGCTCACATCAATCAGGTAGGCCGGCATGCCGCCAAACATCGCTCCGCTCCATTGGGGGTCTTCGCCTGTTTCGGTACGCATCTGCTTGATTTCCTGCGCCATGCCGTCGTACTGCATTGTGTCGTGCTGCGTCAGCCGGTCACCACTGAACTGGGGCGCAAAGTAGAGCGCCGAAGCGATGAAGAAGAGTAGGAAGGCAACCCCTGCGGGCAACCACTTATGCCACGAAGCGAAGATTTGGTTCATTTTTTTGTGTGTAAAGTTTTCCGATGGGGTAAAGGTACGAAAAAATCGTTATTTGGCTACCACGTTCGCCGGAAAATGCCTATCTTTGTGGCTGTATAGAGAGTTTTTGGTATGATTACACTCGATTCGATACGCCAACCCGTACTCCGCGAATTGGAGGCCTACGATGCCTTTGTCGAGCGGCAGTTTACGGCCGATGGCGAGTTGTTGAGCGAGATGCTCAAAGAGGCCCTTTCGTCGCGTGGCAAGGGGATACGCCCCCTGCTGGTAACCCTCTCGGCAGCGATGAATGCCCGTTCGGCGGGTGCAGCCGGAGGTCAGCGTGTCTCGTTGGCGGCGATGCTCGTGGAGATGATTCACACCGCCTCGCTTATCCATGACGATGTGATTGACGAGGCCGACACGCGTCGGGGTCGCCCTTCGATCAATGCCCGCTGGCAGTCGCACAAGGCGGTGCTGCTGGGCGACTACATCTTGGCCCGCAACATGGCCATCGGTCTCGAAAGCGGCCAGTTCGACCTCGTGTCGCACATCTGCGGACGTATGGCCTCGTTGTGTGAGGGGGAGATTTTGCAGGATGACTGCGCCGCACGTCAAAACATGACCCGCCGCATCTACCTCGACATCATCTACAAGAAGACCGCCTCACTGCTCGGGGTGAGCGCTTCGGCCGGCGCCTTGGCCGTGGGTGCCACGCGCGACAAGGTGGCCGCGATGCGCCGCTTCGGCGAGTCGCTCGGCATGGCCTTCCAGATTCAGGACGACATATTGGACTACACCCCCTCGGCCCAGACCGGCAAGCCGCGCGGCAACGACCTGCGCGAGGGGAAAATCACGCTGCCGCTGCTCGAAGTGCTCGAAAAATGCGACGCGCCGCGCCGTGCGGAGTTGCTCGCTATGCTGAAAACCTGCCACGACAACGAGGAGAATGTACAGCGCCTGCAACAAATTGTGCTCGACGAAGGGGGCCTTGCCGCAGCCGCAGCCGCCATGCACGGCTACATCGCCAAAGCCGTGCAGATGCTCTCCGAGTACGACGACACGCCCTACCGCACCTCGCTCGTGCATCTGTGCAGTTTTATCATTGAGCGCAATAGCTGATAAAAGATTGACGGATTGCCTGCAAAAGGCGGAGGAGTGTTTGGGCAATTCAAAATTTAGAATTTTGCATTCAAAATGAATCAGTTGCCGAAAACGTCATTGCGAGCGAACGCAGGGAGCGTGGCAATCTGAACTGATGCAATGACGGCCGTGGTGCTTTTTTAGACCGCCACGCGCCTGACGGCTCTCGCGGTAACGTGTTATAGATCGTGCAAGCCTAATTTAGAATTTCGCATGCCCCCCCCCTGTCTGCCGGAAATTTACAGCAGTCCGGATTGCCTGCCGATTATTAAAGCGGGTGCCCAACTTCAACGTTGCGACACCCGCTTTTGCTGTGGGCCCAGAGGGGCATGATCCCACGACCTTCGGATTATGAGTCCGCTGCTCTGACCAACTGAGCTATGGGCCCGTGCCGTAACAGCGTTGCAAAGGTAGTATAAATCCTGCGAAAAATGAAAAACTGACGATGAAAAATAGGGATTCCTCATTTTTTGTCCCGAAAAAGTGGCGCGAGGGGTTGCGAATTGAAAAATTATGTGTACCTTTGCCCCGCAATTAGTACTAATTTTTAACAAAAACAACAAATGAAAAAAGGTATTCACCCCGAAAATTATCGTTTGGTGGCATTCAAGGACATGTCGAATGACCACGTGTTTTTGTGCCGGTCCGCCGTTTCGACAAAAGAGACCATCGAAGTGAACGGCGAAACCTATCCCGTGTATAAGATGGAAATCTCCAACACGTCGCACCCGTTCTACACGGGTAAGATGAAGCTGGTTGACACCGCCGGTCGCGTCGATAAGTTTATGAGCCGCTACGCAAAACGCTACGATAAGAAGAATGCTGCGAAGTAATTTCGGCTCATCAGCAAAAATCCCCGTCCAGAGTGCTGGACGGGGATTTTTTTTTGTTGGTAACGCGGTTGGCCTTGGCCGGCGTAACGCTATTTCACGGCAGCAAAGGCATCCTCGAAATCGGCAATCAGGTCGTCGGCATGTTCCAGACCGGCCGAGATGCGCAGCAGCGTGGGGGTCACCCCTGCGGCCTTCAAGTCGGCCTCGCTCAACTGCTTGTGGGTGGTCGATGCGGGGTGGGTGATGACCGTAATCGAGTCGCCGATCATGGTCATGTGGGCCGCCAATTTTTGCGCCTCGACAAATTTTACGGTGCTCTCCAAGGTCCCCTTCAACTCGACGGTAAAGACCGCCGATGAGCCAAAGCGGTAATACTTCTTTGCGTTGGCATAACTCGGGTGGTCCTCAAAGCCGACAAAACTTACACGCTCCACCTTCGGGTGGTTGCGGCAATACTCGGCCAGCTTCCAGGTCGTTTCCACCTCCTGCTTCACGCGCAGCGAGAGCGTTTCCAAGCCAATCATCATCAGGTAGGCATCGAAGGGCGAGGGGCAGCACCCGAAGTCGCGCAATCCGTCGACGCGACACTTTACGACAAAGGCTGCCGCACCGAATGCCTCGTAGAGATTCAGCCCGTGGTATCCCTCCGAGGGGCCGTCAATCTGCGGGAATTTCCCGTTCCCCCAGTTGTAGTTGCCTCCATCGACAATCACGCCACCCATTGCCGTGCCGTGGCCGTTAATCCACTTCGTCGCCGAATCGACCACGATGTTGGCACCCCACTCGAAGGGGTTGCAGAGGTAACCTGCGGCACCAAAGGTGTTGTCCACCACGAAGGGTACATCCTTCGCACGCGCCACAGCAGCAATGGCCTCCAAGTCGGGCACGGCGCAGGTCGGGTTGCCCATGCTCTCGACATAGATGCATTTTGTATGCTCGTCGCACAAGGCCTCGAAATCCTCGGCACGCTCGGTCGGGGCGATGCGCACCTCGATGCCGAGTTTGCGCAGCGAGATGCGGAATTGGTTGTAGGTACCTCCATAGAGGTAGGGCGAGGCGACGATGTTGTCTCCCTGCTGGGCCAGCGCCGTCACGGTGAGCAGAATGGCCGACATGCCCGAGGCTACAGCCAGGGCGCCGACCGCTCCATAGAGGGCTGCGATGCGCTCCTCGTAGGCCGAGGTGGTGGGGTTTTGCAGGCGGGTGTAGATGTTGCCCCCCTCGCTCAACTCGAAGAGGCGGGCTGCATAGTCGCAACTCTTGAAACGGTAGGCGGCCGTGGGGTAGATGCCCACGCCGCGCGAACCATTCTCGATGTCGGGGTCGAGACCGGCGTGAATCTGGCGCGTCTCGAAACGATATTTCTTGAAATCCATTATACGAAGGGGAGTTTTACGACCTCGGCCTCGATGAGGCGGTCGCGGATAACAACGGCAAGATGGGTGCCGACTTTGGCGCAGTCGGTGCGGACATAACCCAGGGCGATGCCCACTTTGAGCGAGGGCGACATCGTGCCCGAGGTCACATGGCCTACCTCCTCGCCTTCGAGCGTGGCAATCTTGTATTCGTGGCGGGGCACACCGCGGCCGATGAGTCGCAGACCCACCAATTTACGCGATACCCCCGCAGCCTTCTGCGCTTCGAGGGTTGCGCGGTCGATGAAGGCCTTGCCCTCGGCAAACTTCGTAATCCAACCCAAACCGCCTTCGAGCGGTGAGGTCGTATCGTCGATGTCGTTGCCATAGAGGCAGAAACCCTTCTCCAAACGCAGGGTGTCGCGCGCTCCAAGACCGATGTTTTTCAGCCCGAACTCCTCGCCGGCAGCCCACAAAGCCTGCCACAGCCGCTCGCCATCCTCGTTGGCAACATAAATCTCACAGCCCCCCGAGCCCGTATAGCCCGTGATGGAGAGGATAGCGCTGCAACCGGCCACCTCCGTCTTGCAGAAGGTGTAGTACTCCATTCCCTCGACCGGAATCGTGCACATCTTCTGCACGAGCTGCATGGCCCACGGTCCTTGCACGGCCAATTGGCAAATCTCGTCAGAGGCGTTGTAGAGCTCCTTGCCGTGACCGGCCTCCATACCGAGCTTGGCGCCCTCGGCGAGGATGTGCTGCCAATCCTTCTCGGTGTTGGCTGCATTGACGCAGAGCATGTAGGTCTCCGCGTCGAAGCGATAGACCAGGATGTCGTCGACGATGCCGCCACGGCCGTTCGGCATGCAGCTGTACTGCACCCTGCCGTCGTAGAGTTTCGTCACATCGTTGGTCGTGATGCGTTGCAGCAGCTCGACCGCTTTGGGCCCCTTGACCCAGATTTCGCCCATGTGGCTCACGTCGAAGACTCCGACCCCTTGGCGGACGGTCTGGTGCTCGTCGTTGATGCCCGAGAACTCGATGGGCATGTTGTAACCGGCAAACTCGGCCATCTTGGCTCCGTTTGCGATGTGGTATTGGGTAAATACGGTAGTTTTCATGGTATCGAATGGTTTATTTGTTTCGTTTCAGCCCCAGTCGTGGACAGCGCGTAAACTCCTTCTCGCGGTCGAAGAGGTAGCGATAGGTGGTGTGTACCTTGTGACAGGTGGCGCCGGCATAGCTGATAATCATGCGGTTCATCACGGGGTTGAAGTCGCCAATCCACGCCAATTCGATATCCTTGTATCGGTTGTCGGGCGAGTAGACGAATTTCAGGTACTCGTACATGATGGCCGACTCGACCCCCTTGCCTTGTGCCTCGGGGGTGATGCCAAAGATGATGCCGAAGACGCGGTCACACGATTTTCTTACCTTTAACTCCCACAGCAGACGCAGCTTCTGCCACAATCCGAATTTGCCGCCAAAGCGACCGATGATGCGGTTCAGGTCGGGCACCGTGATGAAGAAGCCGATGGGTTCGTCGTGCTGGTAGGCGAAGAGGATGATGCGCGGGTCGATGATGGGTTTCATCACCTTCATCAGCTCCTGCGCCTCCTCCTTCTCCATCGGTTTTACCCCCGAGAAGAGGGCCCAGGCCTTGTTGTAGATGGTGCGGAAATTCTCGGCCGCCACATCCAGATGCTGCATGTCGATGGGCTCGACGTGATAGCCGGCATTGAGCGCATAGAGACGCTCCGAGCGTGTTTGCAACCGCTCCGAGGCCTCCGACGAGGCGACATTCCAGTTGTAGGAGTTCTGATTGAAGTAGTTTTGGAAACCGTAGTTCTCGAACA
>CAZTCM010000082.1:0-7509 GCA_964612285.1 uncultured Alistipes sp.
CCAAACGCGCTGCATTCGGAGCCTCCGAGTCGAAGTCGAGCAACTTGGCCAGCTGGGCGCGAATTGCCTCTTGGTTGTGACGCAGTGTAGCCTCATCCAGGAGGTTGCGCTCCTGCGATTTGCCCGACGGGTCGCCAATCATACCCGTAGCACCTCCGATGAGTGCCAACGGACGGTGACCGCACAGCTGGAAGTGTTTCAGAATCATCACACCCACCAGGTGGCCGATGTGTAGCGAGTCGGCCGTGGGGTCAATGCCCAGGTAGGCCGTGGTCAGTTCCTTCTCCAATTGCTCTTTGGCACCGGGCATAATCGTGTGAATCATCCCGCGCCATTCAAGCTCTTCGATAAAATTTTTCAAAGCCATATTGTAATCTGTTATATCTCAAATTTTCATTTCTTCAATTTCTCTTACTCCACCTCCATGTCGAGCTCCTTGCGTAGTTCGCTCAGCAGCGGGTTCTTCTCGGTCAGGTGTCGCACGCGGTCCTCCAATTTGATGGGGCGTGCAGCACGCAACTCCTCGTCGATGCCGACCTCCAATTCGATGCTTCCCTCCACGCCGGCCGTGCGGGCGATGAGCGTCAGCAACAGCGTGCGATTGCGCAGAATCTCGTCATGCAACTCGCGTGAGGGCACGCGGAGGGCAATGGTGTTGCCGCGGAGAGTCATCTGCTCAAACGTGGCGACAAAACGGGGACGCTCCTCGCGAATCGTTGCGATGACTTGTGCCCGATGCGCCTCGATTTTCTCGGCACAATGCGGGTCCACCTGCTTGGCAACCACCTGTTGGGCCGCCTCCTCGGTCGATGCTGCCTGTTGGGGCGCCTGTTGCTGGGCCAACATGTCGGCCAACGAAGCCCCCAATGGTGAACGACGCGGGGTCGCAGTCGGTCGTGCAGTGACGGTCGTCGGTGTCGACGGTTGCGCAACGGGTGGTGTTACCGGCTTCGGAGCACTCGGTGTCTGCGCCTCTGCGACCGGTGGGGTAGGTGTCGTCGGCCGATGTGCGGGCGACGGGGCCGAGGGCGTGGCTGCTGTCGGTGTTACCGATGCTGTTGCTGCTGTCGGTGCGGCGTCGCGCGGTGTCAGTTCGGGCAGCGCGTAGACCTCGTCGGGTGCTATCGCACTATTTTTTTTTTGGCCGAGTCTTGCGATTTTCATCAGACCCAGCTCCACCAACAGACGTCCGTTCGACGATTGTCGGATTTTCCCGTCCAGCTCCGTCAGAATGGCGATGGCTGCGAAGAGGAACTCGGCATCGCAACTTTGCGCCTGCGTGTGATAGCGTTCGAGCAGTGCTCCCGTCATCTCAATCAGACGCAACGTGTCGGGTTGCTTGGCCATCAGCAGGTCGCGCATGTGGCGATTCAGTCCGGCCATGAAGGTCTGCCCCGAGAAACCCTTGGAGAGCACCTCGTCGAAGGCGATGAGTGCCTCGGCATAGGCTCCGGCTGTGAGTAGTTCGGTAATGCGGAAGTAGGTGTCGTAGTCGAGTACGTTGAGCGTCTGGGCCACCGAGCGGTAGTCGAGTGTCGTGCCGCAGAACGAGACTGCCTTGTCGAACATCGAGAGGGCATCACGCATACCGCCATCAGCCTTCTGGGCGATGAGGTTCAGCGACTCCTCGTCGGCCGTAACACCCTCCTGCGAGGCGATGTAACGCAGATACTCGACCGAATCCTCAACACGGATGCGGTTGAAGTCGTAAATCTGACAACGCGAGAGAATCGTGGGGATGATTTTGTGTTTCTCGGTGGTGGCGAGGATGAAGATGGCATGCTGGGGCGGCTCTTCAAGCGTTTTGAGGAAGGCATTGAAGGCGGCAGCCGAGAGCATGTGCACCTCGTCGATGATGAAGACCGAGTAACGACCCACCTGCGGGATGATGCGTACCTGCTCAATGAGGGTGCGGATATCCTCTACCGAGTTGTTCGATGCGGCGTCGAGTTCGTGGATGTTGAGCGAGCGTCCCTCGTTGAACGAGCGGCACGATTCGCAGCCGTTGCAGGCCTCGGCACCATGGGGTTCGAGGCAGTTGATGGCCTTGGCAAAGATGCGGGCACAGGTGGTTTTACCCACGCCGCGCGGTCCGCAGAAGAGGTAGGCGTGGGCCAACTGACCACGCTCGATGGCGTTTTTCAACGTCGAGGTGATGTGCTTCTGCCCGACAACCGAGGCGAAGGTTGCGGGGCGGTACTTGCGTGCACTGACAATAAATTCGCTCATAGGCGACAAAGATAGTGAAAGAGGAGCGCAATGCCAAAAAAAATCGGCAAAAAGCATGACAACAAAACATGCCGGCAGAACGAGATGAGTTCTGCCGGCGGTATTCTGTTTAAGGTGCGATTAGATGCGAGGTTTTACGAATTTATCTTTCGATGAGGTAAATTTCAGGCCCCATATTCCACGTCGGGGGAGTGAGTGACTCATGGTGTCGAGGAGGCGGTAGTCGTTGCCGTCGAGGGCATAATAGCGCTCCGAGTTTTCATTCGTAATCTTCACCGTCCAATCGAAAAGGTTTCCAAAGATGAGCATCGATTCTGTTTCGGGATTAAACGCGGGAATGCCCGTCTTAACCACGCGGTAGTTGCGCTCAACAACCCAAAATCCCCCGTCGGTATCGACCACAAAACAGAGCGTACGGCGCGAGGGAAACTCCGTGATGTAGAGTCGCTCGGCAGTCATCCCCTCGGGCAGTTCGATGGCTCGCACATAGGGACGTCCCTTTGTCTGCTTTAAGTGGAAGAGGCGACGGTCGGCATCGAGCAGCACATACCCCTCGTCATACTCCTTGCGGTCGGTCGGATTACCCGATAGGTGGTGCGCCGGAAAGCGAAATCCCTTGCGAAGCATCATCTCCGTGAAGCGGGTGCTCTTCTCCTCGTCGAGGCTGTTCGTGGCCATCTTCACGAACTCAACCCCTTGATTGGTCACACGGAATACATCGTCGGGCAGTTCCAGGTCGACACGCCCCGACATCGATTCCAGAAGCTGTTGCAGGCCAATCTGCGCCTTGTTGATGTCCGAAGGATTGAAACGCATCGTAAAGTTGTTTTGTTGAATCAGACGCGGTGTAACGGCCACTCCGCAGATCGAGTCGGGGAAACGGTCGTCGGTCACCAACTGTCGATAATAAAAGGTTGGCAAAATCGAGTCAAACTGCTCCTCTGTATAGTTGCGGCCGCTACGGTCGGTGTAGCGCATCTGCTTATCTTCGCTTCGCTCCAATACCGCAAAATCGCTCGCCACCGAGCTGTAAAGCGTGAAGGGAGTGGAGTGGGATTTAGCTGCCAGGAAGTTGTAGCACCACGGCAGTTGCCACAAGGCAATGAGGGCCACCAAGCCCCAAAATAGCAATTTACTGAGTCGTAACATAGTCAATCATCTATTAAATTAGTCTTGTCGGCCATCACGGAAGCGGGTCAGTGAGCGCATGGAGAGCAATCCCAGCAGCAGCGTAGCCACCGCTAACCACGGCAGGAAGGCGTTATAGGCTTCGGGGGCAGGTGCGAGGAAATAGATGCGGAGCACCAGCAGGCCGAGGAGCGTATCGACTACGCGATGACTCCATGTCGGTTCCAGCGCCACCCATGCCGTCAGCAGATAAGCCGCAAAGCCGGCCAGATACCACGGCGCGGCACTGAGCAGGATGTGTTGCCACAACTCGGTTGCCAAAATCGACTGCAAATAGCCAATCATCAAGCCCCAGGCCGGCAGGAAGATCACCGCCAAGGCTCCCACTCCATAAAGGAGCATCGTCAGTACAGCGTGCGAGGCCTTCACGGGCAGGTGCAGGGTCAGTTTGAAGGATTTATGATGCATCTCGGGGGCGAATTGCACAATGGCCAACGCCAAACCGAGCAACAGTGGCACAAACTGCAACAGATCTACAAAGATGGCATCGCGCTGCAACATCACCACCCAAAGGTGCTCGGCCCCTTTGAGGGTCAATACGCGGGCTATGCGCAACATTGCATAGCCTGCAAAACCGCTCGAAACCACGAGTGCTAACAGCCCATACCAACGGGTCTTAATCCACTCTTTATAGCACAAAGCTTTCAGCATAAAAAAGTTAGTATTTTCCGGTTAAACCAATAAAGGCATCCTCCAATGAGAGGCGTTCTGCCGTTACATTGTGCAATCCCTCCTTTTCGAGGCGTGCACGCAGGGGCGCCTCCGGCTCCATCGAGTAGAGTTCGATTGTGGAGCGAATCATCGAGGGGTTGTAGATGCCCTCTGTATCGTGCAACGTGAAACCCTCGGGGGCAGTGGCCGTGTAGCGCCGCATCTTGCTCAGCAACTCCTCGACGGGCATCTGCACCAAGATTTTGCCGTAGTCCATCACGATGCAGTCATCGACCAATCGTTCCATATCCTGAATGATATGCGAAGTAAGAAAGACCGTTTTGTTTTCTGCCTTGGCATATTCACGCAGGTAATCGACAAAGAGCCGACGATAGCCCGGGTCGAGCCCCAACGAGAAGTCATCCAATACCAGAACCTCTGGGTCTTGTGCCAGGATGAGTCCCAAGGCGACCTGCGAACGCTGACCGCACGACATGCGGCTGATACGTTGGCGAGGTGCCACCTTCAATCGACTCATCAGTTCGTAGTAGGCTTCGCGCTTCCAGTTGGGATAGAACGCGGCGTAGAAACGCTCAATCTGCTCGATGGTCATAAATTGGTACTGCACATGTCCCTCAATCAGCAAGCCTATTTTACGGCGTGTTAGGGGGTTCATCTCACCAATCTTCTCCCCCAAGATGCGACATTCGCCCGAGCGGGGTTGCAAAAAACCGCTGAGGATATTGATTGTGGTGGTCTTACCCGTACCGTTCTTCCCCAGCAGACCAAGGATGCGTCCCTGTGGCACATCAAACGATAGATTTTCATAAATCAGTCGCTTCCCATAATAGTGAGTCAGGTTGCGACATTCAATCACATTATTCATCTTTCAGAAAAGTAGGCTTTAACTTAACAACAACAGTATAATCGGAAGCAGGATACCTGCCGCAAGTTCAATACCGCCTCGCCCCCACAGCCCGCGTCGCCCTTTGAGCATCAGGATGCCGCTGAGGGTGATGACAATCAAGCCCACGGCAAATGTATCGGCAAACCAAGTCCACCAACGCCCCGGGTTGTAGTGGAGCGTGGTCATCGTACTCACCAACGGTCGGCGGCGGAGCGACTCATAGAGGGCTTCGCCCGTTGTCAGGTCGGCTTCAAACGAGGAGCCGCCCTTCAAAAAGACCTTCAAGCGATCCTCCTGCGGGAAGTAGTGTTTCGTGTAGCGTTCGCTCACTCCGGCTCGCGCCAAGAGCGCCTCAACCGCCGTGCGATTCAGTTCCTCGGCCGAGGGTAATGTGCCCAATCGAAGTTCGGTGCGCGTGATGGTGTAGTGGGGATTGATTGTGTCGCGGTGATTCATATAGAGCCCCGATATGGCGTAGATTAACACCATGCCGGAGAAGAAATAGGACAATTCGCGATGAATCGTGCGACAGAACATTCTCGCCTGACTACTCGAGAATCTCATACGAGCGAGCCTCTACATGATAGAACGAAAGATAATCCTTGCCCGTAGTCTCCTTTTGAGCAGCAATTTTGGCGCGAAAATCGGCAATACGCTCCGCTATGGTATTACCCGTCTCGCCACGAGCGGCCTTCTCCGTATCGCAACCGGCCTCCGTCTCACCGTGTTGTTTAGCCATTGCGGCAGCTGCGGCAGCCTCCCAGCGTTGCAGATAGGCCTCGTCAATGCGATCCTCCACGAGCTTACCCTTCACCTTAACAATGCTGTTTACACACTGCTGTTTGAACGAGCCGAGTGCAGCGGCTTCGACACGCAACGTGTGTTTGTCATCGCTGCCCATCAGGAAAATTTTTGTGCCTCCGTGCTTGCAAATGTGGGTGCAGATGCCCTCGAACTCTACCTCTTGACCGGCAAGCGTGGCGGCATCGGCCAGCAGCGCATCAATATCGAGGATGGTGGCTGCGACCTCCGCGGCCTCATTCGTCGTTTTGTTCTTGGTGGTGTTCCCTCCACAAGCCGTCAGCATCAGCGTAACGGCCATCATCGTAAAAATGTGTTTGAAATTCATGGTGTTAAGCTATTAAATGATTAAATTAGTCTTGTTTCTGTTCGGTCAGAAGTGGCATCCGATTCGAATGGCCGCTTCGTGGCGTATGGCGTTGCCCAAGTAGTCGCATCGGAACGCTTTGTTTAGTTGATAACCCGCCTCGACAAATGCACGCAGTTGCGACCGCCCCAGTGTGCGCATATAGCGAAAATCGATTCCTGTTACGAGGCGGTTGGTGGTGAGAAATTCATACTCCTGCATCAGCAGATCATTGAGTGTGCGGCTCTGCGTTTCGCTGTCGGTGGTGGTGTAGCGCCCATCGTTCGACGGAGCTCCCGATCCGCCGCCACAGCCACCACGCAGGGTGAGCGTGTAGCAATTGCGCCCCACGCGGAAATTGCGTTTTCCTTCCAACTCGACGCGCCACCATGCAATGGATTGTTTGCGGTAGTCGGGGTAGTTCGAGGCGGTGAGGTCGCGGTGGCGATAGGTAGCCGTCAATGCACTCTGCCATTTGGCCAGTCCATCCTCAATTCCCCAGCGAGCTGTATAGCCGGCTGCAAGGTGCAACTCGTGCCGTTCACCCACGTCGCGTTGACCGAGATACTCAATCCAGTCACGCCCCGTCTCCTCTCGCTCGTAGTTGTAGAGATTCTCGAAATTCTCCACTGTACGGTGGCTTAAATCGAGGTCGAATAGATGCTCCTGATTCGTTTGGGTATAGGTCAGCAGTGTGCGATAACCCATCTGTGTGCCATCGTACTCGGCATAGACCACCGTCGAAGCCGAGGGGTCGCCGTAGGAACCGTCACGTTGGGCATAGCGCCATTCGTTGAACCACGCAAGGCGAGGTGAGAGTTGCCACTCCAATTGTAGCGAGATGGCGTGATGCTGCTCGAAGAGGGGTTTGTTTTCGCCCGCTTTCGTGTAACCGCTGTCACCGAACAGCTCGCTCTTGCCGAAGAAACCGCCGTAACTCACGAGTGAGTAGTATTGTCGGTCGGTTTTGCCGTAGAGATCGAGTTGTAACGTTTCGTTGCGTCTGAGATAGGTATAGGCTGCGCCAACGGCTACCTTTGGGGAGAGTGTATGGCGTAATCCGGCCGTTACTTCCAGGGCCATCAGGGCGTTTACATGGCGCAAATCTTTATGTTTGGCGTAGTTTGCAGTCGTATAGTCGAAAGTAAGGCCTCCGGCAAGTTTGGGAGTAAGCGCAGCTCCGACCCGTCCTGCGATTCGGTAGGATTCGTAGCGTTTCTCACCGGCATTTTCGGCCGTCAGTTCGATTAGGTCGAACGGCGCATAGGAGGGATCAATCCAATAAGATCCCGAAGCTTTGTCAAGCGTGCGGTTCTCATAGCTCACCTCGCCATAGACCACGACGCCATCCGAGAGACGGTAGAGCGAAGCGGCATCAAGCACGAGG
>CAZTCM010000083.1:0-7456 GCA_964612285.1 uncultured Alistipes sp.
AAGGGCACGGGGTGGCTCGAAATCATGGGTTGCGGCATGGTAGACCCCAACGTGTTGAAAGCAAGCAACATCGACCCCGAAAAATATTCAGGTTTCGCCTTTGGTATGGGTATTGAGCGTATCGCAATGCTCAAATATGGCGTGAAGGACCTGCGTCTCTACTTCGAAAACGACGTGCGCTTCCTCCACCAGTTCGACAACGCTTTGTAGGCCCCCATTGCGCCAAAACAGACCTTCGGAATGAGACGTTTTGCAGCCATCCTCCTCTCGGCGTTGCTCTTCTCGACCGCCTTTGCCACCGGCGGAGGGGAGGAGGAGCGACCCCGTTGGGCCGATTCGTTGCGCAGTTTTCATTGCTACACCGAAGGTATCAAGCAAGTGGCCATTGTGGGCGATACGGCCGAAGCGGCCCGATTGTTCCGTGCTGCGATCGAGGCTGACTCGAACTATGCTCCGGCCTATTACGGCTTGGTGTTCAATCGGTTGTACAAAACCCCACAGGAGGCCGTAACCCTCTCCGAGCGGGCCTATCGACTCGATTCGACCA
Organism: uncultured Alistipes sp.; assembly: GCA_964612285.1. Lineage (GTDB taxonomy): Bacteria > Bacteroidota > Bacteroidia > Bacteroidales > Rikenellaceae > Alistipes. The sequence goes on from CAZTCM010000083.1 coordinate 548, forward strand.
ACAAGTGGTATCAGCACCTCTATGGGCAGGCTCTGCTGATGGACAACCGCTATGCAGAGGCCATTCCCCTCTTCCGGAAGCTCCACACAGCCGAGAGTGAACCCGACAACTATCGCATTTTGGCCGCACTCTACGAGCACACGGGGCAACCCTATTCGGCCATCGCCGTACTCGACTCGGCCGAAGTACGATTTGGGCGAATCCCCTTCTTGATGCGCATGAAACGACAGTTGTTGGCCAACACCCAACAGATTGATCGCGCCATCGAAGAGGCACAAACCCTCATCGAGAGCGAGCCTTATGAGGTGGAGCACCACACCGTTTTGGCTGAACTCTACGGTGTTTCGGGCAAAGATTCGTTGGCTCGCCAGGCCTACAACCGCGCCCTTGAAATCGACTCGACGAATCTCAACACGTTGATGTCGCTCTCCGACTTCTTCAATAATCGGCGCGACTACCGTTCGATGCTGTGGGCCACACGTCGTCTCTTCACGCTCGACGAAATGCCCCTCGAAGCAAAGATTCGCCACTTTGAGATTTGTACGTCGGATGTAAATTTCTATCGCGAAAACTATTTTCAAATCAACGATTTAGCTTCGCTGCTGGCCATTCGCTATCCCACCGATCCGCGCGTGGTGAAGCTCTATGCCGACCACCTGATTGCCTCGGGCGAATTGGAGCAGGCCCTGACCCACTACAAACTCCACACGGCCGATACCCCGCCGCAAGAGGATTACTACCTGACCATCATCGACATCGAGAGCTACCTCGAACGTCCCGATTCGGTACAACTCTATGTCGACCGCGCCTTGGTGCTCTTTCCCGAGAAAGTCGAACTGCACCTCGCGGGCGGAAACGTACTCTACCGCCAGAAAAAATACAACGAGGCAATCCGCCTCTATAAAAAGGCGCTGACCCACACCACCACCGACTCATTGCGAAGTGTCGTGTGGGGGCAGATTGGCGATGTCTATCACCAACAATCCGAGGAGAGTTCCTCGGCCGGTAAGGCCCGCAAATACCGCAAAGAGAGTTATGCGGCCTATGAAACGGCGCTCGACTACAACCCCGACAACGTCTTGGTACTCAACAACTGGGCCTACTTCCTTTCGCTCGAAGAGCAGGAGTTGGAACGGGCGTTGGCCATGTCCGAGCGTGTGGCACAGCTGACCGACAACAACCCCACCTACATGGATACCCACGCCTGGGTGCTCTTCAAATTGGGGCGCACGGAGGAGGCACGACAACTCCTTCGCAAGGCCATCGCGCTGGATGGTCAGAAGAGTCTCGAACTGCTCGTACACTATGGCGACATCCTCAATGCGCTGGGGCAACGCTTTATGGCCGAGACCTACTGGAAACGCGCCCAGGATAAGGGGTATGACAAGGCTGCAATCGAGCAGCGACTGCAAACGCCCCAAACACCCTAAGCCGCCATGAAACGATTGATTCTACAGCTGATGCTCGTCATTTTCTGCGGCTTGCTGACGGCTCCTGCAGTGGCACAAAACGAGGCACGCATCGCCGAGCAGCGCAAGGCGATTGCAGCCCTCGAAAAGCGGATTGCCGACGAGGAAGCGCAAATCTCCAAACTCAAAAAGGGACGCGCCTCGACCGAAGAGCGAGCCAAGCGTCTGGCGCGTCAAATCGAGTCGCGCAACCAGCTCATCACCGAAAATGAACGCGAAGCAGCGTTGCTACGCGACGAAATAGCTCGTACAGACAGTGTGGCCACCGGCTTGCAGAGCGACCTCGAACACACACGCGAACAATACAAGATGTTGGCGCGTGAAGCCTATCGCAACTACCGCCAAAACAACTACATCAGTTATCTTTTTTCGTCGAAAAGTTTTTCCGACATTGCCCGTCGGCTGACAGCCATGCGTGAAATGGCGTTGCTGCGCGAACGCAAGCTGCAAGAAATCAAGACACTGCAAGGTTCCGTAGCAGCAGAGCGCGAAAAACTCGATGGACAGAAACGGTCACTCGATGATGCCACACGCCGCGCCACAAGGCAACGAGAGCGGCTGCAACGCGACGCTTCGGCCGCCAAAAAGGAGATTCGCAACCTTTCGCAGCGCGAGCGCAAGGCGCTGCAACGCAAGATGGAGCAGGAGCAACAGCTGAGTGTTGCCATCAGCGAACTGCGCAAACTCACGCGTGGCAACAAGACCGGAGCCTCGTTCTCGGCCGAAACCTCGGGGTTGAACCTGCCGGTGGCACATGGGAAGGTGAAGCGCTACAAGGGCAACATGGCCGAAATTACCGGACAGAAGGGAACCGCCGTGCGCTCGATTTACGAGGGAAAGGTGGTCGAAATAAAGCAGAACCGCATCACGGCCAAATACGACGTTTTTGTGGCACATGGCGAGTACATCACCTCCTATGCCAACATGGGTACCGTGGCGGTTAAAAAAGAGCAAAAAGTGGCCAAAAATCAGCCGTTGGGAACGGTGGGGGCTGCGGTCAATGCCGCCACGATGGAGACCGAATATAAAATCGTCTTCGGCATCTACTCGCCCGACCCCAACGAGGTGATGTCGGCCGCATCCTGTTTCAAAAAATAGCACACACAATGGCTGTACACTACCATACCGACGATTGTCGCTACCGTCTGCCCGAGAAGCGCCGCACCTCGGCCTGGCTCACCGCGGTGAGCGCCGAAGAGGGCTACCAAATGGGGGAGGTGAACTACATCTTCTGCTCGGCCCGCCGACTGCTCGAAATGAATAGACAATTCCTCGGGCACGACTACTATACAGACATCATCACCTTCGATTATAGCGACTTGAAAGGGGAGGGCGTCATCCACGGCGACATCTACATCGACATCGAGACCGTGCGCGACAACGCCCGCATCTACGGCGCAACCTCGCTCGAAGAGATGCGTCGAGTCATCGTACACGGGGTGTTGCACCTCTGCGGTCAAAAGGACAAAACGCCTCGTGCCAATGCCCAGATGCACCGAAAAGAGGATAAATATTTGAAATTCTGGAAATTATGACCCTACATTACGACATCATCGTCATCGGTGGCGGACACGCCGGCTGCGAGGCTGCCTCGGCAGCAGCCCGTCTGGGTTCACGCACGCTGTTGCTGACGATGGACATGAGTAAGCTGGCCGCTATGTCGTGCAATCCGGCGGTCGGTGGGGTAGCAAAGGGGCAAATCGTTCGCGAAATAGATGCACTGGGAGGTATGATGGGAATCATCACCGACCGCACCAGCATCCAATTCCGCATGCTCAACCGCTCGAAAGGAGCCGCAATGTGGAGCCCGCGTGCACAATGCGACAAGGAGGCCTTTTCGGCCGAGTGGCGACACACGCTCGAAAATACGACCAACCTCTATATTTGGCAAGATGCAGCGACTGAATTGCTGTTTGATGATTCGACGGAAAAACCTTGTATTCAAGGTGTTAAGACACGAATGGGTGTAACTTTCACCTGCCGGAAAGTGATTCTTACGGCCGGCACCTTCCTCGGAGGCCTGATGCACTGCGGCGAAGCACAAGCCGAGGGTGGGCGAGCCGGAGATGCCGCCTCACACGGCATTGGCGAGACCCTCGCGGCGCGCGGATTCGAGGTGGGGCGGATGAAAACCGGTACGCCGGCCCGACTCGACGCCCGCACCATCAACTTCGAAATCATGGAGCCGCAGTGGGGCGACGAAGTGCCTTCGAAATTTTCATTTTCCTCTGAAACAGAGCCGGTTAAAGAGCAGATGCCTTGTTTTTTGGTCTACACCTCAAAGGAGGTGCACGACATCCTACGCACCGGTTTCGAGCGTTCGCCGCTCTTCAACGGCACCATCCACGGCATCGGACCGCGTTATTGCCCCTCCATCGAGGATAAGCTGCGCACCTTTGCCGACAAGGAGGAGCACCAACTCTTCCTCGAACCCGAGGGTCGTCACACGAACGAGTACTACCTGAACGGCTTCTCGTCGTCGCTTCCGTGGGAGGTGCAGTGGGAGGCACTGCATCGCATCGAGGGGTTTGAAGATTTGCACATCTACCGCCCGGGATATGCCATCGAATATGACTATTTTCCGCCGACCCAGCTCCACCATTCGCTCGAAACGAAACTTATCGAAGGACTCTACTTTGCCGGTCAGGTCAATGGCACCACCGGCTATGAGGAGGCCGCAGCCCAAGGGTTGATGGCCGGAATCAATGCACATCGTGCCCGCATGGGGGAGGAGCCGGTGGTCTTGAAGCGCGACGAAGCCTATATCGGTGTACTCATTGACGATCTGGTGACCAAGGGGGTCGACGAGCCCTACCGCATGTTTACCTCGCGCGCCGAGTATCGCATCCTGCTCCGACAAGACAATGCCGACCTGCGACTCACGCCGCTGGGTATCGAAATAGGTCTTGTTTCGAGAAAAAGAGCCGCAGAATTTGTCGAAAAAAAATCGGCCGTAGAATCGCTTATTTTCTTCGCGCAAAATCAGAGTGTCAAAATAGCCGAAATTAACGACTATCTGATTTCGGTCGGTTCAGAGCCTTTGACCCAGGGGAAAAAGCTCTTCGACCTGTTGGTGCGCAACGGTGTTACCATCGAGGGGGTGCGCCGTGCGTTGCCAAAACTCGAACGATTCCTGCAAAAAGAGCAAATCAAAGCCGACGCCATCGAGGAGGCCGAGATACAAATCAAATACAAAGGGTACATCGAGCGCGAACGACAAAACGCCGAAAAACTGCGCCGTTTAGAGGAGGTTTCTATTCCGGATTCGTTCGATTTTATGGAAATAAAGTCGCTAACTATCGAGGCGCGTCAAAAATTAACCAAAATTCGCCCAAAAACCATCGGACAAGCTTCGCGCATTCCGGGCGTATCTCCGGCCGATGTAAATGTACTGCTCATCAAGTTTGGCCGATAGTGTTCCACGTGGAACACTGCAACCCAACAAGAAAACGAGATGTTCCACGTGGAACATCTCGTTTTCTCTAAACATTAACAAGTGCGATTTGTTATTCAACAATCGTATTCCAGCCGTGAGTATCTTCCGCTACGCCATATTGAATATCAAGCAGGCGGTGATACAAAGCAAGACTTACGGGTCCAACCGACTCGGTGTAGTGGTATCGATTGTCGTTGCGCATGTCGATAATATTGCCAATCGGCGCAATAATCGCCCCCGTGCCACAACAACCACACTCCTCAAACGAAGCGAGCTCCTCCACCGGAATAGGGCGCACCTCCACGCGCAAGCCCATCTCCTCGGCGAGCGTTTGCAATGTCTTGTTCGTAATGGAGGGGAGAATCGTGCTCGATTTGGGCGTGATATAGGCGCCATCGCGAATGGCGAAGAAGTTGGCCGCCACACATTCGTCGAGGTAACGATGTTCGAGCGGGTCGAGAAACAAGACACTCGAACAACCCAATTCACGCGCGTGACGGTAGGGTAGCAGGCTGGCGGCATAGTTGGCGCCAATCTTCACATCGCCCGTACCGCGAGCCGCAACACGATCCTGCTCGCAGTCGATAGCGACATTAATGGGGCGGATACCCCCTTTGAAATAAGGTCCCACCGGCGAGCAGAAGACCACAAAGAGAGCCTCCTCGGAGGGTTTCACGCCAAAGCTGGTCGAGGTGCCTATTTCGAGCGGGCGGAGGTACATCGCAGCACCCGTACCATAAGGGGGCAGGTGACGCAAATTGCGTCGCACCACCTCACAGCACCCCTCCACAATCATCTCGCGCGAAGGGATGGGCAGGCAGAGACGTGCGGCCGAAGATTGCAGCCGCTGCACGGTATCCTCCAAACGGAAGATGCGCACCTTACCATCTACGCCACGAAAGGCCTTCAACCCCTCGAAAAGCGAGGAGCCATAGTGCAGACAAGCGGCAGCCAATGGAACCGGAAGTGTCTCATCAGCAGAGCATTGCATCGCACTCCAACCCTCGGCGGGAGAGAAACTGTAACGAATGTTGCAATCGGTCTTGTAGTAGTCGAAGCGAAGCTCCGACCACTCCCAATCAGCCAAATTCACCATCTTCAAAGCCTTCTATCCTACGATGGCTCCGTTGTTCACCGCCTCGTTCGGCTGCAACAGACGCAGCTTGCCCGAAGCATCCTCGGCCATCAGAATCATGCCGCGAGAAAGGGTTCCCTTTAACTCGCGCGGTTCGAGATTTACAAGCACAAGTACCTGTTTACCAACGAGTTCCTCGGGTGTAAAATGCTCGGCAATACCCGAAACAATCTCACGCTGATCGATGCCCGTATCGACAGTCAGCTTCAACAGTTTCTTCGTCTTGGCCACCTTCTCGGCCGTCAAAATCGTCGAAACGCGGATATCCATCTTCTGGAAATCGTCGAACGAAACACTATCTTTCTGAGCCTCAACCTCTTGCGACTTTTCTGCAGCCAAATTGACCTCCTTCGTTGCCTGCAACTTGTCGAGCTGCTTTTGGATGGTCTCATCCTCAATCTTCTCGAAGAGCAATTCGGGCTTGCCAATCGTGTGGCCTGCCTTCACGAGTTCCATCGAGCCAAGCTCTTCCCAACCAAATTTCTCGGTGGCAAGCATCCGAATCATCTTCGCCGCCGTGAAGGGCATGAAGGGTTCGATGGCAATGGCCGTATTGGCCGTAATCTGCAAGGCAATATTAAGGATGGTTTTTACGCGTTCGGGGTCGGTTTTAACCACTTTCCACGGCTCGGTGTCTGCCAGGTACTTATTTCCGATGCGGGCGAAATTCATCGCCTCTTTCAGCGCTTCACGGAAGTGGTAGTGCTCGATGTTGCGCTCCAAATTGGCCTTGATGGACTGCAACTCGGAAATCGTCTCACGATCGTAGTCGTTCAACTCGCCACATGCAGGCACCTCGCCCCCATAATATTTCTGGGTCAAAACCAGTGCACGATTGACAAAGTTGCCCAGAATAGCCACCAACTCCG
>CAZTCM010000084.1:0-7329 GCA_964612285.1 uncultured Alistipes sp.
AAGAGGGCAAAGATGCCGATATCGTCATCTTCGACGAGGGCATTCACGTCGCATACACAATCTCCGAAGGAAAAATAATTTATAGCAAATAACGATGAAACACATCACACTACAAACAGACAAACTGGTCACGAAAATCTATCCCACGGTTGAAGAGATGGGGGCAGGTGCCGCGCAAGAAGCTGCCGACCGCATCTGTGCACTGCTGGCCGAGAAGCAGGAGGTGAACATCATCTTCGCCGCCGCCCCCTCGCAGAATGCCTTCCTCGAAGCGTTGATTGCCGACGAGCGCATCGATTGGAGCCGCATCAACGCCTTCCACATGGACGAGTATATCGGCCTGCCTGCCGATGCTCCGCAGGGTTTTGGCAACTTCCTGCGTGCACGCATCTTTGACCGCGTTCCTTTCAAGCAGGTCTACTACATCAATGGTGGGGCCGAGGACCTCGACGCCGAGTGCGAGCGTTATGCCGCCCTGCTGAACGAGCATCCGACCGACGTGGTCTGCATGGGTATCGGCGAGAATGGCCACATCGCCTTCAACGACCCCCATGTCGCCCTCTTCGACGACCCGAAGGTGGTCAAAGTGGTGAGTCTCGACGAGATGTGCCGCCAGCAGCAGGTCAACGACAAATGCTTCGAAACGATTGACCAGGTGCCGACCCACGCCCTGACCCTCACCATCCCGACGCTCGTGCGCCCCGAGTGGGTCTTCTGCATCGTGCCCTACACGGGCAAGGCCAACGCCGTGAAGGCGACCGTCGAAGGGGAGATTTCGGAAAAATGTCCCGCCTCGATTTTGCGAAAAAAAGAAAAATCTTGCTTATATTTGGATGCTGCTAGCGCATCGAAACTGAACTGCTAACCCTGAACCCTTGATATACCACTATGAAACTGCGCTTGTTTCTTCTTTCGACTTTGCTCGTTGTCTGCTCGGTAGTAGCCGCCAAGGAGCCTGTGAAAATCGGCATCATCGGCCTCGATACGTCGCACTCGGCCGCTTTTGCCAAACTTATCAACGGCACGCCGACCCCCGAGTGGGCCGCCGATTTCCGCATTGTGGCAGCCTATCCCTACGGCTCGCAGACCATCAAATCGAGCTACGAGCGCATCCCCCGCTTCACGAAGGCGGTGGAGAAGTATGGCGTGAAGGTCGTGGGCTCGATTGCCGAACTGCTCGAACAGGTGGATTGCGTGCTGCTCGAAACCAACGACGGCCGTCTGCACTTGGAGCAGGCCGTGGAGGTCTTCAAGGCGGGCAAGCGCTGCTTCATCGACAAACCCATCGGTGCTACGCTGGCCGATGCCATCGCCATTTATGAGATGGCCGAGCACTACAACATCCCCATCTTCTCGACATCAACGCTGCGCTTTACGCCGCGTAATCAGGCGTTGCGTGCCGGTGAGGAGGGTGCTTTGATTGGCGCCGACTGCTACTCGCCCCACAAGGTCGAGCCGACGCACCCCGACTTCGGATTCTACGGCATCCACGGTGTGGAGACCCTCTATACGGTGCTGGGTACGGGTTGCGAGGCGGTGAACCGCATTTCGTCGGAGAAGGGCGATATCGTCGTAGGCCGCTGGAAGGATGGTCGTCTGGGTACGTTCCGTGCCATTGTCGGCAAGCCGGCCATCTATGGCGGTACGGCCTACAATGAGAAGGAGGCTGTCGAGGTGGGCGGCTATGTAGGCTACCAGGATATGCTCAAAGAGATTCTCCAATTCTTCCGCACGGGCGAGGTGCCGGTGACGAAGGAGGAGACGCTCGAAATCTTCACCTTCATGAAGGCTGCCAACATGAGCCGTGAGCGCAATGGCGAGATTGTCACCCTCGAAGAGGCCTATGCCAAGGGGGAGAAGGAGGCCAGAAAGTTGCTCAAAGCCTATAAATAAATCGCTCGTCATGAAACGATTACGTCTACTCGCCATGGTCGCACTATGGACCTTTGTATCGTGCTCGTCCACCCCGAATGCGGGGTCGGACGAGTTGCAGTTCGTGGTCTTGGACCCGGGCCACTTCCATGCGGCACTTGTACAGCGTGAATCGCTCGAAGGGGTCAGCGACACGGTGCGCGTCTACGCTCCCGAAGGGGCCGGCCTGCAACAATATCTGGCCAACATTGACCGTTTTAACAGTCGGGAGGAGGCTCCGACCTGCTGGGTCGAAGAGGTCTTTGCGGGGGAGGAGTGTCTGCAACCACTGCTCGCCGAGAAGGTGGGTGATGTGGTGGTATTGGCAGGTAACAACCGCAAAAAGACCCACTACATCGTCGAAGCCATTCGTGCCGGCTACCACGTTTTGGCCGATAAGCCGCTGGCCATCACGACCGCAGATTTTGCGCTGCTCGATGAGGCCTATCGTCTTGCCGAAGAGCAGGGGCTGGTGCTCTACGAGCTGATGACCGAGCGCTACGACACGCTCAACATCATCGAGCGTGCGCTTTTGGCCGAGGAGGCACTCTTTGGCGAACTGCTCGCAGGAAGTAGCGAGGAACCGGCCATCGAGCTCGAAAGCGTGCATCACTTCTTCAAGGAGGTGAACGGCGCTCCGCTGATTCGCCCCGCGTGGTACTACGACGTGGCGCAGCAGGGCGAGGGTATCGCCGATGTCACGACGCATCTGATCGACCTCATTGCATGGCAGTGCTTCCCCGAGGAGGCGGTGCGCTACCCCGAGGAGGTGGCTGTGACGCGCGCTTCGCACTGGCCGACTCGCCTCACGCAGGAGCAGTTTAGCCGCTCGACGGGCGAGACGGACTTTCCCGACTATCTGACACCCTATCTGCACAAGGGGGTGTTGGAGGTGAACGCCAACGGCGAAATCGACTTCACAATGAAGGGGGTACACGCCTCGATGCGCGTCATTTGGAACTATCAGGCACCGGCCGGCAGTGGCGATACGTTCAGTTCGGTGAAGCGTGGCTCGAAGGCTACGTTGCGCACCGTGCAGGACCCCTCGACCGGCTTTGTGAAGGAGCTCTATGTCGAGAAGCACCCCGCCGTGGAGGAGGCTGCCTTTGAGGCCACCGTGGCGCAGGCTGTTGCCGGGTTGAAGGAGCAATACCCCTTCCTGGCGGCCGAGAAGTGTGCCGAGGGACGTTTCTTGGTGGTGATTCCGAAGGAGGTGCGCACGGGACACGAGGCCCATTTCAGCAAGGTGGCCGCCTCGTTCCTCGACTATGTGCGCGGAGCCGAGATGCCCGCTACGGAGCGTGCCAACACGGTGGCAAAATATTATGTGACGACCCGCGCCGTCGAATTGGCGCAACAAAAATAGCCGACAGGCCATCGCTTCGATCGATACAACGTGGAGCCCGGGAGCCGATATTATGCCGAGGAGTCGATGTTTCACGGCTTCATTCCCCGCGTGATGGGGACACGGCTCGATATGCTCCTGTTCGATGCTCCTCGTGCGACGATGGAGCAACTGTGGCAGGAGTTCGTGGCACTCGCCACCTCGCTCGATGACTGCCTGAACCGCTTTTCGCCGACGAGCGAAGTGGCCCGAATCAATGCGGCGCCTACCGACGTGTGGTGGGAGGTCAGTCCCCTGCTGGCCGAGTTGCTGCATCTGGGGCGCGACTACGGGCTGCGCACCGAGGGGCTTTTCGACGTCACGCTCGGGCAGTTGGCGGCGTTGCAGTTGGAGCCGACGCGTTTGAGGAAACGCGCCGACCTGCAACTCGACTTTGGCGGCATGGCCAAGGGCTATCTGTTGCGACGCATCGAGAAGCGTCTGCGCGAGGCGGGGGTCGAGCGGGCCTTTGTCGATTTTGGGCGGAGTTCGATTCTCGGCCTTGGGAGCCATCCCTATGGCGACTGCTGGCCCGTGGAGGTCGAGAACCCCTACGACGGGGTGTTGTTGGGGCGTTTCGAGTTGCGCGATGCGGCCCTTTCGACCTCGGGGAATACCCCGACATACAGCGGCCACATCCTCCATCCGAAGCGAGGTGAATGGTGCGAAACGCGGCGGGTAGTGGTGGTCAAAGCGGCCGATGCCCTCGATGCCGAGGTGTTGAGCACGGCCTGGATGGTGGCCGATGTGGAGGAGCAGTCGCGGTTGGCGGCGGCCTTTGGAACGATAGAACCTGTGATATACAATTTGTAACGATACGGATGAAAGAACGTAAGGAAGAGGGCGTAGATTTGAGCCTTCGTAAATTTATCAAGGAGTTGGGCTATCTGGCCGGCGGCGCAACGCTGTTGGCGACGGCCCCCTGGCTGACGGCTTGTACACCGGAGAAGTTGAAGGAGATTTCGGGTGCTCGCGCCCGTGTCGCCCTCATCGGTACCGGTTCGCGCGGACAATACCATATTCACAACCTCCACCTCATCCCGCATGCCGAGGTGGTGGCTGTCTGCGACGACTATGCCCCCAACCTGCAAAAGGCACTGGAGTTGTGCCCGGGCGCACGGCCCTATACGGACTACCGCAAACTGCTCGAAGCGAAGGATATCGACGGCGTCATCATCTCGACGCCGCTCAGTTGGCACGCTCCGATGGCGCTCGATGCGCTGGCGGCCGGCAAGCATGTCTTCTGCGAGAAGGCCATGGCCCACTCGATGGCCGAGTGCAAGGCCATCTACGATGCCTATCAACACACCGACCGCGCCCTCTACTTCTGCATGCAGCGCATGTACGACGAGAAGTATATCCGCGCCATGAAGCTGATTCGCGAGGGGCTGATTGGTGAGGTGACGGGGATGCGTTGCCATTGGTTCCGTAATGCCGACTGGCGTCGTCCGTGCCCCTCGCCCGAGTTGGAGCGCAAAATCAATTGGCGACTCTACAAGGAGAGTTCGGGCGGCCTGATGACCGAGCTGGCCAGCCACCAGTTGGAGGTCTGCAACTGGGTGGCCGATAAGATGCCCGAGGCGGCGGTAGGATTGGGTGACATTGTCTATTGGAAGGATGGTCGCGAGGTCTATGACAGCGTGAATGTCATCTACCGCTACTCGGACGGGGTGAAGATTAACTACGAGTCGCTCATCTCGAACAAATACAACGGCATGGAGGACCAAATCCTCGGTACGAAGGGTACGATGGAGCTGGCCAAGGGTATCTACTACCTCGAAGAGGACAACACCCTCTCGGGCATGCGACAACTCATCGGTCAGGTCAAGGAACGCGCCTTTGCAGCCATTCCGGCGGCCGGCCCCAGCTGGCGTCCCGAGACACAGGGCAAATACCACCCCCACGCCATTATTCAGGGCGAGGTCCACGTCAACCATGGCCAGAGTACGGTCGGGGTCGATAAGGATGGCTCGGATGTGATTCTCTCGGCCTTCTGCCAATCGTGTATCACGGGCGAGAAGGCGAAGAATGTGGTCGAGGAGGCCTACTGTTCGACGCTGCTCTGCCTGTTGGGTAACGAGGCGATGGAGCGTCGCGGGTTGGTCTATCTGCCCGACGAGTATAAGATTCCCTACATGAAATTCTAAACAGCGGAGGGTTATGAAGGATATTGTCATTACAGCCAAGCAGTTGCGCCGCGAACGCAACTTGCTGCTTGCCCTCTTTGTGGTCGCTTTTTTGGTCAATGTCGGCGCCATTGTGGGGTACGACCGTCCGTGGAGTGAACTCTTTTCGCAACTCGGCTTTGTGGTCGTCATCACGCTGTTGTTCTACCTGCTGTTGTGGATTCCACGGGGCCTGGTGCGCCTGCTGTTGTGCGTTTTTCGTGCAAGAATGTGATATCTCTGCGTTTTTTGAGGAGATATTGACGATAAAGAGAGGGCAATTTTCTCGAATCTTGGTTATTTTTGACCATTCGAAAAACTATCTAAAACTGAACTGACTATGGTTACACGAAGAGATTTCTTAAAACAGGCGATGGCCGGTGCGGCTGCTGCCACGATGGGCGGTATCCTGCCGGGCTTTGCAGCTCGCTCGTACAACAACATCGCCGGTGCCAACGAGAAGGTGCGCGTCGGCATGATTGGTGTGAATTCGCGCGGTAAAGGTATCGCCTCGGCGTTGGCTACGATGCCCGAGTGTGAGATTACCTGCATCTGCGATGTCGATTCGCGTGCGATTGAGAAGTGCCAGGCCGTCGTGAAGAAGATTACGGGCCAGACACCGCGCGGTGAGAAGGATTTGCGCAAGATGCTCGAATCGAACGATGTGGATGCTGTGGTGATTGCCATGCCCGACCATTGGCACGCTCCGGCGGCCATCATGGCCATGCAGGCTGGCAAACACGTCTACCTCGAAAAGCCGACAAGCCACAATCCGGCCGAGAACGAACTCCTCGTGCGCGCTGCTGCCAAATATGGTACCGTGGTGCAGGTGGGTAACCAGCGTCGTTCGTGGCCCAACGTCATCGCCGGTATCGAGGAGGTGCGCTCGGGCTCGATTGGCAAGGTGCGCTATGCCAAGTCGTGGTATGTGAACAATCGCAAGTCGATTGGCGTCGGTGAGGTGGTTCCGGTTCCTGAATGGTTGGATTGGGATTTGTGGCAGGGACCGGCACCTCGCCGCGAGTTCAAGAGCAATATCGTGCACTACAATTGGCACTGGTTCTGGCACTGGGGAACCGGCGAGGCGTTGAACAACGGCACGCACTTCGTCGACCTGATGCGCTGGGGTCTGGATGTGGAGTATCCGACGTTGGTGAGCTCGATTGGCGGTCGCTACCGCTACGAGGATGATTGGGAAACCCCCGATTCGCAGCTCATCACCTACCAGTTTGGCGATAAGGCCTCCGGTTCGTGGGAGGGTCGCAGCTGCAACAAGCAGCCCGTGGATGGTGCTCCGCTTGGCGTGGCTTTCTATGGCGAGAGTGGCACGCTCTACCTAAGCGGCGGTAATGACTACAAGGTAACCGACATAAACGGCAAACTCATCAAGGAGGTGAAGAGCGAGTTGAAGTTCGAGACGGGCAACCTGCTCAACCCCTCGCAGGCCCTCGACCTCTACCACTTCCGCAACTGGTTTGATGGTATTCGCAAGGGCGCGAGACTGAACTCGGGCTTGGTGGATGCCTGCATCTCGACGCAGTTGGTACAGTATGGCAACATCGCCCAGCGTGTGGGCCACGCCCTCGAAATCGACCCGCTCAACGGTCGCATTCTCAACGCCGACAAGGAGGTGAACAAACTCTGGGGGCGTAAGTATGAGAAGGGTTGGGAGCCGCGCGTATAAGGCAGGTCTTTCCTGATAAATGAGGTGTCGAAGTCGATTCGGCACCTCATTTTGTCTTTGTGAGGGGGAGCGGAAAGCACCCCGCGGATAAATAGTTGTATTTTTCGGAATTTTGTACTACCTTTGTCGACGCGAAAAGGAAAGGTGCAGGAGTGGTTGAACTGGCTCGCCTGGAAAGTGAGTAA
>CAZTCM010000085.1:0-7305 GCA_964612285.1 uncultured Alistipes sp.
GATGACCTGGAAGCCGATGCCGAGCAGGGCACGCTGCACGATGCCGTACTGTTTGAGGTCTACGACCACCTTCTTTACGATTGACTCGGGCACGGCAAACGAGTAGCCGATATAGCTGCCCGTCTGCGACTGAATCAGCGTGTTGATACTCACCAACTCGCCGCGCGTATTGACCAGTGCGCCGCCCGAGTTACCCGGATTGACGGCGGCATCGGTCTGAATGAACGACTCAATCGAGAAGTCGGCCGGATTGTTCGACAACGCCCCCAAAGCACGCGCCTTGGCGCTCACGATGCCGGCCGTGATGGTCGATTGCAGGTTGTAGGGCGACCCGATGGCCAGCACCCACTCACCCAGACGCAGTGCATCCGACGAGCCGAAGGGCAGGGTCGGGAGCCCCTTCTCGTCAATCTTCAAGAGGGCAATATCCGTGGCCGAATCCTTGCCGATGAGCTCGGCATCGTAGGTGCGGCCGTCGTTGAGCTTCACGCGCAACTTCGTGGCGCCATCCACGACGTGGTTGTTCGTCACGATGTACCCATCGTCGGAGATGATGACACCCGAGCCACCCGCCTTGCGCTCCTGATACTGCGGCTCGCTGCTGCCACCCCGACGGCCATAGCCCTGCGGGATGCCGAAGAATTCGAGGAAGGGGTCGTAGCCGAATTGTCCGCGCTGCGGCAGTTCGACACGCTGCACCGCCTCGATATTGACCACCGCCTTCACGGCATTCTCGGCCGCATACGTCAAGTCGGGGTAGTTACCCGCCTCGTAGGCCGTAAAATGGGTACCCAGCGCCGGCGCCGCTGCCACCTCACGCTCGACATATTCGATTTGCGTATCACGCTCTTTGGTCAGACTCCATGCGGTCACACCTCCGGCAGCAGCCGATACGGCCACCACGCCCAAAAATAAAAATAGCTTTTTCATACCTAAATACGTTGTTTGTGTTACAAAGCGTATCAATGCACCATAGGCTCTCCGGTTTTCTTTGATTCTCTTGTGTTGTTCGTGAGTTATAACGCACCGATTGCGCCTTTTCGTATACTCCACAAAAAAAAGTGAAGCAACGAGCTCATATGCCCATGCAAAAATCACAAAAAAATTTGGAAATGTAAAAAAAAAAAAAGATTTGCACCGTTATCTTGAGGGATAATGTACATGTTCGCAACGAAGATGTAATCGCGTTTGTCATTGGATGAAAATCGGGAAGTTTTCGTGTATATGCAACGAAAACTATTACACCTCGCACTCCATATCGGCCTTTTAAATAAGTGGTATTTCCGCTTCGACCGAATGGAGTGAGTGTATTGTTTTTCTTCCCTTTTTCCAGTTTCAATGCAGGCAAAACGATTCGGCTTCACATCTTCACAACTTAAAACTAACCTCCGTATTGGAGTCGCGACGGAAGAACCTACAACCTTATAACTATGAAACGAGTTCTATTTATGATTCTATGTTTGGGTCTGCTTGCTGCTCCTACAACGGTCGAGGCACAACGTCAAAAGAGGGCCAGCAAAACAAAGAGTCTTGAAGGAGAGAAAGTCCGTGCAGTTTCGGAGACGGTCCAAGGTATTGAGATCTCTGAGACTTTGAGTGAGGATGGCACCGAGATTATCAAGCGTCCTTATCGTTGGTATGCAGGCTCTGGTGAAGCCGACAACAAGCAGTTTGCCATTGAGATGGCCCAGCGCGAAGCCTATGCAACCATTTCGCGCATTCTGACCAACGCCGTACTGGACGAAGCGGAACGAGGCCAGGTTGCAAACAACGGTGTAGTCGAGACTGCACTGAAATCGCATTGGGAGCAGGTAAGTTCCAGCTTACAGTCTGCATGTGAACCCTTCGGAGACGTTCGTATCGAATACAATCCTAACACAAAAATGTATAGCGTCACAGCAAAGGTTGGTATTCGTGGTGATTATTTCGTCAAACTGATCCAGAAAGCCGGTATCGTCGAGCCTCAGGGGTTGAATGATGAACAGCGCAAGCAATTCATTGAGGTCAACCAACAGATTATCGAGGCGGCCAAACGATAACCAACCTCACACACGCCCCAGTCATGAAGAGAAGTCTCTTTACCCTTTTGCTGTTGCTGTTCAGCGGGTTCGTTGCAGCCCAGTCCTCCTACCCGATCGAGTGGAACGCCTACACACAGGCGGGCTATTTGAGCGATGTGCAGTGTGATGTCAATCACCGCGGGTGGTCTGAGTCGGAGTTTCTGAACTACCTCATCAACAATGCACGCACCAACCTCGCCAAGCAGATTCAGGTGCGCGTGCAGGAGTATGCAACGATGAAGAAAGAGGCGATCAACGGACGTACCAACATCACCTATCAGGCGCAAACCAATTTCTCGACAGATGTTGAGTTGAAACTCGTCCAAATACGAAGCCACTACAACGCTGCGGATGGGACAGGGGCAGCCATCGCTTATATCGACAAAGCGGCGGCTCGCCGATACTACCTCAACTCCATTCAGATTGCCTTCAATAAAATTGAAAACGCCTTGGCCATAGCACAAAACTACACTAATACGGGGTTCAAGACACGCGCACAAAAGGAGTTACAATTGGTACAACCCGAGTTGGCAAATGCAGACGATGCCCTTCTCTGGCTAAACTTCTTCGACTATTTGCAAGCCGAACTGACACAGTTAATGAGCCGTTCCAACACGTTGGAGCAGACAATCAAACAGCGGATTGCCGACCTGCAACACGCCGCAGTGGTCTATCTGAACTGCGAGGCCGACATCTTCGGATCGAGCTATCCGCTACAAAACGAGTTGAAGGGAATAATTGCCGCCGAGGGATGTAGTTTCACCACCGACCCCCAGAAGGCAGATTGGGCAATCAATGTGGTGGTCCACTCGCGTCAAAGCCACACCGCTGCCATCGGCACGATGACCTCCTATTTTTCCTATCTCGATGCCGAATTGACAATCGACAAGCGCATCACCTCGCAACGTATCTACGAAGATGCCCTATCGGTCAAGGGCGGACATCCGCAGGGCTATAACGAAGCTGCACGTGCCGGTTTTAAAGAGTTGAAGAATAAACTTGGAACAATTATACGAACAAACATCAAACAATAATGAAACGATACCTAATTCTATTCGCCGCACTTTTCATGGCAGGATGGGCAATGGCCAACGAAGAGCAATCTTTAAATATTGCCGTATTTGACCCCACATCCAGTGGTACTTCAATCGACGATGGTACCCGTATTGCGATTCGCGAGATTATCTCCTCGACGATTGTCAACACCGGCAGGCACACCATTGTAGAGCGTTCGCTGTTGGAAAAGGTAATGCAAGAGCAACAGTTCACCAATTCGGGCATTGTCGCAGAGAGCGACGCTACGGAGATTGGTAAGATGGCCGGCGCCAACAAAATCATCTTGTCGGTTGTCACTCTGACAGGAGGTCGCAATATGTTAAGTATCAAAATGATTGATGTAAGAACTGCCAACGTCGATCGACAGCAGGTAAAAGTGGTGACATCGGGAGAGTTACTTGACATCGTCGAGCCGATGACCTTGAAGGTAATCAATGTTCAATCGACTGCTATGGTAAAGCCTGCCGTAACTCCGTCGTCGGCGGAGGCTCCCCAACCTACCCCATCACAGCCAGATCCCAAGCCGCAATCGAACAAAAATTCAAGCTTGCGACGCACGCACACACCTACCCAAGAGAGTCCCAAACAGCCGGCACAGTTCACCGGAAACGAAAATCCCGAAGAACTCTACTTGAAAGCCCGTTCGCTCTATGAACAAGGGATTCATGGTGGCGGATTGTTCAAAAAATCAAGCAAACAACTCTCCCAACAACAAGAGGCAATCGCCACCTACACCAAGGCTGCCGAATTGGGACATGTAGAATCTCAATTCTGTTTATATGAAATCTACGAGACAGGAGTTATCGCAGATAAGGATCCCTACGAGTCGTTCAAATGGTTACGAAAGGCCGCCGAAGGAGGCCATACAAAGGCGCAGTTGATTTTGGCAAAGATGTATATGAAGGGAGACGGACTCGCAGACAAAGATCCGAGTCAGGCGATTGTATGGTACGAGCGCGCTGCCAACAACGACCACAATCCGTCCCAGATCCTGATGGGTGACGCCTATTGGAGTGGCACACACGGTTTGGAGGTAAACATCAACAAGGCCATCGAGTGGTACGAGAAGGCTGCCGCTAAGAATGCCAAATTAGCCATGGAGAAGGGGCTGATTTTCGAAGAAGGCAAGGTCATTGCGGAGGATTTGGAGATTGCCAAGCGTTTCTATCGTTTAGCAGTTCGACAAGGCGAGACGAAGGGTTCGAGTGCCTTGGAGCGTATCGAAAAGTTAGAGGCAAAACGCGCAAAGCGCAGAAGATAATACGTCACGATTAACAACTTTGGAGAGTGGTTGAGTGACGCCCCCCCCAAATACAAAGAAGGAGCCTTCCTAACAAGTAAAAAGTTAGGAAGGCTCCTTCTTTTTCCTGCGGGAATCGGCCCCGAATGCGACCGCTATTTCACCAGGCGGTTGGTCGTCGTGTCGGGGAAGATGATCCAGGGGCGGAACTCCTTCGCCGCCTCGAAATCCATCAGGGCATAGGAGGCGATGATGATGACGTCGCCCACCTGCACCTTGCGTGCTGCCGCCCCGTTCAGGCAGATGCAGCCGCTCTCCGGCGCCCCCTTGATGACGTAGGTTTCGAAGCGCTCGCCATTGTTGATGTCGAGAATCTGCACCTTCTCGCCCTCGATGATGTTCGCGGCCTGCATCAACTTCTCGTCGATGGTGATGCTGCCCACATAGTTCAAATCGGCCTGCGTGACCGTCACGCGGTGGATTTTCGATTTGATGACTTCAATCTGGAAACTCATGATCGTTATCGAATACGAATGTTATCAATCAGACGAATTTCGCCGGCTTGCACGGCGATGCACCCCTGAATCTGCGCGGCATCGTTCCACGTCGTCACCTGCTGCATCGTCAGCGCATCGACGGCCTGGAAGTAGATGGTCGCAAGCAGCGGCTCGCGGTTGATTTCCGCCTCGACCCACGCCGTAAGTTCGGCGGGCGAGAGCTGCTGCGAGCGCTCGACGGCACGTTGCAGCGTGGCGTAGATGTGGGGGGCTGCGGCACGATGGGCCGGAGTCAGCAGCTGGTTGCGCGACGAGAGGGCCAGTCCGTCCGCATCACGGATGATGGGGCACTCGACAATCTCGACCTCCAGACCCAACTGCGCCACCATCGCCTTGATGACGGCAATCTGTTGGAAATCCTTCTCGCCGAAGTAGGCACGCGCCGGCTCGACCATTGCAAAGAGACGACTGACGACCTGAGCCACTCCGTTGAAGTGTCCCGGGCGCGTAGCCCCCTCCATCACCTTATCCACCGCTCCGAAATCGAAGCAGCGCGTATCGGGCTCGGGATAGATCTCCTCGACCGACGGCATCAGCACCACATCGGCACCGGCGGCCTCCAACAGGGCGGCATCGGCCTCGGGGGTGCGGGGATAGTTGCGCAGGTCGTTCTTGTCGTTGAATTGTGTGGGATTGACAAAGACGCTGACCACGACGACCTCGTTTTCGCGTCGTGCACGCTCGACGAGCGAGCGGTGTCCGGCATGCAGTGCCCCCATCGTGGGGACAAAACCGACTCCGGCACGGGGCACCTCGGCAAGCGCATCGCGCAGTTGTTTTACGGTGGTTACTACTTTCATGGGTTGCAATATTCCGTTGCAAAAGTAGAAACAATAAATGAGAAATTCAAAAATTAGAATTTAAGTTTTTATCTTTGCAAAAATTTTGCACTTTAACCCGATGAAAAACCTAATTCGTATGGCATCCGTGCCCCTTGTGGCTGTTGCAGCCACCGCCTGCTGCTCGAACGAGAGCGAGCAGCCCTGGATTGTCGACCGTTTCGACGACATCAAAGTGATTCGCTACGAGGTTCCGGGCTTCGAGCAGCTTCCTCTCGAAGAGAAGGAGCTCGTATACTACCTCGCCGAGGCTGCCAAATGCGGCCGCGACATCCTTTTCGACCAGAATTGCGCCATCAACCTGCCGGTGCGCCGCACCTTGGAGTGCATCTACACCCACTACGAGGGTGACCGCACAACGGCCGCGTGGAAGTCGTTTGAGAAGTACCTGAAAAAGGTGTGGTTTGCCAACGGCATCCACCACCACTACTCGAACGATAAGTTTACGCCCGAATTCACCGAGGAGTATTTCCTGTCGCTCATCGAGAGCGTCGGCGACGAGGCTTTTGGCGAGTTGCAGACGCTGCGCAGTGCGGTGGTGGCCGCCATCTTCGACCCCGCACTCTACCCCACGAAGCTCAACCAGAAGGCAGGCGACGACCTGCTCCTCACCTCGTCGAGCAACTATTACAAAGGGGTGACGCAGGCCGAAGCCGAGGCCTTCTATGCCCGCATGGCAGCTGCAGACAAGGGTAACCCGACCCCCGTATCGTATGGTCTGAACTCGCAGCTGACCAAGGACGACAAGGGCCGCCTTATCGAGCGCACCTGGTACCTCGACGGCATGTATGGTGCCGCCATTAAGGAGATTGTCTATTGGTTGGAGAAGGCCGAGGCGGTGGCCAAAGAGCCGCAGAAGACGACCCTTTCACACCTGATTGCCTACTACAAGACGGGCGACTTGAAGCTCTTCGACGCCTACAACATCTCGTGGGTGGCCGACACCGCATCGAACGTCGATTTCGTCAACGGCTTCATCGAGGATTATGGCGATGCGCTGGGTCGCAAGGCTTCGTGGGAGGCCAACGTCAATTTCAAGGATGCAGCCGCCTGCCACCGCACGGAGGTCATCTCGGCCAATGCACAATGGTTCGAGGACCACTCGCCCATCAACCCCGCCTATCGCAAGCCCGAGGTAAAGGGTGTTTCGGCCAAGGTCATCACGGTGGCCATGTTGGGCGGTGACTGCTACCCCGCCACGCCGATTGGCATCAACCTGCCGAATGCCGACTGGATTCGCCGCGACCACGGCTCGAAGTCGGTGACCATCGACAACATCACCTATGCCTATGACAAGGCGGCGCAGGGCAACGGCTTTACGGAGGAGTTTGTGTTGCGCGCAGAGGACCGCGAACGCATGAAACTGTATGGCAAGCTGGCCGACGACCTGCACACCGACCTGCACGAGTGCCTGGGCCACGGTTCGGGCCGTTTGAAGGAGGGGGTAAGCCCCACGGCCCTCGGCAGCTACTCCTCGACCTTGGAGGAGACGCGCGCCGACCTCTTCGGCCTCTACTACATCGGCGACGAGAAGATGGTCGAGCTGGGGTTGG
>CAZTCM010000086.1:0-7297 GCA_964612285.1 uncultured Alistipes sp.
CCCAGGCCAAGGCGACCTATGAACTGTTGAAGGCCGACAAGCGCATCAACTTTGTGGGTAATGTCGAGTCGTCGTACATCTTTGCCGGCTCCTATGGCGGTCCCGACCCCGATGTGGTGGTGGCCGAGGCCTTTGTGGGTAACACGATTTTGAAGATGGCCGAGGCACTCTATCGCATCAACTTCAAACTCGGCGGTGGCAAACCGCGCCTGATGAACTTCCTTCGTCCCGTATTGGGCCGTCTGATTCCGAAGCTCTATTACCAGCAGGATTTCTGGGAGGCGATGAATGGCGAGAGCGTGGGCGGTACGCAGGTCATCGGCATCAATGCACCGGTGATGATTGGCCACGGCAGCTCCTCGGCTCGTGCTATTTGCAGCATGATTCTCTCGATGGAGCGCGACATCAAGGGAAATTTCCCCGCCAAGCTGCGTGAGGCATTGAAGACGAGCGAAGCGTAACCCTACGACATCTGATAAAAAGAGCATGTCCAAAAACTAAAACGGACATGCTCTTTTTGTGTTGTTGTGACCTGTATGACTACCACGCAATGGGTGTCTTGCCTTGTTGGATGAGGTATTCGTTGGCGCGTGAGAAGTGGCGGCAACCGAAGAATCCGCGGTAGACCGAGAGGGGCGAAGGGTGTACCGCTTTGAGGATGCAGTTGCGCGAGGGGTCGGCGATGGCTCCCTTCTTTTGGGCATAACTTCCCCACAGCATGTAGACCACACCTTGTTTGCGCTCGTTGATGGCGCGAACCACAGCATCGGTGAATTGCTCCCAGCCGCGCCCTGCGTGCGAGGCGGCCTCGTGTTCACGAACGGTGAGTACGGCATTGAGGAGTAAGACCCCCTGCTCGGCCCAGCGGTCGAGGTTGCCCGAGGCGGGAATCGGCGTGCCGATGTCGGCGGTCACCTCCTTGAAGATGTTCTGCAACGAGGGGGGATGGGGCACGCCGTCGGCTACCGAAAAACAGAGTCCGTGTGCCTGTCCGGGGCCGTGGTAGGGGTCCTGGCCGATGATGACCACCTTCAATTTATCGACGGGGCATTTGTCGAAGGCACGAAAAATATTGCTGCCACGCGGGTAGATGCGATGGGTGGCATACTCCTCCTTGACGAAGCGGGTCAGCTCCGCAAAATAGGGCTTATCGAATTCGGCTTGCAGCAGCGCCTTCCAATCGGATGCAATTTTCACCTCCATAGCAAAAAGTTTTTGTAAAGATACAAAAAAGCCGATAAGGATGGCTTTTTTTTGCTAATTTTGTGGTGCTATGAAACGATTTCTCCCTCTTTTAGCCTTGTTGCTGTTGTCGGTTGCAACAGTGCAGCATGCGCAGGCAGGTAAGCGCGTGCGGAATGTGATACTGCTCATTGGTGATGGAATGGGCCTGGCGCATCTCTCGTTGATGGAGATAGAGCAGCAGTTCCAACCTACGGCCTTCGAGCGTGCCGAGGCGGTGGCTTTGGTGGCTACGCGCTCGGCTAACAACCGTGTGACCGACTCGGCCGCAGCCGGTACGGCGCTGGCCACCGGCACCAAGACCGACAACTCGACCGTGGGGCTCTCGCCCGAGGGGGAGGTGCTGACCTCGATGATGGAGCGGGCACGCGACAAGGGGTTGGCAACGGGATTGGTCGTAACCAGCGAATTGCAACACGCTACGCCGGCGGCCTTCTATGCCCATGCTCGGAAGCGTGGCGACTATGCGACCATCAATGAGCAACTGACGGCCTGCGATTTTGATGTGCTGATGGGTGGTGGTGCACATTGGCTCAATGGCGCTTGCCGTGAGCAGTTGGCACAACGCGGCTACCACGTTGCCACGACCCTCGACGAGACGGAGCAGGTCGATAAAGGCCGTTTGGTGGCGGTGATGAGCGAGGGGCATCTGCCCGATCAGCCGGCGCGTGGCGACTACCTGTCGCGGGCAACGCAGAAGGCGCTGGATTTGTTGAGAGGGGATAAGGATGGTTTCCTGCTGATGGTCGA
The DNA here is from genome assembly GCA_964612285.1 of uncultured Alistipes sp. Lineage (GTDB taxonomy): Bacteria > Bacteroidota > Bacteroidia > Bacteroidales > Rikenellaceae > Alistipes. The sequence continues at coordinate 1,993 of CAZTCM010000086.1, forward strand.
GGGGTCGTTGATTGATGGTGCGAGCCACGCCCGCGATGCCGCCCGCACATTGGCCGAGATGCGCGATTTCGAGCGCGCGGTGGCCGTGGCGATGGATTTTGCCGACGAACACCCGGGGACATTGGTCGTGGTGACGGCCGATCACGAGACGGGCGGATTGACCCTGCCGAGCGGAAAGAGCGATTTCACCCTCTCGGAGAGCGGTATCGACTATCGTTTCTCGACGGGTTCGCATACGGCGGTGCGAGTGCCGGCCTATTTCTATGGGTGTGGCGCCAACCGTTTCGAACCGATGATGGAGAATATCGAACTCTCGGAGCGCATCATGCAACTTCTGCGCCTGCGTAAATAGCTGAAAATACCCGAATTCGGGGAAGTTAATCCTCTTGCTGAATCGATTGTTGAATACGCCGAAGCCCGCTGCGGAGCATCGGGGTAGTGCCGTATTGCGCCTCGAATTCGGCTTCACTCATCGCGAGCCACTGTTCGGCGGTGCAATCGCGCGGGTCGAAGAGCGGCGTAAAGGCGGCCTTGTCACAGAGCGGCGCCTGCCGGTTGTAGGGGCAGTGGTGCTGGCAGCTGTCGCATCCGAAAATCCAGCCGTCGAGGTCAATCTTTGTGGCGGGCTGTTGCTCGATGGTGTGGCAGGCGATGCAGCGTCGCGTGTCAATCAGACGCTCCTTCGCGCAGATGGCCCCCGTAGGGCAGTGGTCGATGCAGGCGCGACACGAGCCGCAGCGGTTGCCTGAAAAGGGGGTGTCGTAGTGGTCGGCCTCGGTAGTGAGCACCAATTCGCCCAGATGAACAAAGGTGCCGTATTGCGGGGTTACGAGGAGCGATTGGCGGCCTATCCACCCCAAACCGGCCTCGACAGCCAGCGACTTTTCGGCCAACGGCGCCGAATCGACAAAGGCTCGCCCCGTGGTAGCGGGGTAGGCGGTGCGAATGCGCACAAGCAGTCGCTGCAACATCTCGCGCAGCGTCGTGTGGTAGTCGCGCATGCAGGCATAGGAGGCAATCTTCGTGCGGCAGGAGGGATGATACCCTTCGCTGACGGGGTTTTTCGTGGCTACGGCACAGACCACCACCGTGCGAGCACCCTCGACGAGCAGCGAAGCGTCGAAGCGTTTTTCGATGTTGCGCTCCAAGTAGCCGAGCGAGGCATGATGCCCCGCTCCCAACCAGGCACGAAAGCGCGCTTCGTGCTCGGCAAGTGAACGTGCGGGGGTCAGACCGCAGAGGTCGAAGCCCTCTTCGCGGGCCCAGGCGATGAGCTGTTCTCGTTCGAGCATAGGGGTGTCGTTTGTTACAAATTTACCCAAAATAAGCCGATGCGCGAAATAAATTCACCCCGATATAAGTATTTTCACCCCAAATAATCGAATTTCTCCCCTCGCAGGGGCGAATACCCCATTTTTTTTGCCGTTTCGCGATTTTGTGCGACCTTCGCAATGAAAATCGCGTTGCGACAAATCGAATTACAAAATACACGACAAAGAACATGGAACATTTTCTGACCGTTTTGGAGACGCGCCTGCGTCGTAATTGGGAGAAACCTGCATTGAGCGACTACCGTGGTGCTACCTTCACCAGCGCCCAGGTGGCCGAGCAGTTTGCACGTCTGCACCTGCTCTATAAGGCAGCCGGCATCAAGCCCGGCGATAAGATTGCCCTCTCGGGTGCCAACTCGGCACACTGGGCCATGGCCTTCCTCTCGGTGGCTTCGTATCACGCTGTGGTAGTCCCCATTCTGGCCGACTTTACGAACGAGGGTTTGCAGGATTTGACCCACCACTCGGAGAGCCGCCTGCTCTTCACCGAGCCCAAGAAGTGGGCCGACCTCAATCCCGAAAAGATGCCCCACCTGGTGGCAGCCATCAATATCGAGGACTATACCTTATTATATACGGCCGACGAGGCGTTGAAGGAGAGTTTCGCGCAACTCGATGCGCGCTTTGCCGAGACCTATCCGAAGGGGGTGCAGCGCGACAATCTGCATCTGGCCTACGACAAACTCGATGAACTGATGGCCATCAACTACACCTCGGGTACGACCGGCTCGCCGAAGGGAATCATGCTCACGGGCCGCAACATCTCGTCGAACATCCACTTCGGTATGGATAAGATTCCCGTGCCGCAGGAGGCTACGATGATGTCGATGTTGCCGATGGCCCACATGTATGGCCTTGCGTTCGAGTTTTTGTATCCCTTCTGCGGAGGTGCTCATGTCATCTTCCTCGGCAAGACCCCGTCGCCCACGGTGCTGATGGCTGCCTTCGCCGAGATTAAGCCCTACATCCTGATTACGGTGCCGCTGGTGATGGAGAAGGTCATCAAGGGCAAGGTGATGCCGGTGTTGAAGAAGCCGCTGATGCGCGTGCTGACCTCTATTCCGGTGCTGAAAGGTGTGATTTACAAGAAGATTCGCGAGCAAATCATGAATGCCTTCGGTGGTAAGGCCTGCATGATTGTGATGGGTGGTGCCGCCCTGAGCAAGGAGGTCGAGAAGGTGATGCGTGCCGCGAAGATGCCTTACACGGTGGGTTACGGCATGACCGAGTGCGCTCCGCTGGTGGCCTATCAACACTGGTCGACCTTCAAGCCCGGTTCGTGCGGCCGCATCGTGACCAACAATGAGATTCGTGTCGATTCGTCGGATCCGCAAAAGGTGGTGGGCGAGTTGCAGGTGCGCGGTGCCAACGTGATGCAGGGCTACTACAAGAACGAGGAGGCGACGTCGGCCGCCTTTACCGAGGATGGCTGGTTGCGCACGGGTGACCTCGGCGTCATCGATGCTCAGGGCAACATCTTCATCCGCGGTCGCTCGAAGTGCATGATTCTCTCGTCGAACGGCCAGAATATCTACCCCGAGGAGATTGAGGCCAAACTCAATACGATGCCCTACGTCGGCGAGTCGCTCATCGTCGAGCGCGATAAGACCCTCGTGGCGCTCATCGCTCCCCATGAGGAGCAACTCAAAGGGGCTACCGAGCCGGTGGAGGTGCTCTTGGAGCAGACGCGCCAGATGGCCAATGCCGAGCTGCCCAAGTATAGCCAGATTGCCAAAATGGAGGTTGTTGAGGGGGGCTTTGTGCATACGCCCAAGCACTCCATCAAGCGTTGCCTCTATGCGTAACGCCGTGCGATAGTTGCTTATCGAAGGTCGCAGCGGAGTGTCGAACCGCGTCGTTCGAATTCTCTCCGTTGCGACCTTTGACGATTTTATTGGCGGAAAATTGGGCTATTTACCCTTTTTTTTGTACTTTTGTGGCGGAACTTACGTTTCAATAGATGCTAAAATTATTATAAAATGGCTTTCAAGACACTCTACGACCTCGTGCGCAGCAGCATCGAGCGATTCTCGGAGCGCGTAGCGTTTACGATGCTCGATGGCGAAGAGGTGACCTTCAAAGAGGTCGGTAACCGTATTGAACAGATTCAACAGACGCTCACGTCGGCCGGTCTGAATCCGGGCGATAAGGTGGCGCTTTACAGCAGCTCGATGCCCAACTGGGGCGTGAGCTATTTTGCAGTGGTCTCGGCCGGTATGGTCATCGTGCCGATTCTGCCCGGCTTCTCGGGCGAGGAGGTGGCGAAGATTCTCGAACACTCCGAGTCGAAGGCACTGCTCGTATCGGATAAACTGTATAGCAGAATTCCGAAGGAGGCGATTGAGAAACTCAACATCGTCGTACGCACGAAGAACCTCAAAGTACTGACGCAGCGCGTCGAGGAGCAGGGTTCGACCGCAGTGCCGCAGCCTGAGGAGCTCGCTTCGATTATCTACACCTCGGGTACGACCTCGTCGCCCAAGGGGGTGATGCACTCGCAACAGTCGTTGGCCCTGCATGCCGACCTCTGCCAGCAACTCTTCCCCATCTCGGGCGAGGATTCGTTCCTCTCGGTGCTGCCCATGTCGCATGTCTATGAGTGCTCGCTGGGACTGATTTTCCCCTTCTCACAGGGTGTGCCGGTCTTCTACCTCGACCGTCCCCCCGCAGCCTCGACCCTTGTGTCGGCGATGCGCCGCGTGAAGCCGACCGTGATGTTGATTGTGCCGCTCATTATCGAGAAGATTTACCGCAGTCAGGTGCGTGGCAAGTTTACCGCCAACAAAGTGATGGCTGCCGCCTATAGTATGGCACCGGTGCGCAAACTGCTGCATAAGTTGGCCGGAAAGAAGCTCTATCAGGTCTTTGGCGGTCGTCTGCGCTTCCTCGGCATTGGCGGTGCAAAACTCGATGGCACGACCGAGCGCTTCCTGATTGAGGCCGGCATCCCGCACGGTATCGGCTATGGTCTGACCGAGACGGCCCCGCTCTTGGCAGGTGCCGTGCCGATGAAGAAGGAGATTGGCTCGACGGGCCCCGCAGTCCCCTATGTGGAGTTGCGCCTGGATAATATCAACCCCAAGACGCGCCAGGGCGAGGTGATTGCCAAGACGCCGTGCTGTATGCTGGGCTACTATAAGAATCCCGAGGCTACGGCCGAGGTGATTGACGCCGATGGCTGGTTCCACACGGGTGACCTCGGTGAGTTCGATGCAGAGAAACGCCTGCATATCAAGGGTCGCTTGAAGAATATGATTCTGGGCCCTGCCGGTGAGAATATCTATCCCGAGGACATTGAGTGCGTGTTGAGCGAGCACGACTGCATCGAGGAGGCACTCGTGACCGAGCAGGGGGGGCGTTTGGTCGCCTTCGTGCACTTCAACGCCGAGCAATTGGAGGCTCGAATTGCCGATTGGCGCGCCAATTGGAAGAGCAAGCAGGAGGCCCTCGAAGCGAAGAGCAAGGAGCTCTGCACCGAAATCAAGGGGTATGTAAACGAGAAGGTCAACCAATTCTCGCACCTCTCGGAGGTCATCGAGTTGAAGGAGGAGTTTATCAAAACCCCCTCGATGAAGATTCGTCGTTTCCTCTACAACAATCTGAAAAATCTGCAACAGATTCGTGAGGGGAAGAGTACGGTAACCCTGTAAACGAAGCGGCCCGACCAAATTTGGTCGGGCCGCTTCGTTTACAGGGCAGGGACCACCACTCCCACAAAAAGAGCGGGAAGGCTTTCGACCTCCCCGCTCTTTTTGTTTCGTGCTTGTGCGCTTACTCTGCCAGCGGCGTAACGCTCACATACGACTTATTCTCACCCTTCTTGCAGAACGTAACCGTTCCGTCTACCAGGGCGAACAGCGTGTGGTCCTTACCCATACCGACATTCTCACCGGCGTTGTGTACCGTACCGCGCTGACGGACGATGATGTTGCCCGCCTTTGCGAACTGACCGCCGAACAATTTGATGCCGAGTC